>DASULG010000327.1:0-18358 GCA_036278335.1 Pedococcus sp.
GACAAGGGCGGGTATGCCGGTAGCCACCGGCATACCCGCCCTTCGCTTTTGTGCCTCGGCCAGTCCTGGAGGGACGGCACCCGGCTCAGTCCTGGTGGATGGCGGCGGTCGGGAAGCCCGGTGGGGGGCCGCTACCGGGGCGATCGTCGTCTACGTCGCCAGAAACAAGGCGACGTGGGCTCTCCCCAACGCGGCCCAGCCAGGTGGGGCCGCGTCGGGCTGCGGAGCGCCGGCCGCCTACCTCGACGGCCGGACGCTCAGCGGACGCCGAACAGGCGGGTGGTCGCTCCCCAGGGGACGGTGATCGCCTTGGCGCCGGCGGCGAACCCGCCGCGGCCGTTGCCGGCATACAGGTAGTTGTTGCCCGCCGTCGTGCGCGCGACCAGGTCCGAGAGGTGGTCACCGGTCAGGTCACCCGTGGACAGCACCGTGTTGAACACCTGCCACCCGCGGCCGATGACCTTGCCCGGCTGGTAGCCGTCGCCGGTGCCCGTGCCGGCGTACAGGTAGAGCACGCCGGCGGCGGTGCGGCCGACGAGGTCGGCGTGGCCGTCCCCGGTGAAGTCACCTGGGGTGGTCAGCTGGGTGAAGATGTTCCAGCCCGTGCCGACGCGCAGGCCCGATGCGGCGAAGCCGCCAATACCGTTGCCCGCGTAGAGGAAGAGGTCGCCGTTGGCCTTGCGGGCCAGCAGGTCCGGCTTCCCGTCCCCGTTCCAGTCGCCGGGACCGGTGATGTCCGTGAAGACCCCCCAGCCACTGCCGATGGTCTTCGTGGTGGTGCTCAGGCCGCCCTTGCCGTTGCCCGGGTAGAGGTAGAGGTAGCCGGTGCTCCTGCGCGCGACCAGGTCGGCGAGTCCGTCGCCGTTGAAGTCGCCGGGGGAGAAGACGATGTCGAAGGCGTTCCAGCCCGTCGTCACCCGCACCGGGTTCCCGATGGTGCCGACCCCGCCGGGGTAGTAGTACAGGTCGCCGGTGGCGATGCGGCCCAGGACGTCGCCGCGGCCATCGGCGGTGAAGCCGGGGACGGCGGTGACCGGCCCGGTCGTCAGGCGGGTGTAGGCCAGGCCCGAGAGCGCCTTCCAGTCGTTCGACGCGACGACCCCGGTGGCTGCGAGCTGTGCGGACTTCTGGAAGGCCGTCACGCCGGTGGTCGTCATCGGGCCGAAGTCGCCGTCCGCGGTGCCGACGTTGAAGCCGCGGCGGTTGAGCTCGAGCTGCAGGTCGCGCACGGCGTTGCCGGTGGAGCCGACCTTGAGGGTGAGCGAGCCGTATGCCGCGTACAGCCCGGCCGTGGAGACCGGCGGCGCCACCGTTGTGGAGGAGGTCGTAGCGTACGACGCCGCCTTGGAGCGGATCGTCGCCATCTGCGGGTAGAGGTACTTGCCTGGGCAGAGCGTGTACGAGGTGTTCTGGTGCGCGTGGACCGCGTCGAGGCTGACGGTCACCCCCGCGGCGTACTTGGTGCCCGTGCCGCCCTGGGAGGTCAGGGTCGCCTTGCCGGCGGGGTTGACGCCGTACTGCGACAGCTTCCAGCCGGCGACCTTGGCCAGCGCGTCGACCATGACGCTCGGTGCGGCCGCCGTCTCGTAGTTGCCGAGGGCCGCGACGCCCATGGTGTCGGTGTTGAAGCCCATCGCGTGGGCGCCGCGCACCGGCTTGGTGATCGAGCCGGCCCGTCCCTCGTAGATCCTGCCCCACTTGTCGACGAGGAAGTTGTAGGCGATGTCCGACCAGCCGAGGCCCTTGGTGTCGTAGGCGTAGATGCCGCGGATCTGGGCCGCGGTCGTGGCCTGCGTGTAGTCGTTGGTGCTCGCCGTGTGGTGGATCGTGATCGCCTTGATCGTGCTGCTCAGCGTGGTGGACCCGCGCAGGCTCTCATCGGCACCCCACTGGGCCCGGGTGATGATCGTGGGCTGCAGGGCGGCCGCATCGGCGCTCGCGGCCGGGGCCGGACGGTTCAGGTCGTCGTCGGCGGGCGAGGTGCCCGGGTCGATCGTGGTGACCCTCAGGTCCGCGGGGGTGGCGCCGGTGGAGGTGTCGACGCGCACCTGGATCGCCGTCGCCCCCGGGGTGACCAGCGGTGCCGTGCCGACCCGCGCCTTGGCGGCCTCTCCGGTGGTCGCGTCAGGGCCCCCGTCGGGGACGGTGAGGGTCTGCCAGGACGTCCACCCGCTGCTCTCCCTCACGCGCACCCGGACGCTGACGTCCTGTGCGCCGAGGCTGCTGGTGTGGGCCCACGAGACACCGGCGACCGTGAAGGGGGCGGTGGCACGCTCCGACGTGAGCACCTCCGGCTCGACGGCCGCGGGCACGCCGGCTGGAGCCGTGTGCAGGGCCGCGGTGTCGACGCCGCTGATCGCCACGCTGCTCACCTTGGGGGACACCGGCCGCGCCGGGTCGGAGGCGGCAAAGGAGACGGTCGGCAGGGCGACGAAGACGGGGGTCAGGGCGACGGCAAGGGCGGCGGAGATCAGTCTCATCGGGACAGTCCAGTGGCAGTCGGGGTGGGGGTCGGGGGGTGCGTCGGCCTTCGGCCGTCGCGGGGAGGAGCCTTCCACGGGCGCAAGCATCTGAGCGCCCATGGCGCCATTCATGGCCAAACGGCTGACCCCCCACTGGTCACTCCAGTCACACCCGACACGCGCTCGGCTGATCCGGTTGGGGCCGCTCGTCCGCTTCGCCCGTATCGTCCGTTCGGTCGAGGCGAGGGCAGCCGCGCACCGTGAATACTCGGCGGCGTGATCGGCGCAGACTTCGCTGGTGTCCTGGCTGCTGCGCAACAGGGGGACGAGGGTGCCTACGCGCGGCTCTGGCGGGACGGCAACCCACCCCTGCTGCGCTATCTCAGGGTGGTCTCCAGCGGCGACCCCGAGGACGTGGCGGCCGAGACCTGGGCCAGCGTCGTCCGCGGCCTGCGCCGCTTCCGGGGGGAGGAGCGCGACTGGCGCGCCTGGCTGTTCGCCACGGCCCGGCGACGGGCGATCGACGACGGTCGCCGCCGCGCCAGGGATCGGGACATCCCGGTCGAGGACCTGTCCGAGGTGCTCTCGCTCGACGCCCTGACCGTCCCCGCCAGTGACCCGGAAGAGCTGGTACTTGCCCGGCTCGCCCTGGACGAGACGCTGGCCGCCATCCGCCGACTCCCGCCGCAGCAGGCCGAGGTGCTCATGCTGCGGCTCGTCGCAGGCCTCGCCACCGACACCATCGCAAACATCACCGGCACCAGCCCCGGCGCCGTCCGAGTGGCCGCCCACCGCGGCCTCAAGCGGCTGGCCGGACAGCTGTCCCCGGCCGGTGTAACGCTGTGAGCCCCGCTGACGCTTCTCTCAGTGACATGGGAAACACACCGTGGTCCAGCACGCGTGGCCGCCCTCACCCCCGGGGCGGCCACGCGGGGTTGCCCGAACCTGAGAGCGGCCTGTCACCTGCCGGGCAGCTCGAGCACGCCATCCGGCTCGTCTCGGCTGCCGCGCTCGCGCCGGCGACCGACGCCGAGCTGCGCGGCGAGCAGGAAGCGCTGGCTGGCTTCCGCGAGGCGTTTCCCGAGTCATCGACCTGTTCCCGCTTGAAGAGGAGACGACCCGTGAGCCCTTCCACCCTCGGCGCCCGGTTGGGCATCGCCGCTGCCGCTGCGACGCTCAGCCTCGGAGGCCTGAGTGCGGCCGCCATGACCGGCTCCCTTCCTGACAGCGCCCAGCACGTCGCCCACCAGGTCGGCGCACCGCCGGTCTCCGACGAGGGCGACGAGACCGAGGACAGCACCGAGGCGACGGAGCCCGCCGAGACCCGGACCGACGACTCGACCGAGTCCGACTCGGACGCCACGAAGACCGAGGACTCCGAGACCCGGAGGAGCGCCCCGGCGCACGCCGTGGGCCCGGACGCCACTGGACCGGCCGCGTTCGGTCTCTGCAACGCCTACAGCCACGCAGGGGACAAGGGGCAGGCAGCGGAGCGCTCCGTCGCCTTCCGCAACCTGACCGAGGCCGCCGGCGGCGAGGACAAGGTCGAGGCCTACTGCGCCGACGTCGAGCACCCCTCCGGCGACGCCAAGGCGACCGGTGAGGACGCCGACAGCGGCGCCACCCATCCGAGCGGCAGGCCGACCGACAAGCCCAAGCACGAGAAGCCCGCGACCAGCAGCCACACGCAGCACAAGTCCGGGGCGTCGGGCGCAACGGTGAAATCCCACGGCAAGAGCGGCAGCCACCGCCACTGAGGTCTGACGAGCAGCACTGAGCGGCGGGTATGCCGGCGACCACCCGGCATACCCGCCGCTGTCGTTCCGGTCCCTGATGGGACGATGGACGCCCACCACGTTGAGGAGCGCCCCTTGATCTTCATCACCGCGAAGTTCCCCGTCCTGCCCCAGCACGCAGAACGCTGGCCCGAGCTCTCCCGGGCGTTCACCGACGCCACCCGGGCGGAGGAGGGGTGCCTGTGGTTCGACTGGTCGCGCAGCCTCGACGACCCGACTGAGTACGTCCTGGTCGAGGCCTTCCGTGACGAGGCGGCGGGCGGGTCCCACGTGCAGTCGGCGCACTTCCAGCAGGCCATCTCAGAGCTGCCGCAGTACCTCGCCGCGACCCCGAAGATCGTCAACGCCACCGTTGACGGCACACGGTGGTCGATCCTGGGCGAAATGGCTGTGTCCGACCGCGATTGAGCCGCACAGGGGCATCCGGGACGCAGACCTGCCCAAATGACGGCGAAGCCGCCCTGCGAGAAGGGATACTCGGCTCGTGAGGGTGGAGGCGCCGCCGCCGAGTGTGGGGGGCAGACTGCTGCACTTCCGCGGCCAGGTGCAGAACCCGCCGGCGGACGGGGCTGAGGCGCTGCCTGACGTGATCTCACCGGCCCAGAGTGACGGCGGCCCGTCGCCGGCGCGCGTGCTGGCACGTGGGCGCAACGTCGTGCCGCTGGCGCCGAGGCGGCCAGGTGCCGGCCCAGCCAGGCGGAGGCTCCTGGTCGCTGGCGGCACGTCCCAGGCCAGGGTGGCCATCACCCTGTTCTGCGCAGCCATGGCGCTCGTCGGCGTGGGCACGGCCGCTTACATCGGGCTGCTGAACGACGGCACCCACGCCACTCAGGCGCAAGCAGACCTGGCCAACGCCGACCAGGCCCACGCCGGACCGGCCATTGCCGCCGCACCACCCACGACCGCGGTCGCCCCCGAGGTCCAGGCGCCAGCGGCCTACAGGCTGTGCACGGCGTTCGACCGGTCCGTGCAGCGCGGCGACGACATGGCCGCCGCAGAGGCGTTCCGCCACCTGGCCCGCGCTGCGGGAGGGGCAGGCCGGGTGGCGGCCTACTGCGCCACTTTGCCGGACGCCGCCGGGCGTCCCTGAGCTCCTATCCGGCCTTGCGGCGGGAGACCCGGCTGAATGAGTCGGGGGCCTCGGCCAGCATCCTCAGGACCGCTCGCTCCAGCTCGGCCTGGCGCACGTCGGCGGACCTGTGCTGCTTGCGCGCCACGCTCGCGATGGTCGTCCCGTCCTCGTAGAGGTCGATGACCCGCGGGTCGATGTAGGAGTTCTTGGCGATGGTCGGGGTGTTGCCCAGGTAGTCGGCGACCTCCTGGACGGCCGCCTTGACGGCGCGCTGGCGCGACCGCTTCGTGTCCCCGGGCTCGTCCGACATGGCCAGGGCTGTGGCGGCCAGCACCGTGGCGTGCCAGGTGCGGAAGTCCTTGGCGGTCAGGTCGCCGCCGAGCAGCTCCCTGAGGTAGACGTTCACCGTCGGGGCGTCGAGCGGGGTCCACCGGCGTGAGTTCTGGTACGCCAGAAGGCGGTCGCCGCCGCCGCGTCGCCGCCGCATCCGGTCCAGCGCCGCCCGCACGTCGTCGTCATCGATCTCGATGGTGTGCTCGATGCCCGACTTCCCGGTGAACGAGAAGACGAGGCGCTGGCTGCGGCACCGCACGTGCCGGCGCTCCAGCGTCGTCAGGCCGAAGGAGCCGTTGGTGTCGGTGTAGGCGTCGCTGCCGATGCGGAAGTAGCCCAGGTCCAGCAGGCGCACCGCCGCCGCGCTGGCCCGTTCCAGCGGCATGCCCTCGAGACCCAGGTGGGCCAGCACCTCACGCCGGGCGCGAGGGAGCTTGCGGGCGGCCTCCGCGACCCGGTCGAACTTCATCTGGTCGCGCTTGACCCGCCAGTCCGGGTGGTAGAGGTACTGCCGCCGGCCCGCGTCGTCGGTGCCCACGGCCTGGATGTGACCGCTGGGGTAGGGGCAGATCCACACCTCCTTCCACGCCGGGGGGATCGCGAGGGAGCGGATGCGCTCGACCTCCTCGGCGGGCAGCCGCTCCCCGTTCGCGTCGAGGTAGACAAAGCCCTTGCCCGCGCGTCGGCGGGTCCAGCCCCGAGCGTTCGGGGAGACGGTGCGCAGCCTGGCCATGGACGGACCTTAACGCGCAGGTCAGAGGCCGGCGCGGCGGATGCGAGCGGTATGCCGGCCGGGCGCGTTGCAGCGCCGACCTGGCGGCTCGGCGAGGCGCCGAGGCGGGCGGCGTGACACCCGTCGGGGCCCCCCTCGGGCAAATCGGTGAAAGCACCGATGCCACGCCGTGGACACGGGAGTGTCCTGGAAGAGGTCGCGCGCAACGGCCCCCACAAGACCAAGGAATCCCCCATGTACTCCCTCGACCTCGTCCCCATGGTCCGAGCCCCGGCCGCCTGGCCGGCACCGCTCGTCGCAACCATCGCGATGGTCGCCCTCGCGGGTCTCGACCTCGTGGGCGCCGTCGCCGCCAAGGAGTGGGCCCAGAGCCGCGACCTCCTCCCGCTCGCCGCCGGCATCACGACGTTCGTCGTCCTGTGGTGGGTCTATGCCTCGTCCCTGCAGTACGCCGAGCTCGCCGTCGTCACCATGGGCTGGGTGGTGGTCCTCCAGGTCGGCCTGGTCCTGGTGGACCGCTTCAGGTATGCCGTGGAGCTGCCGGCGGCAAAGTGGGTGGCCATGGTCGTGGCACTGGCCGCGCAGGGCTACCTTCTGCTCGGTCCCAGTGGTGCTGCCGAGGCGACGGCATGAGCGCGGCAGCCGGTGGGGGTGCAGGAGCGCGCCACGCCGGGCCGCCGGGTCAGTCGTCGTCGAGCAGGGCGAGCAGCGGTTCGCGGGCGTTCTTGGGGAGGTACCCCGCGTAGTAGTCGTAGAGGCTGCGCTTGGAGGCACGGGAGGCCGCCTCGCCGTCGCGGTCGCGGATGGCGTCCAACACCTCTTCGTGGTGGGCCAGGGACGTCCGCATCAGCGCCTTGGCGTTGCGTGCGTGCGCGATCTTGTCCGAGATGAGCCCCAGCACCGTGTCGCGCACCACCTGGTTGGAGACCTGGATCAGCGTGTTGCGGCTGGCCCGGGCGATCGCCTCGTGGAAGGCGAAGTCGGCTTCGCTGAAGGCTTGGTAGCCCTCGTCGGTCGCAGTGCGCATCACCTCGATCGCGCGCTCCATCTCGGCCAGCTCCTCGGGGGTGTGCAGCCGCGCCGCAAGCCGGTTGGCAGAGGAGTCGAGGATCATCCGCGACGCGATGAGCTCGGCCAGGCCCAAGGGCTGGGCGCTCACGAGCCTGCGCATCTGCTTGGCCAGCTGGCCAGTGCTGAAGGGCAGCACCTCCGGGCCGTGGGGATCGCCGGGGCGTGAGCGGACGAGCCCGTTGCTCTCGAGCACGCGCAGCGCCTCGCGGATCGTCGATCGGCTCGCACCGAACTGCGCGACGAGCTCGCGCTCGCTCGGCAGGCGTTCGCCTGGCTTGATCTCGCCACGGGCCAATGCCCCCTCGATCTGCTCGACCACACGCTCGTAGAGCCGGACCGGGCGCACCTGCTCGAACGTGGCCGCCGTGGTGGCGGTTGGCGTGGGTGCCGCGGTCGGCTCAACCATGCGCCTGCTCCACGGTCTGGCCACCGGTCACCGTGCGGTCATCGTGCCTGGCGCTCCCGCGGACCGGCCAGTTCGGCGAAGCCTGCGCGGGCCGGCTGTTCTCGTACCAGTGCAGCAGCCGCAGCACACCGACGTCGTCGAAGCGGCGGCCGGCGACCTGGAGGCCGATCGGGCGCCCGTCGCCCGTGAACCCGCAGTTGACCGTGCCAGCCGGCTGGCCGGACATGTTGTAGGGGGCCGTGAAGCCGATGTGGGCCATGCCGAAGTCCTCGTCGCCGAACGGCATCGGCCACTCCGCAGGGAACGCCACACCGGGGGCGACGGGGGACAGCACCGCGTCGTAGCGCTCAGTCGCCGCGACCGTGGCGCTCTGGATCGCCATGATGCTCTGGTAGCAGCGCATCACCCGCGAGCCGGGGATGTCGGCGCCGCCGTGGACCCACTGGACGATGAACGGCAGCACGCGACGCTTGTGTTCTACCGGTAGCGCGTCATAGTCGACCCAGGACCGCACCCGCCAGAACTGGTCGAGGTCGGCGAGGAGCTCGGGCGTCATGAACGGGGCCAGGGGCTCCACGATGGCCCCCGCCTGCTCGAACACCGTCGCCGCCCTCTCGACGGCGGAGACCACCTCGGGCTGCACCGGTGAGCCGCAGCCGGCATCGAGCTGGAGGCCGACGCGCATCCCGCGGAGGTCGACGTCGAGGGTGTCGAGTGCGAGGGCCTCCGGCGGCAGGCTGGTCCAGTCGCGCGGGTCCGGGCGGCTGATGACACCCATCAGAAGCGCCGCGTCGGCGGCCGTGCGCGTCATCGGGCCGGCGCACCGGCCGAGGAAGGGTGTGTCCAGAGGCACGCGTCCGGCGCTGGGCTTCAGGGTCGTCAGTCCCAGCCAAGTGCCCGGCAGCCGGATGGAGCCGCCGATGTCCGTGCCGACGTGGAGGGGTCCGTACCCCGCGGCGGCCGCGGCGCCGGCCCCGGAGCTGGAGCCGCCGGTGGTCCACTCGGGGTTCCACGGGCTGCGCGTGATCCCGTGCAGGCTCGAGACGCCGGAGGAGAGCATCCCCCAGTCGGGCATCACCGTGGAGCCGATGATGATGCCGCCAGCCTCGGTGATGCGGTCCACGACGGGGGAGTTGCATTGGGGCACAAAGGGTTCCACGCCAGCGCAGCCGGAAGGCATCGGAACCCCTGCGCGGGCGAGGTTTTCCTTGACAGTCCCCGGGACGCCGTCGAGTGACCCTTGTGGAGTTCGCGCCGCCCAGCGCTGCTCTGACGACCGGGCGGCCTCCCGCGCAGCCTCGAGGTCGCTCACCCAGAGGGCGTTGAGGGTGGGCTCGCGCTCCTCGACCACCGCGGCCACGGCATCGACCACGTCGACAGGGGAGAGGTCTCGGGCGGCATAGGCCGTCACGAGCTCGGTGGCGCTCAGTCGGGCCAGTTCTGCGGTAGCCGGAATCATGACCCGCCTTCCTCCTCGAGCCCCTGGCTGGGGCGATGGGTAACCCAATTCCGTGCGGCAACCCTTGACAACATCGTCGTGGGTCGCAACATTAGCCGCTAATGCGACACAGGTCACTGGTCTGACCAGCAGCTCCAACGAAGGAGAGCAGATGGCGGTACGGCTCGCGGTGATCCCCGGCGACGGTGTCGGCCCGGAGGTGGTCTCGGCGACGATCCCGGTGGTGCGGGCCGCCCTCGAGCGGCACGGCGACGGTTCGGCCGGCACACTCGAGGTGACCGAGCTCGACTGGGGCGGTGAGCGCTACCTGCGCGAGGGCTCGGCGATGCCCGCCGACGGTGCCCAGGTCGTCCGCCAGCACGACGCCGCGCTTTTCGGGGCCGTAGGGCGCCCCGACGTGCCTGACCACGAGCTCGTGTGGGGCCTCATCATCGGGCTCCGCCAGCAGCTGGACCTCGCGGTCAACATTCGACCGGTGGTCGCGTTTCCCGGTGTCCCGACCAGCGTGCGCGGCACCGACGGGGTCGACCTCGTCATCGTCCGGGAGAACACCGAGGGCGAGTACGTCGGAGCCGGCGGCGTGGCACATGCGGGCACTGGCGAGGACATCGGCATCGAGGTGGCGGTCCACTCGCGGCGTGTCATCGAGCGCGCAGCCCACCATGCCTTCACGCTTGCTGCCGAGCGCGGCGGCCGGCTCGCGCTCGTGACCAAGTCCAACGCCATGCGCTACGGCTACCCGCTGTGGGACCGGGTCGTGCGCGAGGTCGCGGAGCAGCACCCAGGCGTCGAGCTCGAGACCGTGCTGGTCGATGCCATGGCCGCTCGCATGGTGCAGGACCCCCGGTCGCTGGACGTGCTGCTGGCCGGCAACCTCTTCGGCGACATCCTCTCGGACCTGGCCGCCGTGCTGGCCGGCGGCATGGGAATGGCCCCGAGCGCCAACATCCTGCCGGGCAGCACCACCCCCGGCGTCTACGAGCCGGTGCACGGCTCGGCGCCCGACATCGCTGGCAAGGGCATCGCCAACCCGACGGCCTGCCTGCTCTCGGGCGCCATGCTGCTGCGCGACCTCGGCCACACCACAGCCGCCGACGCGATCCACCGCGGACTCTCCGCGGCCTTGGGCAACCCCGCCAACCACACACGCGATCTGGGTGGCCAGGCCAGCACGGAACAGCTGGCCGCCGCGGTCCTGGACGAGATGGAGACACCGTGAAGCTGACCCGCCTTGCAGCCACGGGGGCAGCGCTGTGCCTCCTGGCCAGCGCCTGCTCCGCCGGATCGAGCAGTACTCCTGGCGCGTCCTCAGGGGGAGGGAGCGGCGGTGCTGACACCACCCTGAGCGTCGGGCTCGTCGCCGAGCCCGCCAGCCTCGACTTCACCACGACCGACGGCGCGGCCATCCCGCAGGCCCTGCTGTACAACGTCTACGAGACGCTCGTGAAGGTCGACCAGGAGGGGAAGATCGTGCCCTCCCTGGCGAAGAAGTGGACCGTCTCCGACGACCGCAAGACCTACACCTTCGACCTCGTCGACAACGCCACCTTCACCAATGGGCAGAAGTTCACGGCCAAGGACGCGGCTTTCTCCATCAACCGCGTCAAGAAGGACTGGACGATCTCGCTGAAGTCAGCGATGGATGTCGTCAGCGACGCCAAGGCCGTCTCCGACACCCAGCTGGAGGTGACCCTGGCCAAGCCGAGCAACAACTGGCTCTACAAGATGACCACCCGCGTGGGCGCCATGATGACCGAGTCGGCGGTCGACAAGCTCGCCACCGCGCCCGTCGGCACCGGGCCCTTCACGCTCGAGAAGTGGACCCGCGGTGACTCGATCGCCTTGAAGGGCAACGACAAGTACTGGGGCGAGAAGCCGTTCTTCCACGACGTCACGCTGAAGTACTTCAAGGACGCCACGGCGCTCAACAACGCGCTGCTGACGAGCACCATCGACGTCATCGGCACCGTGCAGGCGCCGGAGTCGCTTGCCCAGTTCGAGGGCAACGACAAGTTCCAGGTCATCGAGGGCACCACGAACGGCGAGGTGCTGCTGTCACTCAACAACTCCAAGGCACCTCTCAACGACAAGCGGGTGCGCCAGGCGGTGCGCTACGCGATTGACCACAAGGCGTTGCTCGAGACGTGCTGGGCGGGTCGGGGCGAGCTGATCGGCAGCATGGTGCCGCCGACCGACCCGTGGTACGAGGACCTGACCGGCCTCTACCCCTACGACAAGGCGAAGGCGAAGGCCCTGTTGCAGGAGTCCGGAAAGGCGAGCACGCCGCTGCGCCTGCGCATCCCGAGCCTGCCGTATGCCGTGTCGTGTGGCCAGGTGGTCAAGAGCCAGCTCGAGCAGGCCGGCTTCACCGTCAAGCTCGACCAGCTGGAGTTCCCGGCCGCGTGGCTGACCACGGTCTTCAAGGACGCTGACTACGACATGTCGATCATCAGCCACGTCGAGCCGCGGGACATCGGCGCCATCTTCGGCGACCCGAAGTACTACACCCGCTACGACAACAAGGACGTGCAGCAGGCGCTGGCCGCCGCCGACGAGGCACCGGAGGACCAGCAGGTGGAGCTCATGAAGAAGGCGGCCCGCACCGTGTCCGAGGACGCAGCCGGCGACTTCCTGTTCCTCCTGCCGAACCTCATCGTCGCGGAGAAGGGCATCACCGGCCTGCCGAAGAACGCCATCTCGGAGTCCTTCGACCTGACCAGCCTCAAGCGCTCCTGACGGAGAGGGAAGTCCCGGGAACCGACATGCTCCTTCGCATCCTGCAGCGCACCGGTGTGCTGCTGGCCAGCCTCCTGGCCAGCAGCGTGCTGGTGTTCGCCTTCATGGCCGTGCTGCCCGGGGATCCCGCGCGGGTGGCGTTGGGGGTCAACGCCTCTGACGAGGCGGTCGCCGAGCTGCGCACCCAGTTCGGCCTCGATCGCTCGCTCATCGCGCAGTACCTCTCGTGGATGGGCGGGCTCCTGCGGTTCGACCTCGGCGAGTCCTACGTCTCCCGAGCCGCGATCGGGCCGCAGATCGCCGACCGCCTCCAGGTCTCGCTGTGGCTCGTCGTCACCGCCATGGTGCTCGCGCTGGTGGTCGCCGTGCCGTTCGGCACCATCATGGCCGTTCGGCACCGGCGCCCGTCGGGCCTGCTGCTCTCCGCGCTGTCGCAGGTGGGGGTTGCCATTCCGGCGTTCCTCGCCGGCATCCTGCTCATCACCGTCTTCGCGGTGAAGCTGGGCTGGCTCCCGGCCAACGGCTGGACCCCACCCAACGAGGACCCAGTCCAGTTCGTGCGGCAGCTCACCCTCCCCGCGCTCTCGCTGGCGATCGTCCAGGGAGCCGTGCTGACCCGCTACGTGCGCAGCTCGGTGCTCGACGTGCAGCGCGAGGACTACATCCGCACGGCGCGGGCCAAGGGTCGTGCGCCGATGGCGGCGCTGCGCCACCACGGCCTGCGCAATGCCGGCGTCCCGGTGGTGACGGTGCTCGGCCTCCAGCTCGCGACCCTGCTCATCGGGGCAGTGGTGGTCGAGCGCGTCTTCGTCATACCGGGCCTGGGCAGCCTGCTGCTCGACGCGGTCTCCAACCGAGACCTGATCATGGTCCAGGACGTGGTGATGATCCTCGTGATCGCGGTGCTCTTCGTGAACTTCCTCGTCGACCTGCTCTATGTGGCGATCGACCCGCGCCTGCGAGCAGGTGCCCGGTGAGCGCCGCTGAGGCGGGCCTCCCGCCGACCCAGCCGCGGCAGCCCGGTCCTGCTGCCGAGGGTGGTGCCGCGGCATCCCCGCCGATGGGGATCGCCCGTGGGCGCCGGCGCCGCCCCGGACCCACACTCGTCATCGGTGCGCTGATCGTGCTCGGCGTCGTGGCGATGGCGCTGGTGTCCTTCGTCTGGACGCCCTACGACCCGACGCTGGTCGACCCGGCGAGCAGGCTGCTCAAGCCCTCCGCCGAGCACCTGCTGGGCACCGACAAGTTCGGCCGCGACGTGTTCAGCCAGCTCCTCGTCGGGGCCCGCACCACGCTGTTCGTGGGCATCGTGGCGGTGGGTCTCGCGGCGGTGGTCGGCGTCCCGCTCGGCATCCTCGCCGCCATGGCCACTCGGTGGTTCGGCGAGCTCCTCATGCGCGGCACCGACCTGCTGCTTGCGTTTCCGGCCCTGTTGCTGGCCATCATGTTCAGCGCGGTCTATGGCGGGAGCACCCTGGTCGCCATGATCGCCATCGGCATCGCGACCGTCCCGGCGTTCGTGCGCCTTATCCGCAGTGGTGCGCTCCAGGTCATGCGCTCGGAGTACGTGCTGGCCGCCCGCGCAGCCGGGCGCCGCCCGTTCGCCATCGGGTTGCGGCACGTGCTGCCCAATGTGGGCAGCCTCGTCATCGTGCAGGCATCGGTGGCGTTCGCGATCGCGGTGCTCGCCGAGGCTGCACTGTCCTTCCTCGGCTACGGCACGCCACCCCCCACGCCGTCGTGGGGCCGGATGCTGCAGGAGAGCCAGGAGATGCTCTTCACCGCGCCGCGCCTGGCGCTGTTCCCCGGGCTCGCGATCGCGCTGGCAGTCCTGGGCTTCAACCTGCTGGGCGACGGTCTGCGCGACTACCTCGACCCCCGGCTGGAGGACCGCCGATGACCGCCATGACCGAGCCGTCGACCACACGCTCCGAGGGGTCGTCGCGCGAGCGTGACGACCTGGTCCTCGACGTGCGAGACCTGGCCATCCGGGTGGGCGACCGCACCCTCGTCGAGGACGTCTCCTTCGCTATCGGCCGGGGCGAGCGGGTCGGCCTCATCGGCGAGTCCGGCTCCGGGAAGTCGCTGACCGGGCTGTCGGTCATGGGCCTGCTGCCGGAGGACGTCCACGCCAGCGGCTCGGTGCGTCTGGCCGGTGTCGACCACGACCTCGTGGGTGCCGACGAGCGGCGGATGGGGCGCGTCCGGGGCAAGGAGGTCGCCATGGTGTTCCAGGAGCCGATGACCGCCCTCAACCCGACCATGCGCGTCGGCGACCAGGTCGCCGAGGCGATGCTCATCCACGGCACCCACACGGACCGGCGAGCGGCTCGGGCGGGGGTGGTGGAACTGCTCGACCAGGTGGGGCTGCCCAGCCCGGCGTCCGCAGCGCGGGCCTACCCGCACCAGCTCTCGGGAGGGCAGCGCCAGCGCGTCGTGCTGGCGATCGCCCTCGCCAACGACCCCGGCCTGTTGGTGTGCGACGAGCCGACCACGGCCCTGGACGTCACGGTGCAGGCCCTCGTGCTCGACCTCATCAACCGGGGAGTGCAGTCGCGCGGTGCCGCCATGCTGTTCATCACCCACGACCTCGCCGTGGTCGCCACGGTCTGCGAGCGCGTGCTGGTGATGTACGGCGGACGTATCGTCGAGGCGGGCCCCGTGGCCGAGGTGTTCACCCGGCCGCGTCACCGCTACGCCCAGGGCCTGATCGCCGCATCCGACCTCACCGAGGTCGACGACTCGGGTCGTCTGGCCACCATCGCCGGCTCGGTGCCCGCTGCCGGCGCCTTCCCGGAGGGTTGCGTGTTCCGCAACCGCTGCCCCGAGGCCACCGAGCTCTGCCGCACCCGTCCGCCGTGGACCGGCGACTCCGCCGAGACAGGCTTCGCCTGTCACCACCCCGCGCACCATACGGCGGACGACCTCACCGGGGGTGCGGCGTGAGCGCGATCAGCGTCCGCGACGTCCGGCGCGACTACCGGCGTCCGCGGACGTCGCTGACCAAGCCCGGCGCCGTCGTCTCAGCCCTGCGCGGGGTGAGCTTCGATGTGGCGGAGGGAGAGCGCTTCGGCATCGTCGGCGAGTCCGGCTGCGGGAAGTCGACGCTGCTGAGGATCCTCGCGGGCCTCGACCAGCCGACCAGCGGTGAGGTGCTGGTCGAGGGCACAGACATCGCCGGCCTGCCGGAGCGGAAGCTGGGATTCCTCCGGCAGCGGCTTCAGCTGGTCTTCCAGGACCCCATGAGCTCGCTCGACCCCCGCATGCGAGTGCGCGACATCGTCGCCGAGCCGCTCGTGGCCCAGGGCGTCCGCGACCGCGACGGGCGGGTGCAGGAGCTGCTCGAAGCGGTCGGCCTGCAGGCCGAGAGCGCCAACCGCTACCCGCACCAGTTCTCCGGCGGCCAGCGTCAGCGCATCTCCATCGCCCGGGCCCTCGCGCCGCGACCGGACATCCTGCTGGCCGACGAGCCGGTGAGCGCGCTCGACGTGTCGGTGCGGGCCCAGGTGCTCAACCTCATCACCGACCTCGTGGGCGAACTCGACCTCACCCTGGTCTTCGTCTCGCACGACCTGTCCGTCGTGCGCCACCTGTGCGACCGCGTCGCCGTGATGCAGGACGGCGAGATCGTCGAGGTGGGCGCGACCGAGCAGATCTACACCGACCCCCAGCACCCCTACACCAGGCGGCTGATCGCGGCGGTGCCGAACATGCGTCGCGCCCTGGCGGGCGCGGGGACCGCCGACCTGCTGGTCGGCTCCGACCGCACAGGAGGAACGCCCAAGTGACTGCGCAGCCGGAGACGGCCCTGTTCGAGCCGCCCTACCCCCAGGGCCTGCCCGTGGGGGAGGAGTGGGTGCCGGTCCAGGGCGCCGCCGAGGTGCGATTCCCGTATGCGGGGTCGCTGGTTGCCATCGCCCCGGTCGGTGACGTGGCCCTGGCCCGGCGCGCCCTCGACGAGGCGGTCTTCGTCCGTGATGCGGTCGAGCGCCTGCCCTCCCACGTCCGCCGGGCCGCACTCGCCGGCGCCCATGCGGCGCTCGCCGAGCGGCGGGCCGAGGTGGAGCAGCTGCTGGTGCTCGAGACCGGCAAACCCCTCGTGGACTGCCGCGTCGAGGTGGACCGCACGCTCCTGACCCTGCTCACGGCGGCTGAGGAGGTGGCCCGCCTTCACGGCGAGACCGTTCCGCTCGACCTCCTGCCCAGCGGGGAGGGCCTCATCGGCTACTGGGTGCGCAAGCCGATCGGTGTGGTGGTCGGCATCGCCGGCTTCAACTACCCGCTGCTGCTCGCCGCCCACAAGATCGCCCCGGCCCTGGCGGCGGGCTGCCCCGTCATCGCCAAGCCCGCGCCACAGACCCCGCTGGCGACCCTGTGGCTGGTTCACGCGGTGCGCGAGGCGCTCGCGGCGGCCGGGGCCCCCCGGGCAGCGGTGCAGCTCGTCACCGGCGGCGTGGACGTCGGGGCGACGCTGACCACCGACCGGCGGGTCGGCGCCGTCTCCTTCACCGGGTCGGCCGCGGTCGGGCACCAGATCGCTCGGGACGCCGCACCCACCAAGGTGCTCCTAGAGCTCGGCTCGAACGCCGCCCTCGTCGTTGCCGAGGACGCCGACCTCGACGCGGCGGCCGACGCCGTGGTGCGGGGCGGCTACTACGCCTCGGGCCAGGCCTGCATCAGCGTCCAGCGCGTAATCGTGGTCGAGGCGGTGCGGGAGGCCTTCCTCGAGCGGCTGGCCGGGCGGATGGGCGACGTGGCGGTGGGAGACCCCCGCGACGAGAAGACGCGGGTCTCCGCGCTCATCGACCCACGCTCCACCGAGCGAGTCCTCGAGTGGGTGGCTAGGGCGCAGGACGCCGGTGCCCGGGTGGTGCACGGCGGGTCGGCAGCCGACGGCGTCCTCGAGCCGACCGTGCTGCTCGACGTCCCCGACGGCGAGGCGGCCTGGGACGAGGAGGTCTTCGGGCCCGTCGTCGCGGTCAGGTCGGTGGCCGACTTCGACGAGGCGGTGCGCACCGTGAACGCCTCGCGCTACGGACTGCACGCCAGCGTGTTCACGGCCTCCCTCGCGACCGCCTTCGCCGCCGTGGACCGCATCGAGACCGGTGGGGTCGTCGTCAACGAGGTGCCCGGGTTCCGCTCCGACGTCATGCCCTACGGCGGGGTCAAGGACTCCGGCGCCGGGCGAGAGGGACCGCGCTTCGCGATCGAGGAGCTGACCGTGACCCGCATGGCGATCATCCGCCCCACGACCAGGAAGAGCTGAGTGCCTTGACGGACACGACCGACACCCTCGGCACTGGCGACGCCACCTCCGACGGAGACCACTCGGGGAGCGTTGCCGCGGCGCGGGACTACAGCCGTCTGTTCCGCCTCGACGGGCGCCGCGCTGTCGTCGTGGGTGCGGGCAGCGGCATCGGCCGTGAGAGCGCCCTCGCCCTGGCCGCGCACGGCGCGGAGGTCGTCTGCGCCGACCGCGACCTGGACGCCGCGAAGGGCACGGCGGCGCTGGGAGCCGGCCTCACGGCATACCAGCTCGATGTCCTCGACAGCGGTGCGGTCGCCGCGGCCGCGGAGGAGCTCGGCGACGTCGACGTGCTCGTGTTCACCGCGGCCACCAACGTGCGCAAGCGCGTGCTCGACTACACCGCGGAGGAGTTCGAGCGGGTCGTCAGCCTCAACCTGCGGGCGTCCTTCGACCTCGTGAGGGCGTTCGGGCGCGGGATGGCCGAGCGCGGGCGGGGCAGCATCATCGGGTTCAGCTCCATCAGGGCCGTCGCCGTGGAGCCCGGGCAGGGGGTTTACGCCGCCACCAAGGCCGGGCTCGTCCAGCTGCTGCGGGCTGCCGCCGCAGAGCTCGGGCCGGCGGGGGTCCGACTCAACGCCATCGCCCCCGGAATCGTCGACACCCCGCTGACCGCCCAGATCCGCGAGAACCCGGAGTGGTTCGACGCCTACTCGTCCAAGAGCGCGTTGGGCCGGTGGTCCCGCCCCGACGAGCTGGCCGGGGCGGTGGTCTACCTCGCCTCAGACGCCTCGTCCTTCGTGACGGGCAGCCAGCTGTTCGTCGACGGCGGCTGGACCGCGATCGACGGACGCTACACACCGCCGAGCTGAGCGGGACCGGCGTCCACCAGGCGTCGACGAGGCGTCGACCAGGCGTCAGGGGAGGGGCCGCAAGTCCCGGGCGCGTCCATCCGGCGGCGGTTACTGTCGGCTCATGAGATACGAGTACAAGGTCGTCCAGATTCGCGAAGGTCTCATCGGGGGCAAGATGTCCGCCGACAAGC
>DASULG010000328.1:0-8142 GCA_036278335.1 Pedococcus sp.
GTTCCGGCTGCAGCAGGCCCAGGAGGCGCCGGGCGGACGGGACGAAGTCCTTCGACTTCTCAACGGGCATCCCCACGGCCATGTGCGGGCCGCGTCGGACAGCGGTCGGCCCGCGCCGGGCCTCGGCCGCCTTCTCCTCGGCGGTCTTCACTCCCTCGCTCATGCCGCCGCCTCCTCAGCGCTGCGCTGCGACTCGACGATCTCCACGTAGGTCGGGCAGGTCTCGAGGAGCTCGTCGTGCCGCCCGGTGCCGACCACGCGGCCCGCGTCGAGCACCACGATGTGGTCGGCGTCGACGATGGTGGAGACCCGCTGGGCGACAACGATGACGGCCGTATGCCGGGTCACGGGGCGCAGCGCCGCGCGCAGGCGCGCATCGGTGGAGAGGTCGAGGGCGGAGAAGGAGTCGTCGAAGAGGAAGATCTCGGGCTTCGCGACGATGGCCCGCGCGATGGCGAGGCGCTGGCGCTGGCCGCCGGAGACGTTGGTGCCGCCCTGGGCGATCGGCGCCTCCAGTCCGCCGGGCATGGCCCGGACGAAGTCCTCGGCCTGGGCGACCCGCAGCGCGGCCCACAGGTCCTCGTCGCTGGCCGCGGCGTCGCCGTAGCGCAGGTTGCTGGCGACGGTCCCCGTGAAGAGGTACGGCTTCTGCGGAACCAGGCCGATGCGGGACCAGACGTCCTCGAGCGCGGCGTCGCGCACGTCGACGCCCGAGATGGCGACGGTGCCGCTGGTGGCGTCGTACAGCCGCGGGATCAGCGAGAGGAGCGTCGACTTGCCGGACCCGGTGCTGCCGATGATGGCGGTGGTGTGACCGGGTTCGGCGGTGAACGAGACGCCGTGCAGCACGGGCGCGTCCGCCGTGGGGTAGGTGAACTCCACGTCGCGGAACTCGACGGTGGCACCCGGCGGCAGCGCGACGGGGCTCGTCGGCGGGCGCACCGTGGAGTCGGTCTCGAGCACCTCGCCGATCCGGCCGGCCGAGACGGTGGCCCTGGGGATCATCATCGACATGAAGGTCGCCATCATCACCGACATCAGGATCTGCATGAGGTAGGCCATGAAGGCGGTGAGCTCGCCGATCTGCATCTGACCGGCCTCGACGCGGTGGGAGCCGAACCACAGCACGGCCACGGTCGAGGTGTTGAAGACGAACATCACGACCGGGAACGCCAGCGACATGAGTCGGCCCACGGCGAGCGCCGTCCCGGTGTACTGGGTGTTGGCCTCCGCGAAGCGCTCACGCTCGTAGTCCTCGCGGACGAAGGCTCGGACCACGCGGATGCCGGTGATCTGCTCGCGCAGCACCCGGTTGACCCAGTCGACCGACTCCTGCATCAGGCGGAACTGGGGCACCATGCGGCGGATCACGAGGCCGACGCACAGCGCGAGCAGTGGAACCGCGACGGCGACGAGCCACGAGAGGCCGACGTCCTCGCGAAGCGCCATGATCACGCCGCCGACCATCATGATCGGGGCGGAGACCATCACCGCTGCGGCCATGAAGACGACCTGCTGGACCTGGGTCGCGTCGTTGGTGTTGCGGGAGATCAGGGTCGGCGCGCCGAAGCGGGAGACCTCCTGGGCCGAGAACTCCCCCACGCGCGAGAACACGGCACCCCTGAGGTCGCGCCCCAAGCCCGCGGCGGCCCGGGCGGCCAGGTAGGTGGCGCAGATGGTGGCGGCAATCTGGACCAGGGAGACCACGAGCATGGCGCCGCCGGCGCGGAGGATGTAGCCGGTGTCGCCCTTGGCCACGCCCTCGTCGATGATCTGGCCGTTCAGGCTGGGCAGGTAGAGCGAGGCCATGGTCCCGACCAGCTGCAGCAGCACCAGGCCGACGATGAGCGCGCGGTAGGGCCGCAGGAAGTCGCGGACGAGTCGAAGGAGTGTCACGGGCGCGCTCGGCTGGTCACCTCCTCAGGCTAGGCGAGGCCGCTCGACTCTTCAGGGCGTTTTTGACCAGATTCCGACGTGGCGCTTCCAGGGGCCAACGTGCCTAAGAGGCGAGCAACAGGCCGTCGGCGACACAGTCCCGCAGGAACGGCAGCACGTCCTGGACGAGCTCGTCGTGGTCGAGGTCGAGCAGGGAGGCGATCGCGCCGAGCGCCTGCCGGGCCGTGAGCGTGCCGTCGCAGACGCTGGCGAGCGCCGCGGTCGCCGTGTCGAGCCTGATCGCGCGGCCCATCCCGCCGCCCTGCCGGAGCAGGATCATGCTCGGGTCGGGAGCGCCGGGGCGGCCGTGCCGCTCCTCGGTCACGTCCTCGGCACACCGCCAGGCGGTGTCGAGCAGGTCGTCCTCGGACCTCTCGGCGAGCCAGGTCCGCGCGCGCAGGCCGGCCAGCACGTGCGGGCCCATCGGCGTCGCCACCCGGCCGGTCGCCTCGACCAGGTCGACGAAGGGCTCCCGGTCGGTGGCGGGACGCTGCAGGGTGATCACGCCGAACCCGATCGACGTCACGCCGCGCGAGGCGAAGTCGTCGAGCCACGCGGCATACATCGCGGCGAACTCCACCGTCGCACTGTGGTGACCCCCATCTCGGGCCCAGGTCTCGGCGTACTGGGCAGGGTCCTGGACGTCGCGCTGCACGACCCAGGCGTCGAGGCCGGTGCCGGCCACCCAGCCGCGCACCCGGTCACGCCAGTCCGCGTCGCCGATGATCTCCCAGTTGCCGAGGAACTGCGCGATGCCGCCGGGCTCGAGGTGGTCGCCGATGGAGCGGACCAGCCCGGCCACGATGTCGTCGCCCGCGGCCCCACCGTCGCGGTACTCGAACTGCGGGACGCCGGCTCCGCGCGGCGTGATCACGAACGGCGGGTTGCTGACGATGAGCTCGAAGCGCTGGCCCGCGAGCGGGTCGAGCATGGAGCCGGCCCGCGAGTGCCAGTGGACCTCGTTGAGCAGGGCGTTGAAGGCGGCGAAGGCCAGCGCGCGCCTGGAGATGTCGGTGACGGTGATCTCGCCGGCATGGGCTCCGAGGTGCAGCGCCTGCACCCCGCACCCGGTCCCGAGGTCGAGGGCACGGGCGACGGGCGGCCGGGGAGTCCAGGACGCCAGCGTCGTCGAGGCGCCTCCGATGCCCAACACATGGTCCTCACGCAGCGGCTGACGGGTAGCGAGCTCCGAGAGGTCGGAGGCGACCCACCACTCGTGGTCCTCGTCGCCGTACGGGCGCAGGTCGCACGTGGCCACCACGCCAGGCCCCTGCTGGACGACCAGGCCCAGGTGCTCGGCGCCGGCCATGCCCAGGGTCGGCAGCGCGGCGCCCGCCTCCTCCCCGTCGACCGCGTCCCCGAGCGTGAACAGGCGCACCAGGGTGGCGATCGGGGCATCGGAGGCGGCCGTGACCCGCTGGGCGGGAAGGGTCTGCTCACGGTCGAGGGCTGCGCTGGCCAGCGGGCCGAGCAGCGCGGCGACCCCCTCAACGGTGTACCCGGCGGCCGACAGGTCGGCCCGCAGCCGGGCGATCAGGTCGGCATCGGCCCGCGGCGGGGCGAGGGCGGCGCTCACCCGTCCAGCAGCCCGCCGACGTTGAACCCGCCGCCCGGCGAGCTCGGCACACCCCACTCGCTGGGCTGGACGACGACGAAGCCGGGGCCGTGGAAGGCGTACTGGAACGCCTCACCGGAGCCGCCACGCAGCATCGAGCGAACGTTCAGGCTCGAGACCACCTTGGGCACGAGGCTCGCCGACCAGCCCACGCAGGCGTGGACGTCGACGTAGGTCGGCTGCTCGCTGCAGTCGAGGATGACCGGCTGGCCCACGGCGTGCACGGCGACCGTGCCGGTGCCGCGGAGGGTCGTGTTGAACAGGCCGTGGGCCATCACCCCCGCAGCCTGCACGCGCCTGATGTCCCAGTCGATCGAGGGGTCGAAGGCCAGCAGGTTGCGCGCGCTGACCGACAGCGCGTCACCCGCGAGGTCGATGAGGTAGACGTACCCCGCCGCCGAGGCGAAGAAGACATCGCCCTCGCCGGAGACCCGCATGAGGGAGATGTCCTCGCCGGAGACCACCTTCTTGAACAGCTTCCCCATCGAGCCGGACTTCTCGTGGTGGAAGCTGACCGCCCCCTGGTAGGCGACCATCGCGCCCTTGACCGCGAGCACGTCGCCGCCGAGGTGCACCCTGAGCATCTGAGGGTTCTGCAGCACGAAGCGCTGATCGGCCTGGACCTCGAGGTTCTCCTGCTCGAACAGGGCACTGTGCATGCGCACAGGGTATGCCGCGCGCCCACCCGCCGGGCGGTGGCTGCGCAAAGGCGCGCGGCGGCACACGTGCGGCACACGTGCGGCACACGTGCGGCACACGACGACGGCCGACGCCACCCCTTCGGGTGGTGCCGGCCGTGGTCGGGTCGTGCGCGGTCAGGCCTGCGCGTCCTCAGCGGCGCACGTGCTCGTCCTCGACGCCACCTCGGACCTCGTCGCCGGGGTGGATGTCCGTGGTGGGTTCGGCCACAGTCGTCTCGGCCGGCGCAACCTCAGCAGGCGCGGCGCCGACGGCGGGGGCACTGTCCACGGTGTCGCCCCCGATCGCCAGGTCACGTCGCTTCGACACCGCGACGGCGCCGATGACGATCGCGAACGCGGCGGCGGCGATGCCGTACCGGATGACGTGGTTCTCGCCCTTGCCGAGCGTCAGGGTCACGATGGCCGGGGCGATGAGCACCGACACGAGGTTCATGACCTTGATGAGCGGGTTGATGGCCGGGCCCGCGGTGTCCTTGAACGGGTCCCCGACGGTGTCGCCGATAACGGTCGCGGCGTGCGCGTCGCTGCCCTTGCCGCCGTAGTGCCCGTCCTCGACGATCTTCTTGGCGTTGTCCCACGAGCCGCCGGAGTTGGCCAGGAACACGGCCATCAGGCAGCCGCTGCCGATCGCGCCGGCGAGGAAGCCGGCGAGAGCGCCGATGCCCAGGCCGAAGCCGACCGCCACCGGCATGAGGGCCGCCAGCAGACCCGGGGTGGCCAGCTCGCGCAGGGAGTCCTTGGTGCAGATGTCGACGACCTTGCCGTACTCGGGCTTGGTCGTGCCCTCCATGATCCCCGGGATCTCGCGGAACTGGCGGCGCACCTCGAAGACGATGGCGCCGGCGGCCCGGGTGACCGCGTTGATCGCCAGGCCGGAGAAGAGGAACACCACGGCGCAGCCGATCAGCAGGCCGACGAGCGTGCTCGGCGTGACGATCTGCAGGTCGAACATCGACTGGACGTACTTGCTCGGCTCAGCGGTGAGCTCGTTGCCGTTGATGATCCGCCGCAGCTCGGTCTGCCAGGCGTCGCTGTAGGAGCCGAACAGGGCCGTGGCCGCCAGGACGGCCGTCGCGATGGCGATGCCCTTGGTGATGGCCTTGGTGGTGTTGCCGACGGCGTCGAGGTCCGTGAGGATCTGCGCCCCCTCGCCGTCGACGTCACCGGACATCTCGGCGATGCCCTGCGCGTTGTCCGAGACCGGGCCGAAGGTGTCCATGGCCACGATGACGCCCACCGTGGTCAGCAGTCCACAGCCCGCGAGGGCGATGAGGAACAGCGACAGGGCAACCGAGCCGCCGCCGAGCAGGAACGCCAGGTAGACCGCGCCACCGATGATGGCGGCGGTGTAGACGGCCGACTCCAGGCCGACGCCGATGCCGGAGAGGACGACGGTCGCAGCGCCGGTGAGCGAGGTGCGGGCGACGTCCTTGGTCGGGCGCTTGTCGGTGCCGGTGAAGTAGCCGGTCAGCCAGAGGATGATGGCGGCCAGCACGATGCCGATCAGGACGGCCAGGACCGCAACCATCCGCGGGTTGCCGCTGAGGGCCGAGATCTCGGCGTTGCCGCTGTTCAGCCCAGCGAAGGTGGCGGGCAGGTAGACGTAGGCGACGATCGCCGACAGCACGGCGGAGATGGTGGCGGCGATGTAGAAGCCGCGGTTGATCGCCTTGAGCGCGTTCTCGCCGGGCTTGACCTTCGTGATGAAGACGCCGATGAGGGCGGTGACCGCGCCGATGGCCGGGACCAGGAGCGGGAACACCAGGCCGTACTCGCCGAAGGCCACCGAGCCGAGGATGAGCGCGGCGACCAGCATCACGGCATACGACTCGAACAGGTCGGCGGCCATGCCGGCGCAGTCGCCGACGTTGTCGCCCACGTTGTCGGCGATGGTGGCCGCGTTGCGGGGGTCGTCCTCGGGGATGCCCGCCTCGACCTTGCCGACGAGGTCGGCGCCGACGTCGGCCGCCTTGGTGAAGATGCCGCCGCCGACACGCATGAACATCGCGAGCAGCGCGGCGCCGAAGCCGAAGCCCTCGAGGACCTTCGGGGCGTCACCCCTGTAGAGCAGCACGACCACGGAGGCACCCAGCAGGCCCAGGCCCACGGTGGCCATGCCGACCACGCCACCAGTGCGGAAGGCGATCCGCATGCCCAGGTCACGGTCGCCGTGCCGGGCCGCCGAGGCCACGCGCACGTTGGCCTTCACAGCCAGGCTCATGCCGAGGTAGCCGATCGAGGCGGAGAACAGCGCGCCGAGGACGAAGAAGCCCGAGCGGCCGAGCTTGACGCCCCAGTCGGGCGCCGGGAGCAGGAGGAGCAGGAAGAACACCAGGACGACGAAGACCGAGAGGGTCTTGAACTGCCGGGCCAGGTAGGCCTGCGCCCCCTCCTCCACGGCTGCCCCGATCTCCTGCATCTTCTCGGTGCCGGGGTCGGCGGCGAGGACCTGCCGCCGGAAGTAGACGCCCATGGCCAGGGCGATCACCGCGATCACGGCGACGACGACGACCAGGGTGAGATTGGTGCCGGTCAGCGACAGATCAGCCGCTGCGGCGGACGCGAGGCCCGACATTCCATCCTCCTTGATGGGTGGCGTGAACGTCCCCCAGGCGCACCACTCGAGCGGCACAGAGACGGTGCACGTGACAGTAATGCAGATCACAGAGCCATGTGGCGGCTGTGACGACGTTCACACAGTGTTGCACCGGTGACTCGTCAGGGTTTGCGGTTAGGCGCTGGCGGACTCGATGGAGTTGTAGATGTGGAAGACCTTGTCCAGACCGGTGATCTTGAAGACCTTGAGGATGCGGTCCTGGCTGCTGACGATGCGCAGGGTGCCGTTCTGGCCGCGGACGAGCTTGAGCCGCCCCACGAGCACGCCGAGACCGGTCGAGTCCATGAACGTGACCTCCTCGAGGTCGACGATCAGGTCGGTGCGGCCGGCCGCCACCTGCTTGTCGAGCGCCTCGCGCAGCAGCGGCGCGGTGTAGACGTCGATCTCGCCACCGACGTGGACAATGGTCAGCGCGCCGTGGTCGCTGGTGGAGACCGAAAGGTCCACGGAGCACTCCTCTTCTTCTCGCAGTTCATGGGCAGACGCCCGGCGGGTAGCCGAGCCGTCCGGTTTACCGTATCGGCAATGTCTAGCACCGGTACCCCGTTCCGCTCCCCCGGGTCGTTCGACCCGGGCGCAACGCTGCGTCTGCTGGCCTCCCGGGGCCGCGCCGAGCGGCTGCTGCACGTGCACGAGGTGCCCGCGCGCGAGGCCGAGCGTGCGGAGTGGCCGGACTGGGTGGACCCGGCGGTGTATGCCGCGTTCGCCAGCGCCGGGATCGGCTCGCTGTGGCGGCACCAGCGCGAGGCCGCCGACCTCGCGCACGCGGGCAGGCACGTCGTCATGGCCACCGGGACCGCGTCCGGCAAGAGCCTGGGATACCTCGCCCCGGTGCTCACGGACCTCGTGCAGGGCGCCGGCTCGGCCACCGGCCGGGGGGCCACGGCGCTGTACCTGTCCCCCACCAAGGCCCTGGCCGCCGACCAGCTGGCGCGGATCCAGTCCCTGGCCATCCCCGCACTGCGGGCGGCCACCTACGACGGGGACACCCCCCAGGAGGAGCGGCGGTGGATCCGTGAGCACGCCCAGCTCGTGCTGACCAACCCCGACCTCGTGCACCACTCGCTGCTGCCGCAGCACCAGCGCTGGGCACCCTTCCTGCGCGCCCTGCGCTACGTCGTCATCGACGAGTGCCACGTCTACCGCGGCGTCTTCGGCTCCCACCTCTCGGCGCTGCTGCGCCGGCTGCGGCGGGTGGCCGCCCGCTACGGCTCGCAGCCGACGTTCGTGCTGGCCTCCGCCACGGTCCGAGACCCCGCCGCCCACGCCGAGCG
>DASULG010000329.1:0-4997 GCA_036278335.1 Pedococcus sp.
CCAGCAGGTGGGCGATGTAGCGCGTGTGGCCGTCGCGCATCTGCTGGATCCTGCCCACGTTGGGCCCGGTGGGCCGGTCCCACTCCTGGTCGAGACGGGCAGCGATCTCGTCCTCGACGTCGTCGGGCAGCTTGTGGCCGCCCGCGGCGAAGAACTTGATCCCGTTGTCGGGCATGGCGTTGTGCGAGGCCGACAGCATGACGCCGAAGTCGGCGTGCGTGTCGGCGGTCAGGTAGGCCACGGCCGGCGTGGGCAGCACACCTGCGTCGTAGACGTCGACCCCCGCGGAGGCAAGGCCGGCGACGACCGCCGCCGACAGGAACTCACCCGAGGCGCGCGGGTCTCGGCCCACGACCGCCTTGGGCCGTCGGCCGCGGGTCAGGGCAGCGTCGCCGAGGACGTGCGCAGCCGCGACCGCGAGCGAGAGAGCGAGCTCGGCGGTGATGTCCACGTTGGCGAGGCCCCGCACCCCGTCCGTGCCAAAAAGTCGTGCCATGGGAGAAATGCCTTTCGACGATCAGCGAGAACGCATCTGAGCGAACCTACCCCGAACAACGCCGATGGCGGCACCCGCGAGGGTGCCGCCATCGGGCCAAGCAGGGAGGCTGGCGCCAGCCAGGATCAGCGCTTGGAGTACTGCGGAGCCTTGCGGGCCTTCTTGAGACCGGCCTTCTTGCGCTCCGGGACGCGGGCGTCGCGGGTCAGGAAGCCAGCCTTCTTGAGCGCCGGACGGTTCAGCTCCTCGTCCACGCCGTTCAGCGAGCGCGCCACGCCGAGGCGCACCGCGCCGGCCTGGCCGGAGGGGCCGCCGCCGTGGACGCGCACGAGCACGTCATAGGCGCCGTCGAGCTCGAGCAGCGTGAGCGGCTCGTTGACGATCTGCTGGTGGACCTTGTTCGGGAAGTACTGCTCGAGCGTGCGCCCGTTGATCTTCCACTCGCCGGTGCCGGGGACGATGCGCACGCGGGCGATGGCCTGCTTGCGGCGACCGGTCGCAGCGCCGGGCGCGGAGGCGCTCGGGCGGCGGGCGGCCTCGCCGGAGACGGGACCCTCGGACTCGGAGGTGTACTCGGTCAGCTCGACCTCGTCGCCCTGGACGTCGGTGTTCTCAGTGGTGTCAGCCACGAAATATCCTCAATTCGTTTTCTGCACAGGTCCTTGCGGACTTACTGCGCGACCTGTGAGATCTCGAAGGGCTGCGGCTTCTGCGCAGCGTGGGGGTGCTCCGAGCCGGCGTACACCTTGAGGTGCGTCAGCTGCTCTCGTCCGAGCGTGGTGTGCGGGAGCATGCCGCGGACGGCCTTCTCGACAGCCTTGGCGGGGCTCTTGGCGAGGAGCTCGGTGTACGAGGTGCTCTTCAGGCCGCCCGGGAAGCCCGAGTGGCGGTAGGCCTTCTTCTTCTCGAGCTTGGCGCCGGTGAGGGCGACCTTCTCGGCGTTGATGATGATGACGAAGTCGCCACCGTCGACGTGCGGGGCGAAGGTCGTCTTGTGCTTGCCGCGCAGCAGGATCGCGGTCTGGCTCGCGAGGCGGCCCAGCACGACGTCGGTCGCGTCGATCACGTGCCAGGTGCGAGTGACCTCGCTCGGCTTCGGGGTGTAGGTGCGCAAAGTGTCTTACCTTACGTTCGGGTTGTTCACTGGGTGCGTATGCCGCGTGCTCACGAGAGCGCCGGTAGGTCGCCCTGGAGGGCGCGCGACACAACAGTGGTCAAGTCTACGGGGACGCCGCCCCGCCCCCAAATCGGTGCGGGACGGTCCGAAAACCCCCTCTGACCTGCGGAGACGGTACGGCACCTCTCCCGTGCACATCTCTTGTGCAAACGATGTGTGCATAGGTATTGTGCACACATGGCTCCCTCCACCCCTCCTGAGGGCCCCGGCGACCTCACCGGCGTGCGCCTCGACGCGACCTCGCTGCGGGTGCTCGCCCACCCCCTGCGGTCCCGGCTGCTGTCCCGGCTGCGCACTGGCGGCCCGGCCACGGCCACCGACCTCGCCGCCGCCCTCAGCACCAACTCGGGAGCGACCTCCTACCACCTGCGCAAGCTCGAGTCCGTGGGCCTGGTCACCGACACGGGCGAGGGTGAGGGCAAGCGTCGGCTCTGGAAGGCCTCGACGGACTCCCACCAGTTCGAGCCCAGCGACTTCGCGGGCGACGAGGACGCCGAGACCGCCCTGAACTGGCTGGTCCGCGACTACACCCGGCACTTCGCCGAGCAGTTCGAGCGCTGGCTCGACGTGGAGGCCACCTGGCCCGCGGCCTGGCGCGACGCCGCGGGCATGAGCGACACCTTCATCATCGCGACCCCGGAGCAGGTGGAGGAGCTCAAGCACGAGATCGACGAGCTCCTCGCCCGCTACCGCCGGGTGGGCCAGGGCAACCCGCAGGCCAGGCGTCTCGCCGTCTACAGCGTCCTCTACCCGCTCGACCTCGACAGGGCTCCCCAGCAGCCGGCAGCCCAGCAGAAGGCTCCCCGAAAGCGAGGCCGGGCATGATCGCCGCCCACACCCCGCTCTCCGCGACGACGGCCCGGCGGGTCTTCCTCCTGCTCAACGCGACCCGGTGGCTCCCCGTCGGCCTGGTGATCGGCGTGCTGACGCTGATCGCCCTGCAGCGCGGCATGAGCGTGGCCCAGCTCGGCGTGATCCTGTCGGCGCAGGGCTTTGTCGTCCTCGGCCTCGAGCTGCCCACCGGCGGGTTCGCCGATGCCCTGGGCCGCCGCCCGGTCCTGCTCGCCTCTGCGGTGGCCAACCTGGTGTCGTGGGGACTGTTCATGTCGGCCCACAGCTTCTGGGTGTTCTTCGCCGCCATGGCGGTCCAGGGCGTCTTCCGCGCGCTCGACTCCGGTCCCCTGGAGGCGTGGTACGTCGACACCGCGCATGCCGACGACCCGTCCGTTCCCGTGGAGCGGGCCCTGTCCGCCGCGGGCACCATCGTCGGCGTCAGCATCGCGACCGGCGCACTCGTCTCCGGCGGCCTCATCGCCTGGCACCCGGTCACGACGATCACGGCGATCGAGCTTCCTGCCTACGTCGCGCTGACCCTTGGCGTCGTGCACCTCGTGGCGATCGCCCTGTTCATGCGCGAGCCGCGCACCCACGTCGACGCCTCCGGGTTCCACCGCGCCGTCCGCTCGGCCAAGGAGGCCCCGCGGACCATCGCCAGCGGCATACGTCTGCTGCGGTCCTCCCGTGTGCTCCTCGCCCTCGTCCTCGTCGAGGTGTTCTGGAGCGTCGGCATGATCGCCTTCGAGACGCTCAACCCGGTACGGCTGGCCGAGCTCGTTGGTGGCGAGGACCGCGCCGGAGCCCTGCTGGGCCCGGTGTCCTCGGCGGCGTGGGGCCTGTTCGCCGCGGGGGCTGCTGCCTCGGCGCTGGTGAGCAGGCGCATCGGGGTCGGCTGGACCGCCCTGGCCGCCCGCGTCCTCCAAGGCGCCCTCATCGTCGTCATGGGTCTCATGGGCGGCGCGGCCGGGCTGATCACGGCGTTCCTGGTCACGTACACCCTGCACGGCTTCGCAGGCCCGGTGCACAGCACCCTGCTGCACCGGCAGGCCCAGCCGACCAACCGCGCCACCGTGCTCTCGATGAACTCCATGGTTGCCGGCGGGGCCTACAGCCTCGGCCTGCTGGTGCTGGGTCCCCTCGCCGAGAACACCTCGACCGCCACCGCGATGATCGTCGCCGGCGCGTTCAGCGTCATCGGGGCGGCGCTCTACCTCCCGGCCATCCGGGATGAGAAGGCCGCGGCCCTCGCGCCCGCGCCTGAGCAGGTCCCCGCTGAGTACGTCTAGCCTCGGGCGGGCACCCGCACCCGCGCGACGGGAGACTGTGGACCATGAGCTACCCACCGCCCCTCTACAGCGGCGACACGGGCGAGGCGTCGGCCTGGCTGCGCCCTGCGTCGACACCGGCAGACCTGGAGAGCGTGACCACCCAGGTGCACTACCTCGCGACAGGCGCGACCACCGGTGGCCTGTTCGGTCTCTACCGCTACGAGATGACCGCAGCCCGAAGCGGCCCCGACCCGCACTTCCACAAGACCATGGCCGAGTCGTTCTTCATCCTCGACGGGTCCCTGCGCCTGCACGATGGCACCGGCTGGCGCGACCTCACGGCGGGCGACTTCGCGCACGTGCCGCCCGGCGGCATACACGGGTTTCGCAACGAGTCCGGTGAGCCGGTCTCGATGCTCCTCCACTTCGCGCCCGGTGCCCCTCGTGAGTCCTACTTCGAGGCCGTGGCCGAGGTGGCGAGGGGCGAGAGGTCGCTCACGCCCGAGGAGTGGACCGAGCTCTACCGCCGCCACGACCAGTACATGGTCTGACCATGCGCAGATTCCTCCTCGGGGTGGTGACCGGCGTCGTCGCGGTGGCATTGGCCCTGGTGGCCGTGGTCCTGGCGGCCAGCCAGCCCGACGGCGCCACCGCCTCCCCCACACCATCGGCCACCGCCACCGCCGGAACGCCGCCCCGCGGCCTGCGTGCGGGCGAGACCTGGCTGGAGACGGTGGAGCTCGACAGCGGCTCCGTGCTCACACCGGACGGCCCGTTCCGGGACGTGCGTGCGACGGGCAGCGACGTGCGGATGTCCGAGCAGGGCCTGCGAGCCGGCACGCTGCGCCTCGATGCCACGCTCCCCTTCGACGCGGCGGCCCGCCAGATCGGACAGGGCGTGCAGCTGTATGCCGCGGGCGCCGGCCGCGCGGGCGTGCGCCGCACAGCCTCGTTTCTCGGCCGAACCGTCGTGGTGCGGGCCACCGGCACGGTCACCGCCGATCGGGGCCAGCTGGTCATCGAGCCGGAGACGGTGGACCTCGGCGGACCGGGCTGGCTGGATACCGGGCTCTCGGCTGCCGCTCGGCGGCTCGTCACCGTCCGTCACGCCGTGCAGGGGCTGCCCAAGGGCATGCGCCTGACGCGGGTCTCCGTGGTGGACGGCGGGTTCCGCGCCCACCTCGAGGGAAGCGGCGTGGTCCTGGCCCCCGGAGGGGCA
>DASULG010000330.1:0-13678 GCA_036278335.1 Pedococcus sp.
TCGGCGTCGATCATGATGACGCCGTCGAGACCGCTGACGTCGAGGCCCGCAGTGCGCGAGCGGTCGCGCGCCCGGAAGAGGTTCGAGGTCCGCTTGGCCAGGCGCACGTGGGCATCACGCGGGATGGCGTCGTAGCTCGCCGTCAGACGCTCCACTGCCGCGCGGTGCATCGACCGGGCATCGCTTCCGTGCGTGACGAGGACCCCCGGTGCTGACGTCACTCGGTCAGGCACCTCCCGAGGCTATGCCCGGCGCGGGCCCCGCGTCATCCGGATTGCTCCACAGGGTCGCCGACGCTGATCTGCCCAGGCGTCCGGACACTGGCGTAGACCCCGGGGCAGCCGCTCGGGACCGAGGTCACCGCGAGCTCGACTCCGCCGACGCGTAGCACCGACCCGACTGACGCTGCCAGCTCGCCGGACGTCATGCTGACGATGACGTTGGCGCGGGTGTCCTCCTGGACGTCCTCCGCGGCGACGAGCTGCACGGCGGCCCGCTTGCGGCGATCGCCGGCCAGCCCGTCGGGCTCGACGTCGGCCACCGACAGCTCTCGGCCCGGCTCGCCCTTGACCGGGTAGATGTGGATCTCGGTCACGAGTGCTCCGCCCATCCGCCCACCGTAGCGCCCGGACGCAGAAGCACCCCCGAGTCAGGACTCAGGGGTGCTGGTTGACCGGCGTGGTGGACGTGAAGGGACTCGAACCCCTGGCCTTTCGCGTGTGAAGCGAACGCTCTAACCAACTGAGCTACACGTCCAGCGCCCTCACGGGCTCCCGAAGAATAGCCGCACAGCCTGCCGGGCGCGAAATCCGGCCCCTCAGAGCCCGGGCAGGCGCTGCAGCGGGACTTCGAAGACGTCCGGCAGGAAGGTCGGGACGCCGGCCGCCAGGAAGAGGAGGTAGAAGAACACGGCCACGGCGAGGGCCGTCAGCAGGGCGACCAGGGCCTTGACCCACAGGGGCCGGGGCCGGATCCAGTCGTTCCACGCCGAGAGCCGCTCCCTGCCGAAGTCGAGCAGGCGCTGTGCCCAGTGGAACTCCGAGGCAAGGACGCCGATGCCGATGAACACCACGAGCCAGCCGGGGCCGGGGAGCGGCACCATGAGCAGGCCGGCGACGGTGATGAGCGCGCCCACGACCCCGACGACGGTGCGGTAGACGCGGTTGGAGTGCGGGTTGGCCCGGATGCGGCGCCGCCACGCCCAGTCGCCGTCGTCCCTCTCGTCCTCCTCCACGCGCTGCGGCTGGGTCACGGGTCCATCCTCGTCGCCGCGTACCTGGCGAAGACCGCGGCGGCGCGGGCGGTGACCGGTCCCGGCACCAGGCTGCGGTCGTCAACTCGGTCAATGGCGAGGACGTCCTTCGTGGAGCTGGTGATGAAGACCTCGTCGCAGTCGTCGAGGACCGAGAGCGGCAGTGCCTCCTCGCGCACCTCCATGCCGTCCTCCCGGCACCACTCGATCGTGACCGCGCGGGTGACCCCGGCCAGGCAGCCGGATGACAGGGGCGGCGTGAGGACCACCCCGTCGCGCACGACGAAGATGTTGCTGCCCGTGCCCTCGCAGAGCTCGTCGCGGGTGTTGCCGAAGATGGCCTCGATGGCGCCGCGCTCCTTGGCGTACGCCAGCGCGACGACGTTCTCGGCATACGACGTCGTCTTCAGCCCGGCCACGGCGCTGCGCTCGTTGCGCACCCACGGCACGACCGCCAGCGCGGCGCTCGCCGGTGGCCGGGGCTGGGAGCCGGCGGTCACGATGTAGGTCAAGGGCGAGTCGTGCCGATCCGAGCCGAGCGGTCCCGGGCCGCCGGTCACGGAGTAGCGCAGCCGGCCGAAGTCGATCGGGTCGCCCTCGCTGAGGACCGCCTTGATGCCCGCCGCGATGTGGTCGTGGTCGGCGGGCGGCAGGCCGAGCCCGGCGAGGGTGCGGTCGAGCCGCCGGGCGTGACGGGAGGCCGCGAACACCTGCCCGTGGGTGACCTTGCACGTCTCGAAGGCGCCGTCGCCCACGGTGACGCCGTGGTCGAGCGCCGCGATGGCCGGCTGGCGGGGTCCCACCAGCGCGCCGTTGACCCAGACCCGCACGTCGTCGCTCATGCCCGAACCCTCCCAGACGCCAGACCGATGAGGCGAGCCGCCTTCAACTGTGTCTCCTCCCACTCGGCCCGGGCGTCCGAACCCCACGTGATCCCGGCGCCGGTGCCAAAACGCAGCCACCGGCTGCCGGCGCTGTCGTGCTCTGCCCAGAACGTGCGGATGCCCACGGCGAGTTCCGCCCGCCTGCGGTCGGCGTCGACCCAGCCGACGGCGCCGCAGTACGGCCCGCGCGGTGACGGCTCGAGGTCGGCGATGGCCTGCAGGGCGCTCGACTTGGGCGCGCCCGAGACAGAGCCAGGGGGAAAAGTTCCCTCGAAGATCTCGTCCCAGCCCACACGGGGGCGCAGCTGGCCGGAGACCGTCGAGACGAGGTGGACGAGCCCCGGGTGCTCCTCCGGCGCGCACAGGTGGTCGACACGGACGGTGCCGGCTCGGCACACGTGGTGCAGGTCGTTGCGGACCAGGTCGACGATCATGACGTTCTCGGCGTAGTCCTTGGCCAGCATGGCCGCCCGGCTCGTCGCCGTCCCCTTGATCGGCCGTGACTCCACCGTGTCGCCGTCCAGCAGCAGGAAGGCCTCGGGCGAAGCGGACACGACGTCGAGATCCGCCTCCGGCACGTGGACCCGGGCGGCGTGGGGCGCGGGGTTGCCCCGGGCCAGCAGGTGGCCGAGGCCGTCGAGGTCAGCCTCCTCGCCGAGCCGGTGTGAGAGCACCCGGCAGAGGTTGACCTGGTAGACGGTGCCCGCCGCGATCCGGCGGCGCACCTCCTCGACGCCTGCGAGGTATGCCGCCTCGTCCAGGCTGCTGCTCCAGCGGCCCTCCAGCGGCGCCCAGGGCGCGGGTGGGGTCGCAGGTGCCGGCGGGCCGTCGGGGCGGGTGACCTCGGCGAAGCGGACCGCGGTCACGTCGCCCTCGAAGTCGGCGACCACGGCCCAGAAGCCCTGCTCGAGGCCGGACAGGTCGCGCCGCAGCTCGATGGCGTGCCGCGCGACGAGCGAGCCGAAACGCGCGTGGGTCACGGCGCCGATCATAGGCAGCGCCGTGCTCGGGCCCGCCCCGCGCCGCCTCGAGCGGGGGATGGCGCGCATCGCCAAACACCGGCATACTCGGTCATCCGCGGGCAACCGCGATGAAGCAGGCTCACAGCGGCCGCTGACGTGGCCCCCGTCTCACCCCCAGACGGGGGCCACGGTCGTCGCAGCCGGCCCACATCCGTGCCGCACCCATGACAGCGCACACTGGTCGCACTGACTGGGCCCTGGGATGAACAGGAACGAAGAGGAATGAATGAGGGCCCGCGACCGTTCTGTGGATAGTTGAATGGTTAACGACTAGGAGTCCCCTGATGCAGTTCGGAATCTTCACCGTCGGCGACGTCACCACCGACCCCACCACCGGCGCCACGCCGACCGAGCACGAGCGCATCAAGGCCACCGTCGCCCTGGCCAGGAAGGCGGAGGAGGTCGGGCTCGATGTCTTCGCGACCGGGGAGCACCACAACCCGCCCTTCGTGCCGTCCTCCCCCACCACCACGCTCGGCTACATCGCCGCGCAGACCGATCGGATCATCCTCTCGACCTCGACCACGCTGATCACCACGAACGACCCGGTGAAGATCGCCGAGGACTACGCCACCCTGCAGCACCTCACCGACGGGCGCATCGACCTGATGATGGGCCGAGGGAACACCGGCCCCGTCTACCCCTGGTTCGGCAAGGACATCCGCGACGGCATCTCCCTGGCCGTCGAGAACTATGCCCTGCTGCGCCGCCTGTGGACCGAGGACGTGGTCGACTGGGAGGGCAAGCACCGCACGGCCCTCCAAGGCTTCACCGCCACGCCGCGGCCCCTCGACGGCATCCCGCCCTTCGTCTGGCACGGCTCGATCCGCTCGCCCGAGATCGCCGAGCAGGCCGCCTACTACGGCGACGGCTTCTTCCACAACAACATCTTCTGGCCGATGTCCCACACCAAGCAGATGGTGCAGCTGTACCGGCGCCGCTTCGAGCACTACGGGCACGGCTCTGCGGACCAGGCGATCGTGGGTCTCGGCGGCCAGGTCTTCATGCGCAAGAACAGCCAGGACGCGGTGCGCGAGTTCCGGCCCTACTTCGACAACGCGCCGGTCTATGGCCACGGCCCCTCGCTGGAGGACTTCACCCGCGAGACCCCGCTGACGGTCGGCAGCCCCCAGCAGGTGATAGAGCGGTATGCCGCGATGGCCGACGAGGTGGGCGACTTCCAACGCCAGCTCTTCCTGATGGACCACGCCGGGCTGCCGCTCGCGACGGTCCTCGAGCAGCTGGAGATCCTCGGCGGCGAGGTCGTGCCGGAGCTTCGCCGCATCGCGGCGGCGCGCAAGCCAGCGCACGTCCCCGACGCCCCGACCCACGCGTCCCGGGTGGCCGCCGCCGGCGCCTCCCCCCAGGCCGTGCGATGAGCGCCACGCGCCGCATCGTCGTGGTCAGCGCCGGCCTCGGCCAGCCGTCCTCGACCCGACTCCTCGCGGACCGCCTGGCCACGGCCACCGCCGACGCCCTCCTCGAGCACGGTCTCGAAGCGCAGGTCGACGTCGTGGAGCTGCGCGACCAGGCCCACGAGCTCGGCAACACGCTGTTGACCGGGTTCCCCACCGGAGGAGTGCGCGCCGCCGTCGACACGATCGCCTCAGCCGACGGCGTCATCGCGGTCACGCCCGTGTACCAGGGGTCCTACAGCGGACTGTTCAAGACGTTCTTCGACGTCCTGGGGCCCGACGTGCTCAAGGGCACGCCAGTCCTGATGGCGGCAACCGGGGGGACGGCGCGTCACTCGCTCATGCTCGAGTTCGCCATGCGCCCCCTCTTCGCCCACCTGAAGGCCAGCCCGCTGGGCACGGCGGTGTTCGCCGCCTCGGAGGACTGGGGCACCGCGGGCTCCTCGGACCACAGCCTCGCCGCACGCATCGGGCGGGCGGGCGAGGAGCTCGCCGCTGCTGCGGCGGCCCGGGTCGACAGCGGCCCGGTCGACCCCTTCGCCGACCCCGTGTCCTTCGAGGACCTGCTCTCCACCTGACCCATCGGCCCAGAACGCGGCGGCCGTCGGCCCAGGAAGCGACGGCTGCCCGCCGCGTTCGACCCCGGTCGAGGAGGGGACCTTCGACACCGGTCGGGGCTGGACCCTTCGGTGATCATGGAGGAGGCACACCTGACACGGGGGAGGCAGCCATGACAGCCGCGCTGGTCGTCTACGAGTCCATCCTGGGCAACACCGAGCTGATCGCCCGCGCGGTCGCCGAGGGGCTGTCAGGGGTGGGCCCCGTGACCCTGACCGAGGTGGGCAGTGCCCCCGACACCATCCCGTCGGACGTGGCACTGCTGGTTGTCGGAGGCCCGACCCATGCCTTCGGGCTGAGCCGACCGGAGACACGGCGTGACGCGGCAGCGGAGGCGAGGGGCCCCGTCCCCTCGCGCGGACGCGGGCTGCGCGAGTGGCTCGACACGCTCACCCCGACCGCATCCGCACTGCCCACCGCCACGTTCGACACTCGGGTCCTCACACCCCGGGTGCCGGGCTCGGCCGCCAAGAAGGCCCGCAAACGGCTTCTCCACAGGGGCTTCACCGAGCTGGCCGAGCCGGAGAGCTTCTACGTCCACGGCAAGGCCGGCCCGCTCGCTGACGGCGAGGAGGCCCGGGCCACCGCCTGGGGCCAGGGCCTGGTCCGCCGGCTCAGCGAGAGCGAGCACCGCCCCCAGCCGAGGAGCCTGTGATGACGCACCGCAACAAGCCCGGCACCATCGTCGTCGGCGTCGACGGCTCCCCGGACAGCGAGGGAGCACTGCAGTGGGCGGTTGCGGAGGCCACGCGCCGCCGACTGCCGCTGCACCTGCTCCACGCGACGAACATCGACTACCTCGTCGCCGCGGCCATGCTCAACCCCGCCGATGCGCCTGACGTCCCCGACGACGTCGTGGAGGCTGCCCGAGAACAGGCGCTGCGTCTCAGCCCCGGGCTCACGGTCACGGCTGAGGCCTCCACCGGCGCGGCTGCCCACGACCTGGTCGAGCACTCCGAGGGGGCGGAGGCTGTCGTGGTCGGAGCCCACGGCAGGGGCGTCGTGCGTGAGAGCATCGGGTCGGTCTCGCTGCAGGTCGCCATGCACGCGAAGTGCCCCGTGGTGGTGGTGCGTGGCCAGCAGACCGGTCAACCCTCGGGGCCCGTCGTCGTCGGTATCGACGGATCCGCGCTCTCGCGTGAGGCCGTGGGCTATGCCTTCGAGCAGGCCTCCCTGCGAGGCACGCGCCTCGTCGTCGTCCTCGCCTGGTGGATCGAGTTCATCGACGGCGTGGTCGTGACCAGTCCTGGCTCGCCTGAGTGGCGGCACCTCGAGGACCAGCTGCGGCTGACCGTGGCGGAGACGATGGCGGGCTGGCAGGAGAAGTACCCGGACGTCGTGGTCGACGAGCGGATCGAGCATGCCCGTCCTGCCGACGCCCTGAGCGCGGCATCCGACGGGGCGACCTTGGTCGTCGTCGGTGCCCGCGGGCGCGGTGGCTTCACGGGCCTGGTCCTCGGCTCGGTGAGCCACGCCGTGCTGCACCGGGCCAAGAGCCCCGTCGCGGTCGTGCGCCCTCGCTCAGCCTGACCAGGATGGGGTCTTTGGTCCCTTCTGCCACAGGAGCGTCAACGGGAATCCTAGGCCCGGGACGGCTTGCGCCTCCTTGACCTTTACGCCCTGATGCGACAGGAATGACGTGAGCAGCACAAGCCGTGGACCCCGGACGAACCAGGTGACCCCCTCCATGCGAGCCGACAGGCGCGACAAGCAGGCCGCCACCGGCGGCCCTGTTCTGATGCTGACTCTGGCCACGATCGGTTTCGCGATCAACTTCTGGGCGTGGGCCCTGTTGAGCCCGCTCGGCCCCCGCTACAAGGACCTGCTCAGCCTCTCCGGCTCTCAGCAGGCGCTCCTCGTGGCAGTGCCCGTGATCGTGGGCTCGGTTGGCCGCATTCCCGTGGGCGCACTGACAGACCGCTTTGGCGGCCGGGTGATGTTCCCGCTGGTCTCGATCGCCACGATCGCGCCGGTGCTCTTCATCGGTCTGGCCGGCCAGCACTCTCTCACCGCCCTGCTCGTCGGCGGCTTCTTCCTCGGCATCGGTGGCACGGCGTTCGCCGTCGGTGTGCCCTTCGTCAACGCCTGGTTCCCGCCGGAGAGGCGCGGCTTCGCGATCGGCGTGTTCGGGGCAGGCATGGGTGGCACCGCGATCAGTGCCCTGACGACGGTCAAGCTGGTCAAGGGCGTGGGCGAGCAGGCCCCGTTCCTGATCACGGCCGCGGTCCTGGCCGTGTATGCCGTCGTCGCCTGGCTCTTCCTGCGCGACGCACCGGGGCGGGTCGTCCCCACGACATCGGTCACGACGCGGCTCGCTGCCGCGGCCAGGCTGCCGATCGCCTGGCAGGCCTGCATCCTGTACGCCGTCGCCTTCGGTGGCTACGTCGCCTTCTCCGTCTACCTCCCGGCATACCTCAAGACCGCATACGGGCTCGAGCAGACCGACGCCGCCAACCGGATGGCGGGGTTCGTCCTCCTCGCCGTCCTCATGCGGCCCATCGGCGGGTGGCTCTCGGACCGCTTCGGCCCGGTGCCGGTGCTGGCTGCCGTCTTCGCCGTCGTCGCAGCCGGGGCTTCCGTCCAGGCGCTCACCCCAGACCTGATGCCCGTGGGCACCATCGCCTTCCTCTCCATGGCCGCCGCACTCGGCGCCGGCAGTGGGGCGACCTTCGCGTTGGTCGCCCGGTCTGCGCCCACGAACCAGGTCGGGTCCGTCACGGGTCTGGTCGGCGCTGCCGGTGGTCTCGGCGGCTTCGTGCCGCCACTGGTCATGGGTGCGGTCCACGGGCGCACCGGCTCGTACGGCATCGGGCTGGCCCTTCTGGCCCTGGTTGCCGCCGCGAGCCTGGTGCTCACCATGACGGTCGTCCGCAGAACCGCGACACAGCAGGCGGCCGGAAGCCCTGCCTGATGTGTGAGTACTGCGGTTGTCAGGACATCGCCGCCATCGGCGAGCTCACGAGGGAGCACGACGCCGTCGTCGCGCACATCGCCGAGGTCCGCACCTTCCTGCGTGACAACAGCATCGAGGGTGCCGCCAAGACCTCGCGGCTGATCGCGGAGCTCCTCGGGCCCCACACGGTGGTCGAGGAGGAGGGCCTCTTCCCGCTCATGGCTGAGGAGTTCCCCGACCACATCGAGGCGCTCGAGCGCGAGCACCGTGAGATCGAGTCGGTACTGGCGGAGGCGGCTGACGGCACCCCCGACGACCCGACGTGGCCGGCGCGGCTGCTGGCCGCTCTCGAGATGCTGCGCGAGCACATCCTCAAGGAGCAGAACGGGGTCTTCCCTGCAACACTGACCGTGCTGGACACGGCGGGCTGGGAGCGCGTCGCCACGGTGCGCGGACACGCCGGCTCTGCCCTCGACCCACCGCACGGGCACCACTCCCACCCCCGCGATCACCATCACCGCCTCGGCGCATGAGCACAGCCCCGGCGCGGATGGACATCCCCCACCAGGAGGAAACAGCGTGAGCAGAAACGACCGGCCAAGCACCGCACCTGGTCTGGACGGGCCCCTCTCGGAGGCCCTGGTCGGCACCCGGCGCTTCTTCACGCGGGCGGAGGTGTCCGAGGACAAGCGCAGCCTGCACGCCAAGGGCGGCCGGACCGGGGACGCGTTCTACCGCGACCGCTGGAGCCACGACAAGGTCGTCCGCTCGACCCACGGCGTCAACTGCACGGGCTCCTGCTCGTGGAAGGTGTACGTCAAGGACGGCATCATCACGTGGGAGGCGCAGCAGACCGACTACCCCTCGACGGGCGCAGACCGGCCGGAGTACGAGCCCCGCGGATGCCCACGCGGCGCGGCCTTCTCTTGGTACACCTACTCCCCCACCAGAATCCGCTACCCGTACGTCCGCGGAGTCCTGCTGGAGATGTACCGCGAGGCCAAGGCGCGGCTCGGCGACCCGGTGCTCGCCTGGGCCGACATCGTGGGCGACCCCGAGAAGGCCAAGCGCTACAAGAGCGCCCGGGGCAAGGGAGGGTTGGTGCGGGCCTCGTGGGGCGAGGCCGCCGAGATCGTCGCGGCCGCCAACGTGCACACGATCAAGCAGTGGGGCCCGGACCGTGTCGCCGGCTTCTCCCCCATCCCGGCGATGTCGATGGTGAGCCACGCGTCAGGCGCGCGCTTCACCTCGCTCATCGGCGGCTCGATGCTCTCCTTCTACGACTGGTACGCCGACCTCCCCGTGGCCTCCCCGCAGATCTGGGGCGACCAGACCGACGTGCCCGAGTCGGGTGACTGGTGGGACGCCGGGTACCTGATCATGTGGGGCTCCAACGTCCCGGTCACGCGCACGCCGGACGCCCACTGGATGGCGGAGGCCCGCTACCGAGGGCAGAAGGTCGTGGTCGTCTCCCCGGACTACGCCGACAACGTGAAGTTCGCCGACGAGTGGCTGCCTGCGGCCCCCGGCACGGATGGTGCCCTGGCCATGGCGATGGGCCACGTCGTGCTCAAGGAGTTCTTCGTCGACCGCCAGGTCGAGTACTTCGAGGACTACACGCGCAGGTTCACGGACCTGCCGTTCCTCCTTGAGCTCGAACCGTATGCCGCGAAGGACGGCTCCACTGCCTCCGTGAGGTACCGGCCCGGCAAGTTCCTCACGGCCGCGGACCTCGGCGGAGACGAGGCCGCGGCTGAGAACGCGGCCTTCAAGACGGTGCTGGTCGACAGCCGCACCGGCGACCTCACGGTGCCGAACGGCACTCTTGGCGACCGGTTCGGCGACAGCGGTGTGGGCAAGTGGAACCTCGACCTCGGTGACGTGGTGCCCGCGCTGAGCCTCCTGACCACCCGGGACGACACGGCCCTGGTGGACCTGCCGCGGTTCGACCTCCCGGACGGCAGCGTCGAGGTGCTGCGCCGAGGCGTCCCGGTCCGGCGGGTCGGGGACAGGCTGGTGACCACTGTCTTCGACCTCCTGCTGGCGCAGTACGGCGTTGCGCGAGAGGGCCTTCCCGGCGAGTGGCCCGGAGGCTACGACGACGTGGACGGCCTCTACACCCCGGCCTGGCAGGAGCCGATCACGTCGGTGCCCGCCGCGGCCGTGGCCCGCCTGGCACGGGAGTTCGCGCAGAACGCCGCGGACACCCAGGGCCGCTCCATGATCATCGTGGGGGCCGGCACGAACCACTGGTACCACTCGGACACCATCTACCGCTGCATGCTCCTGCTGACGACCATCACCGGCTGCCAGGGCCGCAACGGCGGCGGCTGGGCGCACTACGTCGGCCAGGAGAAGGCGCGTCCCATCACCGGGTGGGCCCAGATGGCCTTCGGCCTCGACTGGGTCCGGCCGCCGCGGCAGATGATCCAGACGGCCTACTGGTACCTCCACACCGACCAGTACCGCTACGACCACTACACGGCGGACGCCATGGCAGCCCCCACCGGGACGGGACTGTTCGACGGGATGAGCACCGCCGACCAGCTGGCCCTCTCGGCACGCCTGGGCTGGATGCCGTCGTACCCGACGTTCAACCGCAACCCGCTCGACCTCGCTGACGAGGCGGAGGCCGCCGGCAGGCCCATCGGCGAGTACGTGGTCGAGCAGCTGAAGGCCGGCAGCCTGCGGTTTGCGGTCGAGGACCCGGACGCCCCGGAGAACTGGCCACGGGTGCTGATGATGTGGCGCGCAAACCTCTTCGGCTCCTCGGCGAAGGGCAACGAGTACTTCCTGCGACACCTCCTCGGCACCGACAGCTCGCTGTCAGCGACCGAGACCCCCGAGGAGGCCCGCCCGAAGGACCTCGTCTGGCACGAGCAGGCGCCCGAGGGCAAGCTCGACCTGCTGTGTGTGCTGGACTTCCGGATGACGAGCTCGACGATCTTCTCCGACGTCGTCCTGCCCGCGGCCACGTGGTACGAGAAGTACGACATCAACACCACCGACATGCACCCGTTCATCCACTCGTTCAACCCGGCGATCAGCCCGCCGTGGCAGACGAAGACGGACTGGGACATCTTCCAGGTGATCTCGGAGGCCTTCTCGCCGCTGGGGGCCAAGCACCTCGGCGTGCGCAAGGACGTCGTCGCGACCCCGCTGCTGCATGACACGGCGGACGCCATGGCCACGCCCCACGGCCGGGTCAGGGACTGGAAGAAGGGTGAGTGCGAGCCGGTGCCGGGGCAGACCATGCCCAAGCTCGTGGTGGTGGAGCGCGACTACGGCGCGGTCTTCGACCAGATGGGCGCCCTGGGCCCCCTGATGGAGAAGCTCGGGACGGTGCAGAAGGGCGTCGCCTACAACGTCGAGCGCGAGGTGGACTACCTGCGGCACAAGAACGGCGCCATCCGCGGTGGCGTCGCCGACGGCCGGCCGTCGCTGAAGAGGGACACCTACGTCGCCGAGACGATCATGGCGCTGTCGGGCACGACCAACGGCCACCTCGCCACCCAGGGTTTCAAGACCCTCGAGAAGCGGACCGGCCAGCTGATGCACGACCTCGCCTCCGAGCACGAGGGCAAGCAGATCACCTTCGCCGACACCCAGGCCGCCCCCGTGCCCGTCATCACCAGCCCCGAGTGGTCGGGATCGGAGTCCGGCGGCCGGCGCTACTCGCCCTTCACCATCAACGTGGAGCGGCTCAAGCCCTGGCACACCCTGACCGGGCGCCAGCACTTCTACCTCGACCACGACTGGATCCAGGAGCTCGGAGAGGGCCTGCCGGTCTATCGGCCGCCGCTGAACATGACGGAGATCTTCGGTGAGCCCGCGATCGGCACCCAGAGCGAGCTCGGCGTCTCGGTGCGCTACCTCACCCCCCACAACAAGTGGTCGATCCACAGCGAGTACCAGGACAACCTGTTCATGCTCTCCCTCAGCCGCGGCGGTCAGGCGATCTGGATCTCCGACAAGGACGCCGCCAAGGTGGGGATCAAGGACAACGACTGGGTCGAGGCGGTCAACCGCAACGGCGTGGTCAACGCCCGGGCCATCGTCAGCCACCGGATGCCCGAGGGCACCGTGTACATGCACCACGCCCAGGACCGGCTCATCGACGTACCCCTGACGGAGAAGACCGGCAAGCGCGGCGGCATCCACAACTCCCTCACCCGCATCCTCGTGAAGCCCAGCCACATCATCGGCGGCTACGCCCAGCTCTCCTTCGCGTTCAACTACCTCGGACCGACCGGCAACCAGCGCGATGAGGTGACGGTCATCCGCCGCCGCTCGCAGGAGGTGCAGTACTGATGAAGGTCATGGCGCAGATGGCCATGGTGATGAACCTCGACAAGTGCATCGGGTGCCACACCTGCTCGGTGACGTGCAAGCAGGCCTGGACCAACCGGGCCGGCACGGAGTACGTCTGGTTCAACAACGTCGAGACCCGCCCTGGCCTGGGCTACCCCCGCGGCTACGAGGACCAGGACAAGTGGGAGGGCGGCTGGAAGCTCGGCAAGAACGGCCGGCTCTCCCTGAAGGCGGGCGGGCGGTGGAAGAAGCTGGCCAGCATCTTCTCGAACCCCAAGCTCCCCTCGCTGAACGACTACTACGAGCCCTGGACGTACGACTACGAGACGCTGATCAGCGCGCCCGCACAGCAGCACTTCCCCGTGGCGCGGCCCATCTCGCTGATCTCCGGCAAGCCGATGAACGTCAGCTGGTCGGCCAACTGGGACGACAACCTCGGCGGCAGCCACGAGAACGCCAGCCGCGACGTCATGCTCAAGGGCATCACCGACAAGGTGAAGCTCGAGTTCGAGCAGACCTTCATGTTCTACCTTCCCCGGATCTGCGAGCACTGCCTCAACCCGTCGTGCGCCGCGTCGTGCCCCAGCGGGGCGATCTACAAGCGCTCCGAGGACGGCATCGTCCTTGTCGACCAGGACAAGTGCCGGGGCTGGCGCATGTGCGTCTCGGGCTGCCCCTACAAGAAGGTCTACTTCAACCACAAGACCGGCAAGGCCGAGAAGTGCACCTTCTGCTACCCGCGCATCGAGGTCGGCATCCCCACCGTGTGCTCCGAGACCTGTGTCGGGCGGCTGCGGTACATCGGCCTGGTCCTCTATGACGCCGACCGGGTCCTGGAGGCGGCGTCGGTGGAGGACGACCACGACCTCTACGAGGCCCAGCGCTCCGTCTTCCTCGACCCCCACGACCCGCAGGTGCAGCGGGAGCGCGACACCCCAGCGCAGCGCGAGGTCGTAGACCGGCGAGCGGCGCGCGGCCTCGATCCAGTCGTCGGGGATGCCGTCCGCCCGCGCGGCCTCGCGCACGGCCGGGTCCTCGGGGTCGAGAAAGACCGAGCGCTGGCTGGCGAGCAGGTCGCGCTCGTCGGGCACCGATGCCGCCTCCTCGACGCGGTCGGCGTCGTAGAGCAGCAGCCCGATGTAGCGGATGCGCCCGACGCAGGTCTCCGAGCAGACGGTCGGCTGGCCGATCTCGATCCGCGGGTAGCAGAGCGTGCACTTCTCGGCCTTGCCGGTCGAGTGGTTGAAGTAGACCTTCTTGTAGGGGCAACCGGAGACGCAATA
>DASULG010000331.1:0-4786 GCA_036278335.1 Pedococcus sp.
CGTGCCCCTGGTGCTGCACGGGTCCTCGGGCGTGCCGGACGCCGGCCTGGTGGCGGCCGTGCGCGCGGGGATGACCAAGATCAACATCGCCACGCACCTCAACAGCGTCTTCACGGCGGCGGTGCGCGCGCGGCTGGACCATAACCCCCGGCTGGTCGACACCCGCAGGTACCTCGGCCCGGCCCGGGAGGCCGTTCAGGCCGAGGCGGCCCGCCTGCTCGAGCTCGTCGCCCTCCGCTGACGACCTCGTACGCCGGGACGAGCGGGCCGGGAACCGAGCCGGGCCCGCGGGCCGCGCCGCCGGCATACGGCGTCGTTGGGCTCGCAGCGGGACTGACGCCTCAGAAGAGCCGGGTGGTGGTGTCGTCGATGCCGCGCAGCGCGTCGTAGTCCAGGGTGACGCAGCGTATGCCGCGGTCCTGGGCGAGGGTGCGGGCCTGCGGCTTGATCTCCTGCGCGGCGAAGACACCGCTGACCGGGGCCAGGTGCGGGTCCCGGTTCATCAGCTCGAGGTAGCGGGTGAGCTGCTCGACCCCGTCGATGTCGCCGCGGCGCTTGATCTCGACCGCGACGGAGCCGCCGACGCCGTCCCGGCAGAGGATGTCGACGGGGCCGATGGCGGTCATGTACTCCCGCCGCACGAGGGTGTACCCGTCCCCGAGGGTGTGGATGTGCTCGGCCAGCAGCCTCTGCAGGTGGGCCTCGACGCCGTCCTTGATCAGGCCGGGGTCGACGCCGAGCTCGTGGGAGGTGTCGTGCAGCACCTCGTGGATGAGCACGCGAAGGCGGTCCTCGGACTTGGCGTGCTGCACCTGCCAGACCATCGAGACGCCGTCCGCCGCCTCGTGCTCCTCGGGGGAGAGCTCGGCCATGGCGCACGGCGGCGACATCCAGTTCAGCGGCTTGTACGAGCCACCGTCGCTGTGCACGAGCACGGACCCGTCGGCCTTGACCAGCAGCAGACGGGTCGCCAGGGGGAGATGGGCGCTCAGGCGCCCGTCGTAGTCCACGCTGCACTTCGCAATCACCAGCCGCACAGTCGGACACCCTAACCCGGGACGCGGGCCCCATTGCACGCCTCGGGTCGGGGAGCGCAGACTCGTCATAGAGGTGAGGTTCGATGACGCCCGTTACTGAGTACCTGGTCGGGACTGGAATCGCGCTGGCCATCTTCAACACCGCGCTGTCCGCCCTGTTCTGGGCCGCCACCGGACGGCCGCGGGCGCCGTTCGTCGGTCTCTCGCGGCGCCTGGAGGAGGCCAGGGACCGCCGTCGGCCTGCCCGCGAGCCGATGCCGCCCGTCCTGCTCGGCCTCGAGCTGCGGCGGCTCGGCGCGGAGGTGCAGCGGATCGACGCCAGCGACCTGCCCGCCAAGGCGATGCGGCTGCGCGCCTGCACCGCGGCCTACGACTACGTGCTCCTCGAGTGCTGCCGCTCCCTGGAGGTGCCCGTCCCCGGCACCGAGACGCCACTGACCCGGGCCCAGCGGTTCAGGGCCGAGTCCTCCCTCCTGGAGGCCGGCTTCTCCTGGTAGGCAGCTGGGTGGCGTCGTCCCGCCGCCTGGTGGGCAGGGTCACGCCGAGGGGGTCTCCCCGCGGCATACGGGCTCTGACACACTCGCCGCATGGCTCGTGATTTCAGCACCGTCGGCGTGATCGGACTCGGCACCATGGGTGCCGGCATCGTGGAGGTGTTCGCCCGCAACGGCATCGACGTCGTGGCCGTGGAGGTGGACGACGCCGCCGTCGAGCACGGGCGCAGCATCCTGCAGCACTCGACCGACCGCGCCGTCTCCCGCGGCAAGCTCACCGTCGAGGACCAGGCGGCCCTGCTCAGCCGGGTGACCTTCACCTCCGACATGGGCGACCTGAAGGACTGCCAGCTCGTCGTCGAGGCCGTGCCCGAGCACCTCGACCTCAAGAAGGAGATCTTCGCCAAGGTCGACGGCATCGTCGCCCCGGACGCGGTGCTCGCCACCAACACCTCCTCGCTGCCGGTCACCGAGATCGCGGTCGCCACGTCCAACCCCAAGCGCGTCGTGGGCATGCACTTCTTCAACCCTGCCCCGGTGCTGCAGTTCGTCGAGGTCGTGCGAACGGTCATCACCGAGGACGAGGTCTTCGAGGACGTCAAGGCCCTGGCCCAGCGGCTCGGCAAGCAGCCTGTCGTCGTGGGCGACAAGGCCGGGTTCATCGCGAACGCGCTGCTCTTCGGCTACCTCAACCACGCCGTCTCGATGTTCGAGAGCAAGTACGCCTCGCGCGAGGACATCGACGCCGCCATGCGCCTCGGCTGCGGGTACCCCATGGGGCCGCTCGCGCTGATGGACCTCATCGGCCTCGACACCGCCTACGAGATCCTCGACACGATGTACAAGCAGGGCCGCGACCGCCTGCACGCCCCGAGCCCGGTCATCAAGCAGATGGTCAGCGCCGGGCTCAAGGGCCGCAAGAGCGGGCGCGGCTTCTACACGTACGCCGAGCCCGGCTCCTCCCAGGTCGTGCCCGACCACCTGACCCCGAGGCCGGACGGCGAGTCCGGCGTGCAGACCCGGCCGATCAGCCGGGTGGGCGTGGTCGGTTCCGGGACCATGGCCACCGGCATCATCGAGGTGTTCGCCAAGGCCGGGCTCGACGTCGTCTATGTCGCCCGTGCCGAGTCCAAGGTCGAGCAGGTACGGGCGGCGATCGCCAAGAGCCTCGAGAAGGCCGTGCAGCGCGGCAAGCTGACCGAGCAGGCCCGCGACGAGGCGCTCAGCCACCTCACCGGCACCACCTCCCTGGAGGACCTGCGCGACGTCGACCTCGCCGTCGAGGCGGTCGTGGAGGACCTCGCCGTCAAGCGCGCCCTCTTCGAGAACCTCGACGAGATCTGCAAGCCGGGGGTGATCCTGGCGACCACGACCTCCTCCCTGCCGGTCGTCGAGTGCGCCGCGGCGACCAAGCGGCCGCAGGACGTCGTCGGCATGCACTTCTTCAACCCCGCGCAGATCATGAAGCTCGTCGAGGTCGTCTCGACCGTCTCGACCGCCGACGACGTGGTCGCGACCGTGCGCGAGCTCTGCGCGCGGGTCGGCAAGCAGGCCGTGACCTGTGGCGACCGCTCGGGCTTCATCGTGAACGCCCTGCTCTTCCCGTACCTCAACGACGCCGTGAAGATGCTCCAGGCCAACTACGCCTCTGCCGACGACATTGACACCGCGATGAAGACCGGCTGTGGCCTGCCCATGGGCCCCTTCGAGCTCCTCGACGTGGTCGGCCTCGACGTCTCGCTCGCCATCCAGCGCGAGCTCTACCTCGAGTTCCGCGAGCCGGGCTTCGCCCCTGCCCCGCTCCTCGAGCACCTGGTCACCGCCGGCTACCTGGGCCGCAAGACCGGGCGCGGCTTCCGCACCTACGCCTGAGCCGCCTCCCCTTCCGCCTCCGCCTGCGCTCGAGAGGGTGGCAAACCGACGCTCGCGCCCGACGCGGGGTCGGTCTGCCACCCTCTCGACGGCGCGGGCCGCAGTGACACAATCGGGGCCATGCCCCGAGCCAACCGGCGCCGCCGCGACGACGTTCCGCTGAACGTCGAGCGCGCGGTGGGCGGCTTCACCCGCCGGGAGGGGTATGCCGGGAGCGAGTGGTTCGTCCGCGCCGTCACCGGTGCGACGTCCACCAGGGCCTACCTGTGCCCGGGCTGCCAGCACACCATCGCGCTGGGCACACCGCACGTGGTCGTCTGGCCCGCCGACGGCATGGGCGGTCTCGACGACCGCCGCCACTGGCACTCACCGTGCTGGTCCGCCCGGGGCCGGCGCCACACGCAAGGATCGATCCGATGAGCCACCACTCCCGCCACCAGATCAGGGCCAACTCCATCCTTCCGGCCCGGCGCCAGGACATCGAGCTGCACACCGCCGACGGCCTGACGCTGGTGGGGGAGCTGGCGCTGCCGCCGCAGAACGACCCGGTCGGGACGCTGCTCACGTTGCACCCGCTGCCCACGCACGGCGGCTTCATGGACAGCCACGTCTACAAGAAGGCCTCCTACCGACTGCCGGCGCTCGCCGACCTCGCCGTGCTGCGGTTCAACCTGCGCGGGGTCACCTCACCCCGCGGGACCTCTGGGGGGACCTTCGACAACGCCGACGCCGAGCGCTTCGACGTGGCGGCCGCCATCGAGTACGCCGAGTTCCACGAGTCCCCGCCGCTGCCGAACCGCTGGCTCGTCGGCTGGTCGTTCGGCACCGACCTGGCGCTGATGTACGGCAACGACCCCTCCATCGCCGGGGCCATCCTGCTCAGCCCGCCGCTGCGGTTCTCCGCGCCGGAGCACCTGGCGAGCTGGGCCGAGTCCGGCAAGCCCGTCGTGGCCCTGGTGCCCGAGTTCGACGACTACCTGCGCCCGGAGGAGGCGACGGAGCGCTTCGCCGCGATCCCGCAGGCCGAGGTGATCGGGGTCGAGGGCGCCAAGCACCTCTGGGTGGGGGAGCCCTACGTGCGCCGCGCGCTCGACGAGATCGTCGCCCGCGTCGCCCCGGGCCGGGAGCCGCTGCCGCACACCTGGCACGGCGAGATGACACGCGAGCCGAGCCCCATCGGCTACGTCGCCGACACCCAGCGCTGACCGGTCGCTGACCCGTCGCGGCGGGCGTGGGGGTTCACCGCCCCGATGGCGTCGGTGATCCCCCACACCCGGCAACCTCACCGGTCCCGATGGCGTCGGAGATCCCCCACGCACGGCAACGCACCCTAGTGCCGGCGCTGGCGGGGGAGGAGCACCTCTTCGTAGAGGAGCAGCAGTC
>DASULG010000332.1:0-12189 GCA_036278335.1 Pedococcus sp.
CGGCGAACCGCCCGGGGTCCGGGGCCCGGCTCGGCCACTGGTGGTGGAAGTACAGGGCGGCACCGTGGTCGATGCACCACGGCTCGCCGTGCCACACGAGAAGGTTGGGGTTGGCCCACGTGCGGTCGATGTTCGCGGTGAGGGCGTCCAGCATGATGATGTCGGCGGCCACCTCGGGGCGCGGGGGCCGTGAGCCGTCGTAGCCGAACGAGCCTGGGAGGAAGTCGATTCCGAGGTTCAGGCCGAGGCTGGCGTTGAGGAGGTCCTGGACCTCCTCGTCGGCCTCGTATCGGGCGATGGGGGCCTGGAGGTCCACGACAGCCAGCCGCGGCACCCGCACGCCGAGCCGCCGGGCGAGCTCGCCGACGAGTACCTCGGCGACCAGCACCTTGACGCCCTGCCCTGCGCCGCGGAACTTCAGCACGTAGGTGCCGCAGTCATCCGCCTCGACGATGCCCGGAAGTGACCCGCCCTCGCGAAGGGGGGTCACATACCGGGTGGCCGTGATGCGCTCGAGCACCGCGCCAGCCTAGGGGTCAGGCGTCGGCGACCGCGACGACCTCGGCCTCGCGGCGGCCGTGCAAGCTCTCCGCACCGTGGGCCGGCCCGGCGTCGATGTGGCGGTAGAGCCCGCGACCGGAGGCGAGGAGCAGGACACCGGCCAGCACCGCACCGGCCCCCACCCAGAACGGCGCGTGGATGCTGACGTTCTCACCGAGCGTGCCCGCCAGCCAGGGGGCGATCGCGCCGCCGGAGAATCGCACGAAGCTGTAGGCGGCGGAGGCGACCGGGCGCTCCACCGGCGCAGCCTTCATGACCGTCTCGGTGATGAGGGTGTTGTTGACGCCGAGGAACGCCCCTGCAAGGACGACGCCCACGACCAGCACGGACTTGTGGTCCGTCCAGATGGCCATGGCCGCCAGGATCGCGGCGAACCCGGTCAGCGACGCGAGCGAGCCTGGCACCGTGCCGAACCGGCGCTGCAGCAGAGGGGCGACCCAGACCGACGTGATGGCGAGGAGCAGCCCCCAGCCGAAGAAGACGAACCCCGTCTGGTGCGGTGAGAGGTGCATCGGGAACGGGGTGAAGGCGAGCAGCGTGAAGAACCCGAAGTTGTACAGCAGTGCCGTCAGCGCCACGACCAGAAGGGGCTTGTGGCGAAGGGCGCGCAGCGGCTCGGCCAGACTGGTCCGGCGGCCGGTGGCGGGCGTGGCCGGGAGCACGAACAGCGTTGCCAGCAGGGCGATGGTCATCAGGACGGCGACGCCGAGGAACGGGCCGCGCCACGAGATGGACCCCAGCTCACCACCCACCAGGGGCCCGGCGGCGATGCCGAGGCCGAGCGCGGCCTCGAACAGGATGATCGCCTGGCCGACGGAGCCCCTGGCAGCCGAGACGATGGTGGACAGGGCGGTGGCGACGAACAGGGCGTTGCCAAGGCCCCACACGGCGCGCCAGCCCACGATCCCGCCGATGCTGTCCTGCATCCCCGCGAGGGCGGAGCCGACGATGATGATCGCCAGGCCGGCGAGCAGGGTGCGCTTGGCGCCCAGGCGCGTGGAGACCCATCCCGTGATGAGCATGGCCACGCCCATCACAGCCATGTAGCTCGTGAACAGCAGCGAGACCTGGGACGGTCCGGCGCCGAGGTCCTCGGCGATGATGTTCAGGATGGGGTCGACCAGGCCGATCCCCATGAAGGCGATCACGCAGGCGAAGGCGACCGCCCAGACGGTCTTCGGTTGGCGCCACATGGAGGTGGTCATCCGTCCTTTCGGGTGGGATTCGGGGCTGGCGACCGTGCCGCAGACTCCAGGAGCTCGTTGATGACCTCGACCGCGATCGCGACGCGCTCCTTTGCGGGGCCGTCGAGGCGCTCGAGGGCGGGGGAGAGGACCGCCAGCCGGGCCCGGCGCACCTCGGCCAGGGCCGTTCGGCCCTGGGGGGTCAGCGACACGAGGGACGCCCGCGCGTCCTCAGGATCGGCCACGCGCTGCACCCATCCCGCTGCCTCGACCCGCTGCAGCTGCGCGGTCATGGTCGGCTGGCTGCTGTTGTCGGCCTGCGCCAGCGCGCTGACGCGGGATGGGCCGAGCTCGTCGAGCAGGGCGAGCAGGCGCGCCTGGGCGAACGGGACGTCGAACGAGGCGTGGCGCGTGGCCCAGCGCGTCAGTCGGGCCGCAGCCCGCAGCAGCTCATTGCCCAGGGGCTCCATCTCCGTCACCCGAGAGACGATACATAGGGACCCTATGTAATGCCACTCGGGACAGGAAGGCGCCCGCGCCGTGGCCGGGCCCGTCTGGCATCACTGGCGGCCGGAGACCCTCCGCACCGTCTCCACCGTGTCGGCCTCGTCGGCGGCCTTGTCGTCGCGGTAGCGCAGCACCCGGGCGAACCGCAGCGCCATGCCGCCGGGGTAGCGCGAGGAGGTCTGCACCCCGTCGAACGCGATCTCGACCACCTGCTCGGGGCGGACGTGCACCACGTGGCCGCTGCGCCCGGTCTCCAGGGCGAGGAACCGCTCCGTCTGCCAGGTGAGCATGGCGTCGGTCATGCCCTTGAAGGTCTTGCCCAGCATCACGAAACCACCGGTCTCGGGGTCGCGGGCGCCGAGGTGGATGTTGGACAGCAGCCCCCGGCGCCGGCCGCTGCCCCACTCGACGGCGAGGACCACCAGGTCGAGGGTGTGGCGGGGCTTGACCTTGACCCATCCCGCTCCGCGCCGGCCGGCGGCGTACGGCGCGGTGAGGTCCTTGACGACGACGCCCTCGTGTCCCGCGTCGATCAGCTCGTCGAAGAACGCCTGCGCCTGCTCCGGGCTGGCGGTCACCCGGCGGGGGACGAGAAGGGACTCAGGGGCGACCGCCTGCAGCCTGGCGAAACGCTCGCCGGCTGGCAGGTCGATCAGGTCGTCACCGTCGATGTGCAGGGCGTCGAAGAAGAAGGTGCTGAGCGGGACCTCCCCGCGCAGCCGCGTGACGTCCAGGCTGCTCATCGTCCTGGCCGCGGTCTCCTGGAAGGGGCGCGGCCGGCCAGCGGCGTCCAGGGCGATGGCCTCCCCGTCGAGGACGAGGGTCTCGCCGCTCAGCTCGAGCACGGCCGCGACCACCTCGGGGAGCCGGTCGGTGATCTCGTCGAGGCTGCGGGTGAACAGGCGCACCTCACCGTCGCGGCGGTGGGCCTGGAGCCGTATGCCGTCGAGCTTGCCGTCCACGACGACGCCCCGGCTCCCGAGGTCCTGCAGGGCGGTGGCGACATCTGGGGCCGAGGCCGCAAGCATCGGGCGCACCGGGCGGCCCACCACGAGGCCGATGTCCTCCAGGGCGGCGACCCCACCCGCCAGCGCGGCGACCGCGGCGGGACCGGCATGCCCGGCGAGCATCACGGCGCGTCGCACGGCCGTCTCGGGCACGTCGGCGGCGGCGGAGATCGCCTTGAGCATCACGCCGTCCAGGGCCCCTTGGCGCAGCTCGCCGGTGATCAGCCGGCGGAGGAACTCCTGCTCGGGTGCAGTGGCCTGGGCGAAGAGCGCCTCCACCGCGGCGGCCCGCGACGCGGCGGAGCCGACGCCGCCGAGGGCAGCCATGGCCTCCAGCTGCCCGTCCACCGTGGACAGCGTCAGGGTGGGTGAGGAAGCCGGTGCGGGCAGCGTCCCCAGGCTGCGCCAGCTCACCCCGATGCGCCGCTGCGGGAGGACCCCGGAGAGGTAGGCCGTGGCCGTGGCCACCTCCTCGGGTCCCGCCGCACGCAGGGCGCCGGCCAGCGCCTCGACCTTCGCGGTGCGCGACCGGGTGGCGGAGGTGGCCGCGGACACGGCCACCAGCTCGCTCAGGAGCACGGGCGCCCCGCGGTCACGTGAGCACGTCCTCCAGGGCCACCGACTCCATGCCGTGGGCCTCCGCGACGGGGCCGTAGGTGACGTGGCCCTCGTGGGTGTTCAGCCCCAGCGCCAGGGGCCCGTCTTCGCGCAGGGCCTGGCGCCAGCCCTTGTCGGCGAGCGCCACGGCATACGGCAGGGTGACGTTGGTCAGGGCGTAGGTGGAGGTGTGGGGAACCGCCCCCGGCATGTTGGCCACGCAGTAGAAGACCGAGTCGTGGACCCTGTACGTGGGGTCGGCGTGGGTCGTGGGGCGGGAGTCCTCGAAGCAGCCGCCCTGGTCGATCGCGATGTCCACGAGCACGGAGCCCGGCCGCATGCGGGAGACCTGCTCGTTCGTGATGAGCTTGGGCGCCTTGGCGCCGGGCACGAGCACCGCTCCGATGACCATGTCGGCGTCGGAGATGGCCCGCTCGATCTCGTAGGCGTTGGACGCAACCGTCTGGCAGTGGCCCTGGTAGACGAAGTCGGCGTGGCGCAGCTTGGCCACGTCGCGGTCGAGCAGGAGGACCTCCGCCTGCATGCCGAGGGCGATCGCGGCCGCGTTCATGCCGGAGACGCCCGCGCCGATGACCACGACCTTGGCGGCGTACACCCCGGAGACCCCGCCCATGAGGATGCCGCGCCCGCCCTGCGCCCGCAGGAGGGCCTGGCTGCCGACCTGCGGGGCCAGTCGGCCCGCCACCTCCGACATCGGGGCCAGCAGAGGCAGGGAGCGGTCGGGCAGCTCCACCGTCTCGTACGCGATGCCGGTGACACCCCGCTTGACGAGCTCCTCGGTCAGGGGCTTGTCGGCAGCGAGGTGCAGGTAGGTGAAGAGGACCTGGCCCTCCCGCATCCGCGGGTACTCCTCGGCGATGGGCTCCTTGACCTTGAGGATGAGGTCGCCGGTCTCCCAGACGTCGTCTGCCGAGTCGAGGATGGTGGCACCAGCGGCCACGTAGTCCGCGTCGAGGATGGACGAGCCGACCCCGGCCTCCCTCTGGATGAACACCTCGTGGTCATGGACGACGAGCTCATGCACGCCGGCCGGGGTGATCGCCACCCGGTACTCGTTGTTCTTCACCTCTCGGGGGATCCCGACCTTCATCACGCCTCCTGGAGTCAACGCTGACCTTCGAAGCATGGTCGACATCGACCTCGCGCGCCACGGAATCGCGCGGTCCGGTCGTCGGCTGTCTGGGGCGGACCGGGAGAATTCAGTGCTCAAGGGGCCCAACCGGGCGTAGAATCCCCCGTGGCTCATCAGCCGACCGGGATTGATGCACCCCTCGGGGGAGATTCAGCGCAATGACCGCACCAGCGCACGTCATGCACTACCGACATGAGGCGATGCTGTGGCGCGGTGAGGACGAGTTCGTCGACGGCTGCGTCCCCTTCGTGCGTGACGGTCTGGCGGGCGGTGAGCCGGTCATGGTGGCGACGACCAAGAGGCGGGTCGGTCTGCTCTCTGATGCTCTCGGACCAGGCGCCGATGCCGTCCACTTCGTCGACATGGAGCTCCTGGGCGCGAACCCCGCCCGCATCATCCCCGCCTGGGCGGCCTTCATCCGCGCCGCCGAGGGCCGGCCGGCACGGGGCATCGGCGAGCCCCTCTGGGCTGGTCGCAGCGACGTCGAGATCGCCGAGTGCCAGCTCCACGAGTCGCTCCTGAACCTTGCCGTCCCCGCCGAGACCCCGTTCTGGCTCCGCTGCCCCTATGACGCCGAGCACCTCCCACCCGAGGTGATCGCCGAGGCCGAGCGCAGTCACCCCGAGCTGATGGAGGGTGCCGGGCCGGCGACGCGGGTCCAGGCGTATGCCGGTCCCGGCCAGGCGCACCGCGCCTTTGCCTCCCCCCTGCCCGAGCCGACGGCAGTCGACTCCAGCACGACGTTCAACGCGGCAAGCCTGCGCCGGCTGCGGACAGAGGTCGCTGTCGCGGCGCAGCGCAACGGGATGTCCGCCGACCGAACGGCTGACCTCGCGCTGGCCGTTCATGAGCTGGGGGCCAACAGCGTCCTCCACGGGGGCGGGCACGGGACGCTGCGGCTCTGGCGGGAGCGCGGTGCCCTGGTGTGCGAGGTCGCCGACCAGGGCCGGATGCAGGACCCCCTCAGCGGCAGGCTGGACGTCGACTACGAGAGGGCATCAGGGCGCGGGCTGTGGATGGTCAACCATCTCTGCGACCTGGTGCAGCTGCGCTCGTCCGAGGCGGGGACCACCGTCCGGCTCCACACCTGGCTCTGAGCTCGCTCGGCTCCGAGCTCGCTTCCAGTGCTGAGCTCGCTACCTGCGCTGAGCTCGCTGTGCTCGTGGCCTGGCCAGGGGATCGGTCAGGGGAGCGGTGAGGGGAGCGGTGAGGGGATCGGTCAGGCGCAGCTGACGCAGGTGCGTGCCGTGGGACGGGCCTCGAGGCGGGCGGGCGAGATCTGCTGTCCGCAGCGTTCGCATCGACCGTAGACACCGGCCTCGAGACGGGACCGGGCCGCGCTGATGTCGGCGAGGTGGCGCTGCGCCTGCTGGATGAGGGCCGTGACCTGCGATCTCTCGAAGGCGATGGTCGCGCCCTCGGGGTCGTGCTCGTCGTCGGCGTTGGAGTCGGCCGACGCCTCGACCACGCCGCTGAAGTCACGGCGCAGGGCAAGGAGCCTTTCGGTGGTGGTGGCCTCGTCAGCGTCAAGGCGTGCGGCCACGGGGCCCGGCTCAGTCACGAGGCACCTCACCGCGCCCGGACTTGACCTGGGCACGACGCTTCTTCGATGCGAGCCTGCGTTCCTTCGACCCGCGGGTGGGTCGAGTCGGCCGACGCTCGACCGGCGGAGCCAGGCACTCGCGCAGCAGGGCCGAGAGCCGCTCGCGGGCGGCGGCGCGGTTCCTCAGCTGCGAGCGGTACTCCGACGCGGCGATGGTCAGGTGTCCCTCGACCAGACGGGTCCCCAGCGCCTCCAGCAGCCTGGTCCGCTGTGCTGTGCTCAGGGCGTGGGAGGCGCTGATGTCATAGACCAGCTCCACCCGGCTGTCAGTGGTGTTGACGCCCTGCCCACCGGGTCCGGACGACCTGCTGAAACGCTCGACCAGCTCGCTGGCCGGGATGACCAGCCCCCGGCGCAGGCCGGGGCCGGGCGGCACCACGAGGTCGCGTCCAGGCTCGGTCACGGAGCCATTCTGCGCCAGCGTGGGTCCGTCGCGCCGTCAGGGCGCGAGAGACGCGGCGTGGTTGAGCGCCGCGATGACGGCCTCGCGCCAGGAGAAGATCGAGAGCCCGGTGCGGCACGACGCGCCGCCGCACCGGCAGTCCCAGGCCCAGCCGGTGCCTGCGCGGTGCACGCGCGGGTGGTGGTGTGCGACGTCGACGCGACTGCGTCTGCTGCGGTGCATGCGTTGTCCCCTGAAGTCCCGTGTGTGGTCCGCCGCCGACGCTAGGGGCTCTTCACTCGGCGCTGGGGGAGGTCCGAGATCCATCAACCCGAACGGACGAGCCCGGGGTCAACCGCTCAGCCGCCAAACGCGTAGTGCGGTCGGGGGACCCCGCGCCGGGGCGGACCGGCAGGGCCGCCGGGGGAGGTCGCCATGCTGGTGCCGAAGATGACCGACAAGTCGGGAACCGTCTTCGTCGTATGGCGTAGGCGGTGGATTAGCCCGCGGACTAGTCTGGTTGGACCCAGTTTTCTGTTGTGCCGCAGACAATTCGGCGCGTTTCCGGGCAAGTCAGGGGCGGGTCCCGGGGCCGGTCCGGGGCTAGGCGTTAAGGACGGCCGAAGGCGTCGGACGCCGACTTATCCTGATGACTGTCATGAGGTGTGACGGTTCGGCAGGCGGAGGTTGGGGGGGAGCGCGAATGCTGGCTTTCGTGCTTGGTAGCGGCAGATGCGGATCGACACTGGTGACGGAGCTGGTCGCCCGCCACCCGGAGGTGGGCTTCATCTCCAACGTCGACGACAAGCTCGGCCGGTTCGACCTCAAAGGGCGGTGGAACAACGCTCTCTTTGCGCGCTCGGGGGAGCGCGATCCCTCGCTGCGCCCCTTCCGTGACCGGCGTCGGCCGCTTGAGCGTGGGCGAGTCAGGGTGGCCCCCTCGGAGGGGTGGGTGGTCATGGAGCGGCAGATCTCCTCGATCTTCCCCCAGCCGTGCCGCGACCTGACAGCGCAGGACGCCACGCCCTGGCTCAAGGGACGCATCGCTGACTTCTTCGACAGCAGGATGGCCGCCCAGGGAAAGTCCGCGTTCGTGCACCACCTGACAGGCTGGCCGCGCTCGGGCCTGCTCCGCGCGGTCTATCCCGAGGCGCGCTTCGTCCACGTCGTCAGGGACGGTCGCTCCGTTGCCAACTCATGGCTGCAGATGGGCTGGTGGGACGGATACCGGGGTCCTGACAGCTGGTACCTCGGGCCGCTGTCCCACGCCGACCGCGCAGAGTGGGAGGACTCGGACCGGTCCTTCGTCGTCCTCGCGGGGCTCGGCTGGCGAATCCTGATGGACGCCATGGAAGAGGCCCGTCAGCTGATCCCCGCTGACCAGTGGCTTGATGTCCGGCTCGAGGACGTGATGGATGACCCGCGCGGCAAGACCTCCGAGGTCCTCGACTTCCTCGGCCTCGGGTGGACCCCGGAGTTCGAGGCAGGCTTCGCACGCCACACCTTCCAGGCGAGCAGGGGGCTCGCGTGGAAGCGGGATCTCGGCGCCGAGCACATAGCCCTGCTGGAGCGGACGATCGCCAAGCCTCTGGCCAGATACGGCTACGAGCTGACCGACGCGAGCCTTGAGGCACACCAAGGAGAGATGACATGACGCAGGACGTGGCCGCCCCGGTCAGCACCACCATCGAACAGACGACCTCGAACCGTGTCTGCACCCTCTACGTGGTCAGGCACGGAACGACGACGATGAACGTCGAGAACCGCTACCGCGGCCGCTGTGACGTCCCCCTGGACGCGCAGGGCTACCAGGACGCAGTAGACGCCGCCCGGCAGCTGAGCCACCTCGGCCTGGCTGCGGTCTACACCGGCGGTCTCCGGCGCACGATCGCCACGGCGCAGATCATCGCCGACGAAGCGAGGATCCCCGACATCCGGGTCATGCACGGTCTCATCAACGTCGACTACGGCGCGTGGGAGGGACTCACCGCCCAGGAGGCCGAGATCTACGACCCGATCGCATTCAAGCTCTACAAGACCTCGCCGTCCCGGGCCGTGTGCCCCAACGGGGAGCGTCTGCGCGACGCGCAGAAGCGGATGCTGGAGGCGCTGAGCATCATCGCGGCGCGGCACGAGGGGGAGCACGTTGCCGTCATATCCCATGCGGTGATGATCCGACTGGCAGTGGCTGCGCTCGAGCACACAGAAGGCGAGCAGTGGCGCATCCCTGTCGGACGTGGGTCCTACACGGCCATGGGCGCCCTGGACGGCCGACTGTGGCTGCAGCAGCTGCCCTCCGGCACCGACGTGGACTGACGTGGACTGACGAGCCGGTCACGCCGGACGCGGCTGCTGCAAGACAGAGCCCCACCGAGCCGTCAGCGGCCCGCCACGGTGATGGGCACCCAGGTCTCGCCCCGGTTGGTGCTCTTCCAGTAGCCGCTCGACGGGTCTGTGGCTACGGCGTAGAACGTCGGTCCCCCGGGGGCCCCGACCCAGGCCCATCCGCGGTTGGGCAGTGGTGGCGCTGTTCTGGGGGTCTGCCAGCGCTCGCCGCCGGTGACGCTGAGCGCCATCGAGCCGTGGAGGTCGGGGCCACCGCCGGACACGGCGAGCAGGGTGCCCGCGTCCGCGGCGGCCAGCGCCGCGGTTCCGGCGTTCACCAGCACCAGAGCGTCGGAGCTGACCATCCGCCACGTTGCGCCGGCGTCGCTGCTGGCGTGCACCGCATACCCGAGATGTCCTGCGGCCCCACTGGTCGGACACACCGCGAACAGTGTCGTCCCGGCCGCGGGCGCCACGAGCTGTGTCGGTCCCGGACCGTGCCCACAGCCGGCTGGGCCTGCAGAGTGAAGCCCGTCGGCGCGAAGGACGACTGGGCCCGCAGTGGCGGCACCGGCGGAGGGAACGGACGCCGGGGAGACGTAGGCATGTCCCCGGTGCCAGGAGACGGGCGCGGCTGTGATCGTCAGGCTGCGACCGAGGGTCCCTGCGACGTCGGTGGCGGACGTCGCGGTGATCGGTGCCCGGAGCACGCGCAGCGTTCCTGAGCAGGATCCGCCCGAGCACCTGTCGGCCGTCGTCAGCACGACGTCCCTGCCGTCCGTGGCGAGGTCGATCACGTCACCGCCGGCATGGGGGTAGTTCTGCCAGGTGGCACCGCCATCAGTGGTGCGCAGGATGTCGCCGCCGTAGACCCAGCCCACGCTGATGTTGGCGAACCGGACCTGGCTGAGCACCCCGCTCCCTCCTGGGCGGCCCGCCTGGCCCGGGGGGAGCACGCCGACGCCGGTGAAGACGTGCACCTGCCGCCAGGTGTCACCGTCGTCCCCGGAGGCCGCCAGCGCCGGGCACAGCGAGCCGCCGGGGCAGGCAACGGTTCCCAGCGCGAACAGGCTCCTGTCCGCGGCAGTGGAGACGGACTGAACCCGGAAGGACGCGGCCACGGGAACGGCGGCCGGCGGCGAGACGGTCCCGGTCGGCGGTGTCGAGCGCTGGGTGGCAGGTGATCCGTCCGGCGATGGCTGCGCCGTCGTGATCGTCACGGGGGATGTCACCGGCCCTGGGGTGGCACCCCGCTCGACCAGCTGCCAGCCCACCGTCCCGGCGATGACCGCAGCGGCCGCCCCCGCGGCATACCGCATCCACTGCGTGCCCCGGGAGCGGCGAGCGCGCCTGAGGACGCGCTGCCAGTGCAGCTCATCCGCGGTAAGAGTCGGCACGTCCGCGCGCTGCCGGGCGAAGAACTCGTCCACCGGGTCCGTGTCGTGAGTGGGGTTGGTCATTGCACGTCCTCCAGCCGCGCCGCCATCCGCCGGCGCGCATCGAACAGATCCCGCTTGACCGCGCCCTCGGACTTTCCCAGCCGCGCTGCCACCACCGTCACGGGAAGGTCGGCGTAGTAGTGCAGCATCACCGCGACCCGCAGCCTCTCCGGCAGGGCGAGCACGACGTCGCGCACCGTGATGACGGTCGCCGGGTCCGCGGCGGGCCCGCTCGCGTCGACGTCGTGTCCGACCCGCTGGTATGCCGCGTGTTCGCGGCCCCTCTTGCGCCAGTGGTCGCGAACGAGGTTGGCGGTCACCGTGTAGAGCCACGCCTGCGGCTCCTCCACGGTCTCGTAGTCCCGTAGCAGCCGAGCGAACGCCTCGGTGGCGAAGTCGTGGCCCAGGCCCGTGTCGCCCAGCAGCTTCGCGGTCCAGCCGGCCAACCGTCCGTAGTACGCGTCGTACAGAGCACGCACCGCCGGCTGCGCGTCCTGGCGTCCGGACGCGCCCGGCATCCCCTCTTCTCGGAGACCCATGCTCCGGGCGCTGGCCGGCTCGGTCATACCTGTATGACGCCGACGGGCTTCCCTGGGTTGGCACACCCGACCCGTGCCGTGGCTTCACTCTTGTTCACCTGCCTCGGTGACGAAGCGGAAGCCTTCGCGTTTGGTATGCCGGAGAGTGGTCTCCACATGGGCCTCGGCAGGGTTGGTCCGCCGTACACCCAGTGCCGCGCCCGGTGTTCAGGGTGAGTGACAGTCGGGTGCTGCTCGGCCATGATGAGGCATGGCGGAGTATGAGGAGACCTCCTCACCCTCGGCAGGGGTGGACCGGTCGGAGGGGTTCGGGGAACGGCTGCTTGGCTCTCTGCTGGACCGGGCTCATCAGATGCCTCCGCACCTGATCGCCCCGCTGGTCGCTCAGGAGATCGCGATCATCGGGGGCCGTGACGTCGAGATCCTCCTGCCGGACTACGACCAGCTGACCCTGGTGCCGCTTCCGGGTCAGCGTCTGCTTGTGGGAGTGCCTCAGCCGATCGACGGGTCGGTCCCTGGCGCCGCCTTTCAGACGGACAAGACGGTGGAGCAGCCGCATGGCCAGGGAGTGCGGGTTTTCGTGCCGCTGCTCGACGGCACGGACCGCGTCGGGGTGCTCGCCTTCACCATCGACAGTGTCGATGACGATGATCGGCGGCTCACGCGGCGGCTGGCCGGGCTGGTGGCCGACATTCTGGTCACCAAAGGTATGTATACCGACTGCTTCTTCCAGGCCAGGCGCCGACAGCCCATGAGCCTGTCCGCCGAGATGCAGTGGCAGCTACTGCCGCCGCTGACGATGAACACGCCACAGGTCGCTATCGCCGGTGCGCTGGAGCCGGCCTACGACGTGGCCGGTGACAGCTTCGACTACGCCCTCAACGAAGACGTC
>DASULG010000333.1:0-2588 GCA_036278335.1 Pedococcus sp.
AAGCTCGGCGCGCCGACGATCCGACCCGGCACCGTGGCCAAGCAGGACGTGATCGAACGGTTGCGGGCATCGCGGCTGCCCTTTGCGACCGTGATCGCGCCCGCCGGGTACGGCAAGACGACGCTGCTCGCGGAGTGGTCCGAGAGGGACCCGCGCCCCTTCGCGTGGGTCGCCCTGGACGGGCGGGATGACGACGGCGTCCTGTTCCTCCGGTACATCGCCGCCGCGATCCACCGGGTCGAGCCAGTCGCGCCCGAGGTGTTCGACGCCCTGTCCGGTCCGGGCGCATCGATCTGGTCGACCGGTGTCCCGCGCGTCGGAGGAGCGCTGGCGACGCTCGAGGGCCCGCTGGTGCTGGTGCTTGACGACCTGCACACCATCGGGAACCCGTCCTGCCTCGACGTGGTCGCCGCATTATGCGAGTACGTTCCGTCAGGATCACAGATCGTGATCGCGAGCAGGGAGACGCCTGCGCTGCCCCTGGCCCGCTGGCGGACGCGGGGATGGCTGCAGGAGATCGGCGTGGCCGACCTGCGACTCGACGAGCAGGAGGCGCAGGCGCTGTTGCGTGGCGCGGGTGTCGAACTCGACGCGGCCCAGGTGGCCGACCTAACTGAACGAACCGAAGGCTGGCCGGCTGGCTTGTACCTGGCCGCGCTGTCGCTGCAGGCCGGAGCGCCAGGTACGGCGCGCGTCGAGACGTTCACCGGCGAGGATCGGTTGGTGGCCGACTACTTCCGCTTCGAGCTGTTGTCCCGCCTGCCGGAGGCCGAGGCTCGGTTCCTCATGCAGACCTCGGTGCTGGACAGGATGTGCGGCGGGCTCTGTGACGCCGTGCTCCAGATCACCAGGTCAGCGTCCACCCTCGAGTCGCTCGAGCGCTCCAACCGCTTCGTCGTGCCGCTCGACCGTCGTGGTGAGTGGTACCGCTACCACCACCTGTTCGGCCAGCTGCTGCGAAACGAGCTCAAGCGCAGCGACCCCGAAGCAGTGGCAGAGCTCAACCGTCGCGCGATGGCCTGGTGCACGGCCAACAATCTGGCCGAGGAGGCGGTCCGCTACGGCCATGCCGCCGGCGAGACCGCCACCGTGGCCGGCCTGGTCGACCAGCTGGCCTTGCCGCTGTATTACGACGGGCGCATGGCGACCGTGGAGGAGTGGCTTGGCTGGTTCGACGACGACGAGCTGGTGCGGTACCCCGCGCTTGCGGTCTTCGGGGCCTGGATTCGCGCGTTGACCGGGCGGGCGGCTGAGGCCCAACGGTGGCTTTCGCTTGCCGAGGGCGCCACCTCGACCATCCCGCTCTCGGACGGCAGCGCCACGATCGCGCCCTGGGTCGCCAACCTGCGGGCGAACATGATGCCGGACGGTGCCGAGCGGGCGCTGGCAGACGCGAATCTGGCGCTGGAGCAGTTCCCCCCGGGGAGCGACTGGCGAGCGAGCGCGCTGCTCATCCGGGGTGTCGCTCATGCGCTGCTCGGCGCCACCGACCTGGCGAGGGCCGACCTGGCCGCGGCCGTGGACACCGGGCTGGCCAGCGGCGCCGTTGAGGACGCCTTCGTCGCGGCGGCAGAGCTCGCGCTCCTGGCAGTGCAGCAGGGTGCCTGGGTCGAGGCCCGACGGCACGCACGACAGGCCCAGGCGCTGGTCGAGGAGAGCGGTCTTGGCGACTACGGGACGAGCGCCATCGCCCATGTTGCGGTGGCACGCGTCGCCCTCCACGAAGGACGGCACGCGGATGCTCGCGGGGTACTGGCGCGGGTCCACCGCCTGCGGCCCCTGCTCGACCACGGCCTCCCCTGGCTCACCATCCAGGTCGGTCTCGAGCTCACCCGCGCCCACCTCGCACTGGGCGAGGCCGCCGCCGCCCGCACGCTCTTAACCGAGACCGAACAGGTGCTCGAACGCCGCCCAGACCTCGGCACCCTCGCCCAGGAGGTACAGGAGCTGGGTGAGCGTGTGGCGGCGACGTCGGGCCCGGCCGGCGCATGGGCGATGAGCCTGACGGCTGCTGAGCTGCGGCTGCTTCCGTATCTCGCCACCCATCTCACGTTCGTGGAGATCGGCCAGCGACTGTACCTCTCCCAGAACACGGTCAAGACCGAGGCGAACTCGATCTACCGCAAACTCAGCGCTGCCTCACGCAGCACGGCGATCGAGCGCGCCGTCCAGGTCGGGCTCCTGGAGAGCACCATCTACCCACCGCAGCCGCGTCACCTCAAGGCATGAGGCGCGGACAAAGGCACTCGCCTCCTTCCCGTTCCTCGACCTGGGCCAGCTGGTTCACCTGGTCTGGGTGATGCGGGTGCAGGCATCCCCCAAGGGCGACGGCGATCCCGTGGGCCAGCAACGGGCTAGCCACCATTGATCTGCTCCAGGTCCCCTCTGTCCAGCCCCGGCCGCGAAGCTGTGCAGCATCCAGGCCCCGAACGCGCGGGCGACCAGGAAGCCTGGTTGGCGCAGTTCACCTGATCTAGGTGATGCCGCTCGCCCCTCACGAGGCGAGAGTGGCGGGCAGCGGACCCGCTGGCGGGGCCGTGCCGAACCAGGAGGTGGCACATGACTGTTTCCAGCGAGACGCTTCGCTC
>DASULG010000334.1:0-3610 GCA_036278335.1 Pedococcus sp.
CACGGGAGGCGAGGGCAGCGGCCAGGTGGTCAACGGCGACAGTGGCTCGCAGCGCGGCCACCGCCAGCTCCTCGTCCGCCAGCTCGGCGGGAGTGCCCGGCGCGCTCAGGGCCTGCGCAACAGACTCCCGGTCGCTGCCCAGGTGCGCCAGGGCGGCCTCCTGGAGGTCCCGTACCGCGGAGACGCTGCTTCCCACGACCCGCGCGATCTCTGCGTCGGGCAGCTCACCGGCCACGGCGAGCATGAGCACCTGGGCCTCGCCCCGGGGCAGCGTCAGTACGGGTGCAAGCCAGCCGTCGCCCCCTGAGTCGCCGGGAACGGCGTCGGGCGCAGCTAGCTGGTCGACGGGGGTGTCGTCGGACCCGGACAGCTCGTCGAGCGCCAGCCCCTCCCCCGGCAGCAGGTCGCCCCAGGAGCGGCCGATCCGCGCCACCTCGACGCGTGCGTGGGCGGCAGTGAAGAGCAGCGACCGCCAGGCGGTCTCGTCGCCCTCGAAGTCAGCCAGGCGGTGGATCGCCGTGCGCCAGCTCTCGCGCGCGATGTCGCCGGCGTCGACGCCGGCGATTCCGGCGGTGACCACGCGCAGGTATTTGGACAGCGCGGGATTGGCGTCTCGCCAAAGCGTGGCGAACGCCCCCTCGTCGCCCCCTTGGGCAGCGACCAGTAACCCTGCGTACTGCGCCCCCAGCATGGACCCAGTATGCGTTACGTCGGCGCCCGCCGTTATGGCCCGTTCGGGCGGTATTCGCTCACTCGCCGGTTCTGTGCCCGGGCGGTCAGTCACGGAGCAGCTCCTGCGGTGGTTCCGAGGGGCCGACGACGACGGTGCGCCACACGTGCCGGGCCATCGCGGCGAACACGAGGAGCCACACGGCCAGCGCCACCCACAGCTCGCCGAAGCCGACCGCGCCGACGATGGGCAGGTGGTCGGCCTGGCCGAGGTAGATGCCGGCCACGGCATACATGCCGAGGGGGAAGACGAGGCTCCACAGCGTGGGGTCGTACCGCAGCGGCACTCGGTGCGTCCGGTGCCGCCACCACCCGGCCGCCACCAGCGGCGGGATGAGCCAGGTGGCGAAGGACCAGAACAGGACCGAGGTGCCGGCCACCAGGCCCCGGGTGGCGTTGACCATCGGCGCGCTGGCCATCTCCACGATCCGCGCGCCGGCCAGCACGCTGATCGCCGCGGCGCCCATCGCGACCCAGTACGGCGGGGTGAGGTCCACGGGCCGCAGCTCGTAGAGCATGAGGCGGAGCATGACGAGGACCCCGGACGCGGCATACAGGAAGATGCCGACCGACCAGGAGAAGACCGCCAGGACGGCAAGCGGGCCGCGCTGGGACTCCCACGTGGGCTGCAGCGTGGCAGCCCCGATGGCGATCGACTGGCTGGCGACCACCCAGATGAACCAGGTGCCGTTCGCGTACTTCACCACCGGCCGGGTCGAGCGACCGAGCACGGCGGTCCAGGGAACGACGTAGCCCAGGACGAGCCAGAGGACGACCGCGAGCGTGAGCAGCGCGGCGGTCCACCCCCGGTGCCCCGCCGGGGCCAGGCGGGCGCCGAGGACGTTGGCGCCAGCCACCAGCGTGAAGAAGCCGAACGCCCGGCGCGGGTCGGTGAAGTCGCGGGCGATCTCCGCCCGGTAGGCGACCAGCCGCAGGACGGTCAGGGCGGCCAGGACCACGAAGCTGGCGGCGCAGACCCACAGCAGCACGCTGGACAGGCCCGCAAAGCCCTCGAGGTGCAGCCCCACGGAGATGATGCCGCTGGCCATGACCAGGGCGAAGTAGCCGGGGGCCAACCCCCTGGCGGCGTGACCGGCGCGCTGGACAAGGCCGTCGCTGACCCTGGTTTCTGCGCCCACTCATGCGAGGCTACCGGTCCGTGGGCTGACGAGGATCCGGGGCGACGGCCCGCTTCTGCGGGGAGCGAGCGCGGGGCTCGGCAAGGGGCCAGACTGGAGGGGCCCAGCGACCGCTCCCCGGTGCCCGTGGCCTCTCCACGCACCGGCGAAGGAGGAACCATGAACGAGCCCCGTGATGACGTCCCCCTCGCCGACCTCGATGAGCAGCAGCGTGACCTGGTGAGCGAGCAGGAGCCCGAGGAGGGCGACGACCTGCCGGACCGGGTCCCTGACACCTCGAGCACCGAGGCCAACGAGGCGGATGTCCTCGAGCAGTCGCTTCCCGTGAACGAGACGGAGGACTACCCCCACGGCCCGGAGGAGGAGGAGTAGGCCAGCCTGGGCTTGAGGGCCGACCGTCTCGCAGGATGTCAGCCGGCGGTCCCCCGCTACACCGGGAGCAGGCGGGCCTCGTCGGCGTAGCGGCACAGGGCGTTCACGGCTCGCAGCTGCTCGGGCGTGTGCACCTCGGCGTCGAGCAGGGCCGGGCTGGCCACGACGATGCTCAGCGCCTTTGCCCGCGAGATGGCGACGTTGAACCGGTGCAGGTCGAAGAGGAACTCCACGCCGCGCGGCGCGTCGGCCGCGCTGGAGCTGGCCATGGAGTAGATCACCACCGGCGCCTGCTGACCCTGGAACTTGTCGACCGTACCGACCCGTATGCCGTCGGGCAGCGCCGCGCGCAGCCGGGCCACGTGCGCGTTGAAGGGCGCCACGACGAGGATGTCGTCCTCGGTCATGGCCCGCTCGACACCCGTGTCATCGGTCCACGAGCGGGTCAGCAGGTCCTTGGCGAGGCTGGCCACGGCCGCGGCCTCCTCGTCGCTGTCCGCCGAGCAGCCATCGTGCGCCACGGGCGTCCAGCGCAGCCCGGCGCCGGACAGGGCTCCCTCGCCGGAGATCGCCTGCCGCTCGCGACCGGGCGCGGAGTCCAGCCTGCCCTCGTAGGACAGCTCGGAGACGAAGGCGGTGATGTCCGGGTGCATGCGGAACGTCGTGCCGAGGAAGACGCCCCGGTCGGCCGGCACCGTGTCGTGCTCGCCGATCAGGTGCTCGAGCGCCGAGATGCCGGCGCCGTAGGGGTGGGTGGCCTGGGTCGGCTGCGTCAGCTGCTGCGGATCACCCAACAGGACTAGTGACTGTGCAGCAGGGGCGGCGGCGACGGCATTGGCCAGCGAGAACTGGCCCGCCTCGTCGATGACCAGGACGTCGACCGCCTCCCGCATGTCCTCGCGAGCCCACAGCCAGGCGGTGCCGCCCACCAGGGAGCACTCCCCCGAGAGCAGGGCGTCGCGGGCGGCGTCGTTGTCGGTGGTGAGCCGCACCAGGCCGGGTGGCGGCTCGTCGGGCAGCTCGGACACCTTGTGCAGCGCGGGCCGGTCGACGCCCTCGAGGACGTGGCGGATCACCGCGTGCGACAGCGCCGTGACCCCGACCCTCTTGCCGGCGTCGAGGAGCGCCCGGATGAGCTTCGCCGCGGCATACGTCTTGCCGGTGCCGGGCGGGCCCTGGACAGCCAGCACCTGCCCGTCGAGCCCCAGGCCGATGCGCACCACAGCGTCGGTGGGCTTCTCCCCGGGTTGCAGGGCGAGGTCGCCATCTGCGGGGACGACCCCCTCGAGCAGGCGCGCGGCCATGCCCGACTCCCCCGCCAGCACCGCGCGGCCGGTCTCGGCGATCGACTCGCGCAGCACCCGGTCGAC
>DASULG010000335.1:0-2640 GCA_036278335.1 Pedococcus sp.
CGACGTCGATGCCGTTGGGGAGCACCCTGACCTCGGCGCCGCGCACCACGGACCTGACCGCGTCAGCGGCGACACCGGAGACCGCGCTGAGCGCCGCGCCCCGGGACGCCCACCGCCGTGCGTGCCCGGTCAGGCGGAACAGCGGCCTCGAGCGCTCGATCAGGCAGTGCCAGGTGATGGCCGTCGGCAGGCCGAGCCCCAGCGCCACGTCGGCCATGTCGGTGGCGAACGGGCTCACCACCCCCATGTGGACGTGGGCCACGTCGAAGCCGCCGTCGGCCAGGCGCCGCCGCACCTCGGGGGGTGCGAGCGGGTTGATCGGCAGCTCCCACGGCAGGCGCAGGGCCATCCGGTGGACGGGCACCTCGTCCACGGTCTCGATGAAGCCATGGCGCTCACCGTGGCTGCCCGGGGTCGCGGTGAACACCTCGACATCGTGGCCGTGGGCGCGCAGCTGCCCGGCCAGGTCGTGGACCTGCACCTCGATCCCGCCCAGCCGGGGCAGGTAGCAGTCGGACAAGAGCGCAACCTTCACGGTCTAGAGCCTGCCATGCGACAGGATGGCCGTGATGACCCACACGCTGGTGGCGTTCCACGCGCACCCCGACGACGAGGCCCTGCTCACCGCGGGGACGATGGCGCGCGCCGCCGCTGAGGGGCATCGGGTCGTGCTCGTGGTGGCGACCGACGGCGACCTCGGGCTGGCAGCCAGCACGTATGCCGGGGACGGCGCCCTGGGCCGGCGTCGCCTCGCGGAGCTGCGCGCCTCCGCCGCCCGTCTGGGCGTCGCCCGGGTCGAGCACCTCGGGTACGCGGACAGCGGCCTGGGCCCCGAGCTGGTCCCCGACCCGCCGGGGCGGGTCCGGTTCGCGCGGGCCTCGGACGAGGAGGCCGCGGAGGGGCTGTCGACGATTTTGCGCGAGGAGTCCGCCGACGTGCTGCTGACGTACGACCGCAACGGCGGCTACGGCCACCCCGACCACGTCAAGGTGCACCGGGTGGGCGCCCTCGCGGCGCAGCTCGCCGCCACCCCGCGGGTGCTGCAGGCCACCGTGCCGCGTGACACCATCTGCCGCGCCATCGCGCTGGCCGCGAAGGTCTACCGCTTTCCGCCGGAGTTCGACCGCTCGGCGTTCGAGCGCGCCTTCAGCCCGCGGGCGGAGATCACCCACCGGATCAGTGTGCGCCGGTATGCCGGGGCGAAGCGGGCCTCCATGCGGGCCCACGCCTCGCAGTCCAGCGCCGACGGCGGGGCGGACCGGACCCTGGCGGCGTTCCTGCGGATCCCGCGACCGCTCTACGACCTCGTCTTCGGACGGGAGTGGTACGTCGACGCCGGCCGGCCGCCGGGGTCGCCCCTGCAGCGCGACGTCTTCGAGGGCCTGCCGTGAGGCAGACCCGGCCTGCCGGGCAGGCACGCATGGCCGACGGCCCAGGGGCTGCGGGAGCAGGGCCGAGTGGCTCCGAGGGGGTGCAGCGTCGCCGCGGGTCCCGGGCCCGGAGGGTCGGGCAGGTGGTGCTGGGCCTGGCGCTTGCCGCGGCGCTGCTCGTGTGGGGGCTGCCCTTCTTCGCCAAGACCAGCTGGTCCGACGTCTTCCAGGTGCTGGGCAGCATCTCCGCCACCACCGCCGCCGGCCTGCTGCTGCTGGTCCTGCTCGGCCTCTACTGCTACACGTTCACGCTCACGGGGTCCTTGCACGGACTGCGCCACTACCAGGCCCTGATCGTCAACGTGTGCGGCTCCTCGGTGGGCAACCTGCTGCCCGGGGGCGGGGCCGCCGGGCTGGCGGTCACCTACACGATTTGCCGCTCGTGGGGCTTCTCCCGGCGGGACATCTCCACGTCCGCCATCGTCACCGGTGTCTGGAACGTGCTGGCGCGCGTGGCCCTGCCGGTCGTGGCGATCGTCGCGCTGACGGCGGGCGCGGAGAACGTGCCCGCAGCCCTTCGGGACGCCGCCATCGCCGCCAGCATCAGCGGCGTGGCCATCCTCGGCCTCTTCGTCTCGGTGCTCGCCTCGGAGCGGGCCGCCGTGGCCATCGGGCACGGGATCGACCGGGCCCTGCGCCCACTGACGCACCGCAGGGGACGCACGATGAGCGTGCGGGCCCTGGTCATCGACCTGCGAGCGCGGATCAACGAGGTGGTCCGCAGGGGCTGGCTGCAGATGACGCTGGGCCTGGCGGGCTACTTCACCACCTACTTCGTGCTCTTCCTGCTGTGCCTGCGCATCACCGGCGTCGAGATGTACTACGGCCAGGTGTTCGCGGCATACGCCATCGGGCGCCTGCTGACCGCGGTGGGCGTCACGCCCGGCGGCCTGGGCGTCACCGAGACTGCCACGGCGGCTGCACTGGTGGCCTGGGGTGCGCATCCTGCGAATGCCACGGCCGCGGTGGTCGTGTTCTCGGTCTACACGCACCTGATGGAGATCCCGCTGGGAGCGCTCGGCTGGGTCGCCTGGTCGCTGAGCCCCAAGCAGCCGACGCCGGAGCACCACTCGGGGGCTGCCCAGACGTTCAGCGGTGACGGGGCCGGCGTTGACAGGGACAGCGTTGACGGGGCCAGCATTGACGCGGGTCCCGGCACGCGGGACACCGCTGCTCCCGGCGCGGCTACCTCACCAGACGGCGAACCTGG
>DASULG010000336.1:0-3324 GCA_036278335.1 Pedococcus sp.
CGCCAGGCCGCGTACCACGCCGTCTCGGCGAGGTCTGGCTCCGGGAGGTCGGCGCTGATCTCGTCAAGCATCCTGCCCAGGTCGGTTGGCGACATTGCGGCTCCGCATGCTCAGCGTCTTCAGGGCCGGGGATCCACCGGCAGCCGGGCCAGGGCGCTGTGGGTGTGGTTCCGCACCGCGCCGACGGAGACCCCGAGCAGGTCAGCGGTGTCACCCTCGGTGCGGCCCTCGAAGTAGCGCAGCACCAGGACGGCACGCTGCTTGGCGCTCAGGTCCGCCAGCGCCCGGCCGAGATCGCCGCGCCGGGCGAGTTCACTGTCGGAGGCCGCGGCGCCAGCCACCTCCGCCCAGGTGCCACCAGGGTCGTCGAGCTGGTCTGGGTGGTCGCGGTGGTTGCGGTGGAGCCTGCTCGAGGCAGCCACCGCGTCCCGGTAGAGGTACTGGCGGACGTAGGTGTCGGGATCCTCCAAGCGCACCTTGTCCCAGCGCAGCGCCAGCCTCGTCAACGACCGCTGCAGCAGGCCCTGCGCGAGGCCGGGGTCGCCGCACACGAGGAACGCCGCCCGCAGCAGGTCATGCTCACGGGCCCCGACGTACTCCGCGAACTCCGCGTCGACCTCACGGCGCATCCCGGCCTCCTGAAGCCCTCTAGTGCATTAACGCACACCGGAGCCGGGATGGCCGATGCCCTCAGCGGCAGGCTTTCGGGCGATGTGTCAGCAGCCGGGCAGGCGTGCGGCGAGGTAGGACTCGATCTGGTCGAGCGCGACCCGCTCCTGGCCCATCGTGTCGCGCTCGCGCACGGTGACGGCGTGGTCCTCGAGGGTGTCGAAGTCGATGGTGACGCAGAACGGGGTACCGATCTCGTCCTGGCGGCGGTAGCGGCGGCCGATGGCGCCGGCGTCGTCGAACTCGATGTTCCAGTTCTTGCGCAGCGTCGCCGCGAGGTCCTTGGCCTTCGGCGTGAGGTCCGCGTTGCGCGACAGGGGCAGCACCGCAGCCTTGACCGGGGCGAGGCGCTTGTCGAGACGCAGCACCACGCGCTTGTCGACGCCGCCCTTGGTGTTGGGCGCCTCATCCTCGGAGTAGGCGTCGATGAGGAAGGTCATGAGCGAGCGGGACAGACCCGCTGCCGGCTCGATGACGTACGGCGTGTACTTCTCGCCGCTGGCCTGGTCGAAGAAGACGAGGTCGGTCCCGGAGTGCTTCGTGTGGGTCGACAGGTCGAAGTCGGTGCGGTTGGCGATGCCCTCGAGCTCGCCCCACTCCGAGCCGTGGAAACCGAAGCGGTACTCGATGTCGACGGTCCGCTTGGAGTAGTGCGACAGCTTGTCCTGCGGGTGCTCGAAGTGGCGCAGGTTGTCGGGGTTGATCCCGAGATCGGTGTACCAGCGGGTGCGCTCGTCGATCCAGTACTGGTGCCAGTCCTCGTCCTCGCCGGGCTTGACGAAGAACTCCATCTCCATCTGCTCGAACTCGCGGGTGCGGAAGATGAAGTTGCCCGGCGTGATCTCGTTGCGGAAGCTCTTGCCGGTCTGGCCGATGCCGAACGGCGGCTTCTTCCGCGAGGCGTTCATGACGTTGAGGAAGTTGATGAAGATGCCCTGGGCGGTCTCGGGGCGCAGGTAGTGCAGACCGGACTCGTCCTCGATCACGCCGAGGTGGGTCTTGAGCATCATGTTGAACTCGCGCGGCTCGGTCCAGGCCCCACGGGTGCCGCAGTTGGGGCAGGCGATGTCGCTCAAGGGGATCGAGTCGGGGTCGATCTCCTTGCCCTTCTTCGCCTCCTTCTCGGCCAACGCCTCCTGCATGTGGTCGACCCGGAACCGCTTGTGGCAGGACTGGCACTCGGTCAGGGGGTCGCTGAACTCCCCGACGTGGCCCGAGGCGACCCACGTCTGCCGCGGCAGGATGATCGAGGAGTCGAGGCCCACCACGTCATCGCGACCCGTGACGACCGACTTCCACCACTGACGCTTGATGTTCTCCTTGAGCTCGACGCCGAGGGGGCCGTAGTCCCACGCGGAGCGGGTGCCGCCGTAGATCTCGCCGCAGGGAAAGACGAAGCCCCTGCGCTTGCAGAGGGAGACAACGGTGTCCACGGTCGAGGTCGGTGCAGCCATGCGCAGAAGGTTACTGTGCGCCTGCACCGCCCTGAACGGGGACCGTCGGCGTCCTCGCACGCCCGTCGCGGGGCCTGCCGTAGGGTTGCCGTCCGTGTCGAGCTTTCGTGAGTCCCTGGAGAGGGCCAGCCTGCCGCTGGTCGAGCGGCTGAGCCGGCTCCCGCGGGCGTTCCCCTTCCTCATCGTCCTCGCGCTCCTCGTCGGGGGCATCCTCATCCCCGGCTGGGGCTGGGTCCTCACAGGTCTCGTGGCGCTCTTCCTCGCCTGGGTCCTCGTGCTCGGGTGGCCGCGCCTGAAGCCGGTCGAGCGCCTGATGCGCATCGCCGTGCTCTTCATGGCCGTGGCGATCGCCGTCGCGCAGGCCGTTCCCCGCGGCTGATCCGAGAAGGGCGCCACCGCCTTTTGACAATCATTCTCAGAAGTAGTGAGAATGATTGTCATGACGCTTCGCTGGGCCGCCGCCCTCCTCTCCTGCCTGGGCCTGGTTGCTCTCGCGGGCTGCGGTGGCGGCAGCGCGGCTGACGGCGCTGCCTCCCGCCGCGATGTCGTCGCTGCCTTCTACCCGCTGCAGTACGCCGTCGAGCAGATCGGCGGCGACCACGTGAAGGTCACCGGGCTCACCAAGCCCGGTGTGGAACCGCACGACATCGAGCTCACCGCCAGGGCGGTCGCCCGGGTTGCCACCGCGGACGCGGTGGTCTACCTGCGCGGCTTCCAGAACGCCGTCGACGAGGCGGTCGACAGCCAGGCCAAGGGGCGCGGCTTCGACGTCACCTCGTCCGCGCACCTCGACCTCGCCGCGGTCCCGGACGCCCCCGAGGGCCAGAGCCCGGGCCAGCACCCGTCACGCGCGAGCGCGAGCGACCCGCACTTCTGGCTGGACCCGCAGCGGTATGCCGCCGTGGCCGACGCGATCGCGGCGCACCTGAGCCGCATCGACCCCGCGAACGCGGCGGAGTACCAGTCCCGCGCGAAGGCCTTCACCGCTCGTCTGTCCACCCTGGACGCGGAGTTCGCCGCAGGACTCAAGGACTGCCGCAGCAGGGACCTGGTCACCGGCCATGCGGCCTTCGGCTACCTCGCCGAGGCGTACGGCCTGCGCCAGGTCGGGATCAGCGGGCTGACCCCCGAGTCGGAGCCGAGCCCGTCTGCACTGGCCAGGATCGCCGCGACTGTCAAGGATGAGGGGGTGCGCACCATC
>DASULG010000337.1:0-5940 GCA_036278335.1 Pedococcus sp.
AAGAGCGCCAGGGGGAAGGTCATGCGGCACACGCTCCGCGAGCAGGCCTCCGATGAGTTGGGTCATTCTCAGGGACTGTGAGCCTTGGAATGACTTCTTCCGTGCGTGGGAGGTGGCCCTGGTCTCCGGACGCCTACGCACACCCGGGAACACCGACGGACTTCCAGTTCAAGCGAAAATGACCGCCGTAGTCACTCAGTTGATCAATCAGCGGCAGAGGTGGTTGCAAGACGAGAACAACCCTGCCCGCGTTTCGGCTGGTCAGGGGTTGTATATCGGTGGGCGGCGATACTGGGTTTGACCATTGACCCCTTCCGTCTCAAGCATTTCCAGACCATCCGTGGACGTGTCTGGACGTCCTACTGAGCACGAACCAGTCCCCCCAACGCCTGTCCACGTCCGCCAGAACGCGCCCGCGTTGTCAAGCAGTTAGTCAAGCAGCGCCGTCTCCCCCAAGCCGGCGATTAGCACTGGTTCGTTATGTGGAACATCGCATCGCCGGCTCGCAACGAGCATGCGTGCATGCGCGTCATCGCTGCGTCAATGCGCCATCGCGAAGCGGGATGTGCCTCGGCCAGGCCCTCGCGCGTGGGGAAGTCGTGTTCGCATGGTTCAGTTCTCCTTCAGTGGAAGGTGCTCGCTGACCGGGATCCGGTCTTTGCGGCGAGGCCGGCGATGCCGGCAGTGACGGCGCTCGCAGTGAGCGCTCCCGCAGCCAGGCGGCGCGGGTTGCGCACGTCTGGGCGCTTCTCGAACGCCATGAGGTCGAGCCAGAGACGGTGCACACGACTGCCGGCTCCCGTGGTGCTGAAGATGACTGGCAGCGTGCCCATGCCCAGCGCCGAGAAGTCGACTCGGAAGGCGTAGGGGTCCTTCGGGTCATCGGGGTGGAGCGGCATGCCCTTGCGCAGGGCAGGGATGGGTGTGAGCGGCTTGAGGACCAGCTGGCGCCTGTCGACAACGATCTCAGCGCCGGCGCCCATGAGGGCGCGGGCGAAGAGGTTTGTCACCCTGCCGGGTGCGGGGGAGTACCAGCCGCACAGCTCGGCCCAGACGTCAGGTCGGGGCGCGACGTCGTGACGCAACTGGTCCTCGGGCAGCGCCATGAGCGTGCGCAGCAGGGCCGTTCCGACGCCGGTCGGGGCTCCCTGCCCGCTCAGTCCCCCGGTGTTGGACAGGGCCACGACCCCGATCCCGGCACTCGGCGCCATCGTCAGCGCGGCGAGGAAGCCCGAAACCACGCCGTCCTTCCCGACGGTGCGGTGCCCGTCCTCCGCACCCAGGTTGAAGCCGAGACCCATGCCGGGCAGCCGAGGGTCAGGCTGGAACTGGGGGGAGAACATCTGCGCGACTGTTGACGGATGCAGGATCGCGCCCTGTGAACCAGATCCCTCGCGCAGCAGGCACGCCACATATCGAGCCAGGTCCGTCGAGGTCGAGTAGAGGCCCCCGCCGCCGGGAGTGGGGACCTGCCTGTCGGGCGCGCGCACGAGCCCGCGGGACCGCACGAGGTAGCCGGTTGCGAGCCCGGGTCGCACACGTCCTGACCTGACGAGGTCGGTGTGCCGCATCCCGAGTGGGTCGAAGACGTGCTCTCGCAGGTAGTCGCGAAGGTCTTGACCGGAGACGTCCTCCACCACCTGTCCGAGCGCGGCGAAGCCGTGGTTGCTGTAGACCCACTTGGTGCCGGGCTGGATCTCCTGCGGCAGCCCGCGCCGGTAGTACTCACCGAGGGGCTCCAGCTGACGCGCCTCCACACCCGCGCCTGAGACCGGGTGGAGCAGGTCGGACAGCCGACGCCAGTAGCCGACCCCGGCGGTGTGAGTCAGGAGGTGGCGCAGGGTTGCCGGCTGGAGATCTGGTCGCATCGGGCGCAGCCGGAAGGCCGAGAGGTAGTCGTTCGCGGGAGCATCGAGGTCGACCCGGCCCTGCTCCCACAGCTGCATGACCGCCACCGCGGTGAAGGTCTTGGTGAGGGAGCCGATGCGGAAAACGGTGTCTGGCGTGACTGGTGCTCGGGTCGTCACGTTGCTGACGCCGTGAGCGTGGAACCATGTCGGCTCGCCGTCGCGGACCACTGCGACCGCCAGACCCGCTGTCGGCCAGTGATCGAGGACTCGCACTACATCGCGTTCCAGAGCGACCTCGGGGATACCCATGGGCTCAGCGTGCGAGGTGAGCGAACGGCTCCCAAGGGCCTTTGGTCCGTGTTCGGGCTCCTGCGACGGCTGGATGCTGGCGCCAGGAGGTGGTAGCTGTGACGATCGAGAGGCTGAGCGCTGACGACCGAATGCTCCTGCTCTCCGACAAGATCTGGCCCCAGGATGTCGGTGTCGTCGTCATCCTCGAGGGGGGCCGCCTCCTCGACGTGGGGGGCCGTTTCCCGATCGAGGTGGCCAGAGGGGCCGTCGCCCGCGGGCTTCCCGGGCTCCCGCGGCTGCGGCAAGTACTGCGGGTGCCGCCCCGCGGTCTTGGCGGGCCGTTCTGGGTCGACGCACCTGCCTTCGACCTTGCCCAGCACGTCCGGTTGGGACCTCGGATCGATCCGGGTGGCGAAGCCGACCTGTTGGGCGCGGTCGAGGAGATCCGGAGCCGCCGGCTCGATCCGAGCCACCCCCTGTGGGAGATGTGGTTCTTCCCGGGCCTCGACGCTGGTGGCGTGGCGATGTTCGTACGGATGCACCACGTCGTGGCCGACGGAGTCGCCGGTATCGCCAGCCTCTCTGCGCTGCTGCACGATCCCCCCGAGGACGGCGCTCGAGCAGAGCCTGCCTGGATCCCGGCACCGGAGCCGTCGGGCCGGGAGCTTCTCACCGACAACGTGCGACGTCGCGTGCACTCGATGGGCCGCGGCATCGCCTCTATTCGCCGTCCGCGTGCAAGCTTGAGGACGGCCGCGGAGGTATGCCGCGCGATTCGTGGGCTCGTCAGTGGCGAGCCGGGACCGGTGACGAGCCTTGGGGGGCTGGTCGGCGCGCATCGTCGGCTGGCGCTCGTTCGCGCCCCCTTGGGCGAGGTGCAGGAGGTGGCCCACGCCAAGGGAGCCACGGTCAATGACGTGCTCCTGGCGATGATTGCCGGTGGCTTGCGCGCCCTGCTGACCAGTCGCGGGGAGCCGGTCGACCACCTGGTCCTCCCGATACTCGTTCCGGTCTCGCTGCGCCGGAAGACCGACCAGACGGGCCCGGGCAACCGGATCTCCCAGATGCGCGTCCAGCTGCCCGTCGGGGAGCCTGACGCCGGCGAACGGCTCCGCCGAGTCACCGCGGCGACGTCGAGGGCGAAGGCGATGAGCCATCCCTCGCTGGGACTGGCCTTCAGGAACAGGGTCCTCAGCGCGATCGTGCTCCGGCTCATCATTCGTCAGCGCATCAACCTCCTGAGCGCCGACATCGTCGGACCCACGGAACCCCTGTCCTTTGCCGGTGCCAGGGTCCGCGATGCGTTTCCCCTGATCAACCTGTTGGGCAACATCACGTTGGGCGTGGGCGCGCTGTCCTACGCGGGCCGCTTCGACGTCCTCGCCGTGGCGGACGCTGACCTGTACCCAGACCTCGACATCTTCGCCGCCGGCGCCGCGGACGAGATCAGGATTTTGGGTGCACGAGCTCACGCCCGTCAGGATGCCGGCGCCCGCGACCGTACGCAGCATCTCCAGCGCTGACGGGCGGGTCGGCGTCCTCTACATCCGAGACGGCGCACGATTGATCATCTGCAACGCCGCTCCCGGCTTCGAGCGACCGAACCCTTGGACGCTCAATCTCCGAGCGGAGGTTTGTGCCCAGGTACCGGTCGGCGCACAGAGGTTCGCGGTCAACGCTCGCGAGGCGAACGGCGATGAGGCCGCCCGCTACTGGCCGAACCTCACACAGATCTGGCACCCCAACAAGACTTTCCATAACAACGGGAGCAGACCGAGGCCAATGGGGGCATCTGCACGCCGTTGTTGAGGGTGAGTGTGTTCGTGTTCCCGGTCATGCCTCGACCGTAGGCACACCCCCGGCCGCGAGTGAGAGTCGCTGGCGTTATCCCCTCAGCGACCCGCGACGCCTCGGCACCCAGGGTCCATTGGCTAGCTGGTGGACCCAAGACTTCGCCGCCTTGGCTGTTGAGCGAGCCACAGGAGCGACTGCGTACGCCCATGACATTGGAGCTCGGCAGTGCGCCCACGACGTGCGCCTGGAGTGCAGGGGTCTACGCGCAATGACCGTCGCATCCCGACCAGCAAAGAGGAATGCGCCCCCGCCACGAGCAGGCAAACGATCACGCGCACGCGGGAGCCACCCCCACGACACGAGCCACCTGGCCACCAGGCTGGCTGCTCGTACGACGAGTATCGCGCCCGACAGTCGGCTTGCCTCAGACTAGGCGGGGACGCCTGCAGAGCCGATGAGTCCCGGTCGCGTGTGGAGTCGATGTTGTGTAGGCATCCCCACCTAGGAGCAGATACCGATGGACAAGACCCCAGCAGGGCTGGTTTCAGGTAGGGATCGGCGTGCCGGAGGTCGATGTGCCTTCGTCACCGCCGAAAGGTACTGAGCATGGCGGCGCTCGACGACCTTCTGCCGTTAGGGACCGGGTTGGAGCGCTCGTACCCGGTCTACGTTCGCGGCAGGCTGAAGTTCCGCGTCAAGCAGATCGTCTACGTGGCGTTCTCCCTCGACGAAACTGTCATGGGCTTCGCGTTTCCCAAGGAGGAGCGCGCGGCGCTCGTCGCGAGCGAACCGCACAAGTTCCACATGCCGTCACCATCGGACCTGCGCTTCAACTGGGTCCACGCCGACCTTGCCGCACTGGAGCCGACCGAGGCGCGAGAGCTGGTCGTCGACGCTTGGCGCATGGTCGTGCCCAAGAAGGTCTCCCGTGCCTACGATTTCGCGCACCCCAACGGACCGGGCTGAACCACGACCTCCCGACGGCTTCAGGCCGCTCAATCGGCGCGCGGAACTGATGCCGGCGCCTGCGTGGGCGTTCGACGGAGCACAGGACAGTCCGCCAGTATCCGCCCCCGACCGTGCGGACACGTTTCCGTTATCAAGCAGTTAGTCCAGCAGTCCATATCCAGGTCCGTTCTCGCGCATGCTCACCGCATACCGCTGCCGCCCACGCGCGGCGGCAACCGGACACGCACGCATCGGAGGCGCGGACAGGTGCTGGAGTTGCAGCAGGACTGCGCCACCAAGCAGACCCTCGAACCACCCTCGCAAACCTCACTGTGGTGTCGACAGATGGACAGACGCCGGCGGGCACCTGCGACGAGATCCTCTCATCGCGGCGCCGTCCAGACGTCCGCTGCACCACGCGGGCGCGATCCGTGGGGTCCTGATCTACGCCTCTCAGATCCCTCGGGAGGGCAGCTCCGCGGCGGTCCTCGCGCCGCTCTCCCTCGGGCAGGCACTCCGCCTGATGGTACGACCGGTGCGCGGGCATGTGAGGTCATCGCGGGGGCCGCACTAGCGGTGTGTCCGATTTGGGTTGCGCAGGCGCACCCCAACGCGAAATGGATGCGCCCGGACATGCCGCTGAACGAGGATGTCCCCGGATCGACTGCTGCTTTGTCGTTGCCTCTTGGTTCGTTCGGGTCATGGCCCGCAGAGCTGGCGCAGTGTCATGCTCCGGAAATGGGAGCCCGGAGCGCTGTTCCGGACCACCCGACAATGCACCCCTCGGGGCCCCGGTATGCGTCGGCCGCCGAGCTCAGGTTAGACGTCGACACCGATGGCTAAGCGCATCAAACAAGGAGGCACCGCATGCTCGACGACGAAGCACTGTTGCGGACGCTGAAACGGCACTGGGAGTATGCCGGTCGAGACGAGGACCTCTCCCACGAGATCTATCACGAGGACGCGGTCCTGGAGTTTCCGCAGTCGGGAGAGCGCTTCGAAGGAGTTGCCAACTTTCGGGAGTGGCGGCGTCAGTATCCGGCGTGGCTGCAGTTCC
>DASULG010000338.1:0-4423 GCA_036278335.1 Pedococcus sp.
GAGGGCCAGATCTTCCACGCGGCAGGCCCCTCGGCCGACGGCTGGACGATCATGGCCGTCCACGAGTCCAAGGAGAGCTGGGAGGCCTTCCGCGACAACATCCTCATGCCGCGCATGCAGGCCGGTATCGAGGGCGGCTTCCCCGGGCCGCCGGAGGAGACAGCCATCGACCTGTACAAGGTGCTGCCCTGACGGGGATCCTCCTCCACCCCGTCAAAGGGACGAGACACGGATGACCCACCTTTCAGGTGATCGGCCGATTATGGGCGGGGTGCCCCGTGAGGCAACCTGTGAGTGCGGGGCGCAGCGGGGCCCGGACCGATGAGGGGGAACATCGGCCCGGGCCTCGCGGCTGTTCAGCGCCGCCTAGGGTGACCGCCATGGCGAAGATCGTGGTCATCGGCGGACACGGCAAGGTCGCGCGGCGGCTCAGCCCCCTTCTGCGCTCCTCGGGGCACGAGGTGACGGCCTGGGTCCGCAACCCCGACCACACGGCTGAGGTCGAGGCCACCGGCGCCACCGCCCTGGTCGCCGACGCCGAGCACCTGGGCGTCGAGGAGATGGCGGCCCATCTCCGCGGGCACGACGTGGTCGTCTGGTCCGCCGGTGCAGGCGGAGGCAGCCCCGCCCGGACGTATGCCGTGGACCGCGACGCGGCGATCCGCTCCATGGCCGCCGCGGAGGCCGCCGGGACGAGGCGCTACGTCATGGTCTCCTACTTCTACTCCCACCCGGATCACGGTGTGCCGCAAGACAGTCCGTTCTTCCCGTATGCCGACGCCAAGGCCGCCGCGGACGACCACCTTCGCGCCACCGGGCTCGACTGGACCATCCTCGGCCCGAGCAGCCTGACCGACGAGCCGGGCACGGGGCGGATCGAGACGGGTCAGGGAACCACCCCCAGGACGGTCAGCCGCGACGATGTGGCCGCGGTCGCCGCATACGTCCTGGACCACCCGTCCACGACCGGCCGGACCATGGAGTTCAACAACGGCGACACCCCCATCGCCGAAGCCATCGGCTGATCCGTCGCCGAGGCCATCGGCTGACCCGTAGCCGAGGCCATCGGCCGACCCCCAAGGCCACTGGGGGCTCACGAGCACCGCCCCATCCCGAGCTGGCGCAGGCCCTCCCGGTCACCGGCCCCGAAGTCGAGGAGCCCGGAGTCGTTCCTGGCGTTCATCAGCTCGGTGCGCGCCTCCACGTGGGTGAGCCCGACGAGGTGGGCCAGCTCGTGCATGACGATCGCCCGCGCCTGCGCCCGACCCTTGTTGGGCCGGCGCAGCACCATGGCGATATCCGGTCCGTCGAGGTAGACGATGCCGCTCACCCACTCGTGGTTCGCGGGGATGGAGCTCCTCCCGCCGACCGGGCCGCCGATCCCGGCGATCCTGCCCTTCAGCTCGGGAATCACCGACGGGTCGGTCCAGGCGACGAGCACCGGGGACCAGCGGTCGCCGTAGCGGGCCACGTCGCGGTTCCCCCGTCCGTCCCGCGGGGGCTCGGTGGTCTCGCCCTCGAGGGTGAACACCAGGCCGGAGGCCTCGCTCACGCGCTCCATCGCCTCCTGCAGCAGCCCGTAGGCACCCGGCGGCGCCGAGGCGTAGTTCACGACGACACTGATCGGCCGGCACGGGCTGAACGTCACGGGCGTGTTGCCGAGGCCGGCCTTGGTCGCCATGAACTGGTAGTCCGTGGAGTTCGAGGCCTGTCGTGGCGGTGTCCCCAGCGGCTTGCTGCTCTGCCCGCGGACCGCGGGAGGCGTGCCGGTGATCAGCGGCCCCGCCGTCTCCCACCAGTCGTCGTAGACGAACGCCACACCCCCGAGGAGGGCGACCGTGACGGCCAGCGAGAGGGCCGTGCCCGGGGCGCGGCTACTGCGGCGCGAGGCCAGGGGCGGCAGGGCGTCGAGCCGGTCGAGCTCGGTCAGGCGACGCCGCACCCAGCGCCGGCGACGCGCAGGCCCCAGCGTCAGCGCATCCCACAGTCCCCCCGACACCACGCGGCCATGCTGTCGCCACCCTGTCCGGGTCGGCGGCGATCGGTCGAACTCGGCCCGAATGGCTGAGAACGCGCATCACCCGGACGTGTCCGCCCGGTGCCGCACGAGAGCGGCGCTGTCAGGCCTCGATGGCATGATCCTGGGCATGCAGCGAGTCGACGGCCGTCTGGTCCTCAGCCCCACAGACCTGACCAAGCACGTCGCCTGCGCCCACATCACCACCCTCGACCTGCAGGCGCTCGACGCCCGCGCCAGCTACCTCGGGGCCACCGCGGCCGACGACGCCCTCAACCTCGTCTTCGCCAAGGGCCTGGCCCACGAGGCCGACTACCTCCAGGCGCTGCGCGACCAGGGACTGTCCGTCATCGAGATCGAGGGCTTCGGCTCCGACCGCGCGTCCGCCGAGGCGGCGACGCTCCAGGCCATGCGCGAGGGCGTCGACGTCATCTACCAGGCGACGCTCTTCGACGGCGAGTGGATCGGGCACGCCGACTTCCTCCTGCGCACCGACCGCCCCAGCGACCTCGGCGACTGGTCCTACGACATCGCCGACACCAAGCTCGCCCGCCGCCTCAAGGTCCCGGCCCTGCTCCAGATGGCCATGTATGCCGCGCGGCTGGCGACGCTTCAGGGCGTCGCCCCCCAGCGCTTGGTCGTCGTGACCGGCGACAAGGCGGAGCATCCGTGGCGCCTCGTAGACGTGGCGCCGTACGCCCGGCGCCGCCGGGACGCGCTCCTGCGCGCCATCGAGACGAGTGCGCCCACGGAGTCGGCCCCGAGCCCACAGTGCTCCCAGTGCCGCTGGCAGGCCCGCTGCGAGCAGGAGTGGCTCGACGAGGACGACCTCGTCCAGGTCGCCGGCCTGCGCCGCGACCAGCGAGAGGCCCTGCGCGCCGGCGGGATCACCACCATGGCCGGGCTGGCCGCCGCACCGCTCGAGCAGGTGACATCCGTGTTGTCCACAGCCACCGGCACCCGCCTGCACCAGCAGGCCCGCCTCCAGGTGGCCGAGCGCGAGAGCGGCCGGCCGGCCTACGCGCTGCTGCCGCCCGAGGAGGGCCGGGGCCTGCAGCGGCTCCCCGAGCCCAGCCCCGGCGACGTCTACCTCGACTTCGAGGGTGACCCCTGGGCCGACGACGGTCGCGGCCGGGAGTACCTCGCGGGGCTGTGGGACCGCGACGGCACCTTCACCGGGTTCTGGGCGCACGACGCCGAGGCGGAGAAGCAGCTCACCGAGGACCTGCTCGATGAGCTGATGCGCCGCTGGGAGGCCGACCCGGGCATGCACGTCTACCACTACGCTGCCTACGAGCGGACCGCGCTCGCACGGCTCACCGGCCGGCACGGCACGCGCGAGGCCGAGTTCGACCAGCTGCTGCGCGGCGAGCGGCTCGTCGACCTGTACGCCGTGGTGCGCCAGGGCATCCGGATCAGCAAGCCGTCGTACTCGATCAAGAAGGTCGAGGACTTCTACTGGGGTCACACCCGCACCGGCGACGAGGCCGCGGTGGCCGACGCCATGACCTCGGTCGTCGAGTACGAGCGGTGGCTGGTGGAGCGCGACGACGCGATCCTCGAGTCCATCCGCTCCTACAACGAGGACGACGTCCGCTCGACGCACGACCTGCACAGCTGGCTGGAGGAGCGCCGGGCCGAGCTCGCCGCGCAGGGCCATGACCTCCACCGGCCGGTGCCACCGGAGCTGCGGGAGATCGGCGACGAGGAGCGCGCCGAGGCCGCGCTGGCCGAAGAGCTGCTGGAGGCCGGGCACGACCTGCTGGCCGGCTGCGTCGGCTGGCACCGGCGCGAGGCCCGACCCGGCTGGTGGGACTACTTCCGCTACGAGACGCTCGACACCCAGGACCTCGTCGAGGACGCCACGGCCATCGGTGCCCCGGGCGAGCCCCAGTTCGTGCGCGATGTGCCGAGCAAGACGGGCCGGGTCACCTCGAAGGTGTGGCGCTATCCCTTCGAGCCACAGGACTGCAAGATGCCCGTCGGCAAGTACGTCGACGACGTCGACAGCCACGCCACTGTCGGCAAGGTGCTCGGCTACGACGGCGTCCAGGGCTGGCTCGACCTGTCGATGAGGGCGAGCACCGAGCCGGCCGTCCCGCGCGGCTTCAAGCCGCCCGGGCCGCTCGTCGACCGGGTGCTGCGTGAGTCGATCGCCGAGACCGGCCGCGCGGTGCTGGCGGGGGAGACGGGCATGGCCGCCCGCCTGCTCGAGGGGGTCGTCCCCGAAGAGCACGACCTAGCCCTGCGGACCGGGGAGAAGCCCGCGGACGCGGTGGTGCGCATCGGCCTGGGGCTCGACGGCCAGGTGTTGGCTGTCCAGGGCCCGCCCGGCACCGGCAAGACCTATGCCGCGGCGAAGCTCTTCCGGGCGCTCCTCGACGCCGGCAAGAGGGTCGGCGTGAC
>DASULG010000339.1:0-2706 GCA_036278335.1 Pedococcus sp.
GAGCCCACAGCAGCGCGCGGTCGACGATCCACCCGGTGTCGCCGTGACCGGTGTTGTAGAACTGCAGGCTCACCATGTCCAGCACCCCCCGGATCCGCATGGCGAGGTCCAGCTGTTCACGCTCCGGACCCGGGTCCAGCACTGGCGCCATCGTGATGAGGAAGTCCGGCCCGTAGCGGGCCTTCAGCCAGCGGGTGGCCTGCGCCACCCGGGCCGGGTCGATGCCGTGCTCGAGGTCCCAGTCGAGGCCCTGGAAGTGGTGGGCGTCGATGATCGCGCTGACGCTGCGGAGAAAGACCCGCAGCTGTGCGGCGCTGCGGATCTCCAGTCCGCCGTCACGCCAGCCTCCCACGGACAGCAGGACCCGTCGGTCGGTGGCCCTCAGGGCACGCACGTCGGCAGCAAAGGATGCCGGAGACTGCACGCTCTGGGAGAAGCGCAGCGTCCCGTCGCTGTCGCCGGTGGCGAAGGACACCATCACCAGGTCGTAGTCACGGGGCACGTCGCGGAGCCGGACGGACGGATGGCCCCACGCCTGCCAGTACCCCGCCACCACGCGCCTGGGAAGAACCGATGACCCCGCGGTGGCGCGGGCTGTCGCGGTGGCACTGGGAGCAGGGGCAGGCGCCGAGGTGGCCGGGGTGCTCTGCGGCGACGCCTCGGCCTCGGGGGACGCGGATGCCACTGCCCGAAGGCCCGCGCCCCCGCCCGGGCCCGGCGCGCTCACCGCGCAACCGGTAGCCACCGCCGTAGCGATGAGACCGGCCGCCGCGAGCGAGGCCCCGGCGCGCCGGGCGGTCCCACGCCGGGTGGTCCCACGCCGGGTGGTCCCCCAGGGACCGTTCACGGGGAGCGGCGTGCGTCCGCGGACAGCGCGGCCCCACCGACCGGCGCCATTCCCCACGCGCGGTCCTGCACCGGCGATGGCCGCGGTGTGCCCCCGACCACCCGCTGCTCGCTGGGGACCACCTGGTGGGAGCCCTGCGACGGGTGGGGCAGGACACCCGCGGCGAGCGCGATGATGGCCACCACTGCTCCCCCGGCGAAGGCGGCCCTCGGCGGCGGCTGGATGCTGGCGCGCGCCGCATACGCAGCCTTGGCGTGCCGCCGCACGAGGGACCAGAGACCGGGGTCAGGTCGGGAGGCCAGGTCCTCCACCCCACCGAGCAGGAGCACGGCCAGCACGACCAGCAGCCCACTCAGCGCGGTCAGCTGCAGGGGCCCCAGCACATCCATCGCGTCCACGGCCCGCGTGGCCGGGACCGCGCCGATGGCCAGGGCGGCGAGCGTGATGGCGGGGTTGGTCCACAGGTAGACGGTCACCGCCCGCGCGTTGACCACCGCGAGGGCGCGGCCGAGCCGCGGCCGTGCTGCCAGGCCTGACCCGAGACCATCGAGGCGCAGCAGGAGCAGGACGACCCCGGTGCCCCAGAGCGAGTGCGCGAGCGGGATGCCGGCGATGTCCCAGCCGGATTCGGGGTCCGGGTGGGTGAGCGCGTAGTACAGCCCTGTCGCCATGAGGGCGAGCGCGATCCCGGCTACGCGCAGCCACGGGAGGGCGCGAATCCTGTTGTCGTGGTGGGCAAAGCCGACCAGCCACGCCGGTGCGTACACCATCAGGTTCAGCAGCACCTCGCCGCTGCGACCCGACAGGGTCCACACGCTGGCGGTGGTGGCCAGCAGGCTGATCAGTGGCACGGCAGTCGTCCGCAGTGGCCACCTGCGGTAGAGCCACAGCAGCGCGGGGGTGCCCAGCACGAGCCACAGGCAGGCCGACAGAAACCACAGCGGCATCGTCCAGTCGATGCCCCATGCGCTGCCTGGCGGGCCCGAGAGGGGGACCAGCCACAGCAGCACCGTCCGCCAGGTGAGCGCCGACCCGGTCCCCAGCCGGTCGTCGTACGTCCAGCCGTGCAGGAGCATCACCGGGACGACCACGAGTGCCAGCACCCACAGCGGCGCGAGCAGACGGCGGACGTGCCCCCCAAGTACCGGCCACGGGTTGAGGGACGAGCGGTCAACCGATGCCGCGACCAGTGCCCCAGCCGTCGCGGCGAGGATGGGCAGCGAGGGCAGTGCCAGCGAGATCCCCGCCCACCCCACGGCCTGGTAGACGACCAGTCCGATGAGCGCGAGCGGGCCCAGCAGGCGCACGTGGGCGTCCTGCGAGGTCGCCAAGGTGCCGGCGGCCGGGACGGCCGGGATGGGAGGCCGGAGGTGGTGCAGCTGCCCGCGGACTGTGGTGACCAGCGTCGTCATGGGCGAGACCTCTCGACGCCCGCCGCGAGCGGCTGCGGGGTCGCCAGCGGCTGCGGGCTGATGGCGCGGATCACGCGCGTGTCCACCGCACCCGTGCGGGCGAGCTTGTTCCACCCGGCACGCACCCCGCGCACGGCCATGTAGACACAGGTGTAGAGCAGGTAGGCCCGCAGCGGCTCGTAGACGACCCGGTAGACGGGCACCAGGGGCAGGTGGTGGCTCCTCTCGTGCATGAGGAGGCAGCCGACCACGGCGACGCCGAGGTGGGCGACCAGGAAGAGCATGAAGTAGGCCAGGACGATGGTCACGCCCTGCTCCTGCGCCGCCCTGACGCCCATGAAGGCAACGAACGGGAGGAAGACGATGGGGACGACGATCGAGAGCACGTAGCTGGGAAGGACGTACCACCCGAGCAGGCCGTAGCGCCGGCGGAACAGCATCGTCCGG
>DASULG010000340.1:0-13848 GCA_036278335.1 Pedococcus sp.
CAGTCGTGGTACCAGGGCGGCGTCTCATTCTGGGACTTCACCGACTCCGAGAACCCCCGTGAGATCGGGTACTTCGAGCGGGGCCCGCTGGCCAGCGGCATAGGCGGGACCTGGTCGGCCTACTTCTACCGCGGCCACGTCTTCAGCTCCGACATCGAGAAGGGCTTCGACGTCCTCGACATCACGGACCCGAGCCTGAGGAAGGCCGACCTGGTACCCATGGACGAGCTCAACGTCCAGTCGCAGCCCGCCTACCAGCTGCGCTGACGACGCGCAGAGAGCGCGGCTGCAGGTGTCGGGCCACGCGCCCCGTACTGTGGGGCGCGTGGCTTTCCTGCATGTGCGCACCAAGACCCTGACCGCCGCGCTCGCTACGGCGCTGGCCCTGGCGGCGGCCGGCTGCTCGGGCGACACCAAGCCCCGGGCGGCCACGTCAACGACCTCGTCCCCGACGACCACGGCCACCCCGACGACCACGACGACCACGCCACCACCGCCTGCCCCCAAGCTGGTCGGCAAGGGCCTGCCGGCCGACCTGCTCGCCACGGTGCGGCCCCTGTACCTCGGCGGGGCGGTCCGCGCCGCGGCCCCGGTGGGGGCGGCCCTGGCCAAGCGCAGGCCCTTCCGCCAGAACGTGGCGGTGGCCGGTTCCGTCGGCTCGTGGAAGGGCACGCCGATCGCTGTGCTGACCCACGGCTCGGACGTCACCCTGCTGCAGAAGGTCCACTACACCTGGAGCGTGGTCGGCGGGTGGTGGCCGTCGCTCGGCGTCGCGCGCCGGGTGCCGGCAACCACCATGCGGGTGCTGAGCATCGGCTCCGACGCCCGCCCCAACCAGCGTCCCGACGCGGCGCGCGGGGACGCCCTGCACATCATCGGGGTCGACGCCAAGGGCGTCGGCGGCATGGTGGGCATCCCGCGGGACTCCTGGGTGCCGCTGTCCGTCGGCGGCACCAGCAAGATCAACGCCGCCCTCATCTACGGCGGCCCCAAGGCCGTGGTCAAGACCGTCCAGAGCAACACCGGAGTGCCGATCGACGGCTACGTCCTGACGGGCTTCAAGGGCTTCAAGGCGATGATCAACGCCATGGGGGGCCTGCGCTACGTCAGCTCGGTCGCGCTGAAGGGGGTTGACGGCCACACACTGCTCAAGGTCGGCACGAACCTGCTCGACGGCCCGACGGCCCTGGGGTTCGCGCGTGAGCGCCACCACCTGGCCAACGGGGACTTCGGCCGGTCCGCCAACCAGGGCCTGATCATCAGGGCCGGCATGATGGTCGCGAAGCAGGCAGGCCCGGGGGCGCTGCCGAAGTACCTCACGGCGATCGGCGCCAACGTCACCACGGACCTCACCGCGGCCGAGGTGCTCAACCTGTCGGCGGCGATCTACGTGACCGACCTCAAGTCGCTCCACAACGAGGTGGCGCAGGGCTCGGTCGGCATGCGGTCGGGGCAGTCCGTGGTGCTGCTCGGCGGCAGCGCCCAGAGTCTCTTCCGCGACATCCGGGACGGCCGGCTTGGCTGAGGCGGCGAGCGGGCGCGGGGGCGCTGGCCCGACGATCCGCTGGGCGCGCACCCCCGACGTGCGCGCCATCCGCGCCATCGTCGCGCCGATGGCCCAGTCTCGGGTGCTGATCGCCAAGGAGGCGGTCACGTACTACGAGGCGCTCCAGCAGTTCCGCGTTGCCGAGCTCGACGGGGAGGTCGTGGGCTGCGGCGCGCTGCACGTGATGTGGGAGGACCTGGCCGAGATCCGCACCCTCGCGGTACGGCCGGAGGCCAAGGGCGCCGGTGTGGGCTCGGCCCTGCTCGACGCCCTGGTCGAGGACGCCCGACAGCTGGGGGTCCGCCGCCTGTTCTGCCTGACCTTCGAGGTCGACTTCTTCCGCCGGCACGGCTTCGAGGCCATCGAGGGCCAGGCCGTCGACCCCGAGGTCTACGCCGAGCTGCTGCGCTCCTACGACGAGGGCGTGGCGGAGTTCCTCGACCTCGAGCGGGTCAAGCCGAACACCCTCGGCAACACGCGGATGCTCCGGCAGCTCTGAGGCCGGCTGCTCCAGGCCGCCGGCCGGGGTCAGGCGGCGGGTGCGGCCGTGCCGATGTGTGACGCCCGGACCCACACCGTCACCAGCAGCACCACCACCAGCAGGGCGGACACCACGCCGAAGCCCAGCACGGGCACCAGCGGCAGCGCGATGCCGATCCCGCCGCCGATCACCCAGGCCGTCTGCAGCGTGGTCTCCTGCCAGGCGAAGACCCGCGTGCGCACCGACTCGCCCACGTCGCGCTGGACCACGGCGTCAGCCCCCAGCTTGACCGTCTGCCCGGCCAGCCCGGCGACAAGGCCCAGGACGACGAGGGTCCACACGGAGTAGAACGCTGCCGTGACGAGGGCCGCCACCACGCAGGCCAGCAGGGAGGCCGCGGCGATCACCTCCGGGCGCCGCTGCCCCAGGGCGTTGCCGACAAGCGTGCCGAGGCCGTTGCCCACGCCTGCGGCGCCCGCGACGAGGGCCAGGGTCAGCGTGCCCGACAGCCCCGGGAGCGGGTGCTCGCGCATCAGGAAGGCGACGAACAGGGTCAGGAAGCCGGCGAGCAGGCGGGTGCCCGCCGCACTGCACATCGCCGCGAGCACCGTCGTCGGCAGGGCGGCGACCCTGGCGCGGAGCCGGGCGAGCGGGTGGCGCCGCTGCGGGGTCCGCCCCGCTGGAGTGAGGACGACCGTGTCTGCGATGTCCTCCTCACCGATGTCGGAGTCGATCTGTGCGGGCAGCCTGATCGCGAGGACGGTTCCTACGACATAGATGGCGAAGGCCAGCCGCAGCGACCACTCAACCCCGAAGCCCGCGACGGCGGCCGCGAGGGCGCCGCCCACGGCCATGCCCACTACCCCGGCCAGGGCGTTTCGGGAGTTGGCCTCGACGAGGCTGACCCCGGCAGGGAGCACCCGCGGAACGGCGGAGGCCCTCGTCACGCCGTAGGCCCTCGAGGCCACGAGGCAGCCCAGGGCGAGCGGGAACACCCAGGCGGAGTGGCTGGCCACAGCGTCGGCCAGCACCCAGCAGAGGAAGGCGCGCGCTGCGAGCGTGGTGCCGATGGCCCAGCGCCTGCCGTGCCGGAAGCGGTCGAGCAGGGGCCCGATGAACGGTGCCAGCAGGGCGAACGGCGCCATGGTCAGCAGCAGGAACTGGGCAACCTGGACACGGGCCTGGTCGGTGGGGATCGCGAAGATCGTCCCGGCCAGGGACACCGTGAAGGCCGCGTCCCCGGCGAGGCTGACGAAGTGCAGCTCGACGATGCGAGCCAGACCGCTCTCACCAGCGCCGGCCGAATGGGTGTAGGCCCGAGCTCGGCTCACGCCCGCCCGGCTGCCGCGGCCCGCCAGCCGCGCGCCGGCCGCCGCGCCGCGTCCCACCGCCCGGCCGGCGCGGGAGACGCCGTGGCGCAGGGAGCGTCCTGCGCGGTGCGCTCGAGGCCCTCTCGGTTCCTTGCGGGGCGGGCTGCCCCCCACACCAGGCACGCCGGCCGCCTACGGCGTCCCCGGGAGCCGGAAGCGCCCGCGCGCGAGTGGCTCCACCAGCCCGTCAGAGACAAGCGAGTCGAGGCAGCGCTCCCGCTGGCTCTCGTCGGGGACGACTGCCGCGAGCTCTGCCCGGGGAACCGCGGTGGTGCGCTCGCGCAGCACCGCGAGCAGGGCGCCGCGGGCTTGCCGGTCGGTGCCGTGCCACGACTGACCGCGGCGCGGCGGCCCCTCGTACGCCGGTCGGCCGGCCTGCTGCCAGGCGCACAGCTCCGCGAGGGGACAGGCCGCGCAGCGCGGTCCGCGCGCGGTGCAGACCAGGGCCCCGAGCTCCATCACGGCGACGTTCCAGGTGGCGGCGGTGAGGGGGTCGGCGGGCACGAGGGACTCGGCGAGGGCGAGCTCCGCGCGGGTGAGCGACGGAGCGGCGTGCTGGCGGGCCTGCACCGAACGGGCCAGCACGCGGCGCACGTTGGTGTCGACGACCGTGGTCCGCTCCCCGAACGCGAAGGCGGCGACCGCAGCGGCGGTGTACACCCCCACCCCGGGCAGGGTCAGCAGCCCCGCCTCGGTGGAGGGCACGGCCCCGTCGTGCACGTCGCGCATCGCGGTGGCCGCGGCGTGCAGGCGCAGCGCCCGGCGGGGGTAGCCCAGCCGGCCCCAGGCGCGAACGGCGTCCCCTGGCGCCGCCGCAGCCAGGTCGGTGGGGCTGGGCCAGCGCGCGAGCCACTCACGCCAGACCGGTTCCACCCGGGAGACGGGTGTCTGCTGGAGCATGATCTCCGAGACGAAGACGCCCCAGGGCGTGGTGTGGCCGCGCCAAGGAAGGTCGCGGGCCGCCTCGGCGTACCAGTCCAGCACGTGCGCGTGGAGCGCGGCAGCCGGCGCCGCAGCTGTCGGGGAGGGGAGGGCGGGCCGCGCGCTCACACGTAGCGTTCGAGGATGCTCGACTCCGCGAGGCGCGACAGGCCCTCGCGCACGGCGCGTGCTCTACCCTCGCCCACGCCCTCGACGTCCATGAGCTCCTCGAGGTTGGCCGCGAGCAGCTTCTGCAGGCTCCCGAAGTGACCCACCAGGCGGTCGACGATCGCGCCGGGCAGGCGCGGCACCTTGCTCAGCAGCCGGTAGCCGAAGGGGCTGATGGCCGAGTCCAGGGCGTCGCCGACGATGGTGAAGCCGATGGCCTTGGCGCCGGCGGAGAGGTCGAGCAGCTCGGTCGGGGTGAGGTCCTGCAGCGCGGTCAGGGCCTCCTCGACGCTCAGGCCACCGCGGGTCTCGGTGAGGTAGTCGCGGATCACGAGCTCGCGGTCGTTGCCGAGACCGCCGGTGAGCTCCTCGAGCTGCAGCGTCAGCAGGCGGCCGTCGACGCCGAGCTCGACGACGTAGCCGGCGATCTCGTCGCTGATCCGGCGCACCATCTCGAGGCGCTGCAGCACGCTGGAGACATCGCGCACGGTGACGAGGTCCTCGATCTCGAGCGCCGAGAGGGTGCCGGTGACCTCGTCGAGTCGCGACTTGTAGCGCTCGAGCGTCTGCAGGGCCTGGTTGGCGCGCGAGAGGATCGCGCTGGAGTCCTCGAGCACGTGCCGGCGGCCGTCCACGTAGAGGGCGACGATCCGCATCGACTGGCTCACCGACACCACGGGGTAGCCGGTCTGCTTCGCGACCCGCTCGGCGGTGCGGTGGCGGGTGCCGGACTCGCTCGTCTCGATCGAGCTGTCGGGCAGCAGCTGGGTGGCCGCGCGCAGGATCCTCGAGACCTCGCGGTCGACGACGATGGCGCCATCCATCTTGGCCAGCTCACGCAGCCGGGTCGCCGAGAACTCGACGTCGAGGCGGAAGCCGCCCGTGGTGATCCCCTCGACGAGCTTGTCGTGCCCAAGGACGATCAGGGCACCGGTGCGGCCGCGCAGGATGCGCTCGAGGCCGTCGCGCAGCTCGGTGCCGGGGGCCACAGCCGCAAGGGTGGCGCGAAGCAGCTCGTCGTCGCGTTGTTCCACGTCTCTGACCCCTGTTTCACTGCTGTCGGCTCGTTAGGCCGAAGTCTAACTGTGCAGGGACGGCAGTGCTGCCACCACAGCCTGGCTGAGATCCGGACACTCCACGACGCGGATCCCCTCGGGTGGCGGACCGGCGCGCAGGACCCCTGCCGGGACGAACGCCGTCCTGAAGCCGAGCCGCGCCGCCTCGGTGAGACGCCGTGGTATGCCGGTGACGGGCCTCAGCTCGCCGGCGAGGCCGATCTCACCGAAGGCGATGCTGCCGGGCGCGAGCGGCTCGTCCCGGATCGCGCTGGCCACGGCCAGCGCGACGGCGAGGTCGGAGGCAGGCTCGGTCAGGCGCACGCCCCCGACGGTGGAGATGTAGACGTCGGACTTGCCGAGCGGCGCCCGCGCGCGCCGGTTGAGGACGGCGAGGATCATCGCCACCCGTGCCGAGTCGAGCCCGCTAGTGGCTCTTCGGGGAGTGGGGATCTCGCTGGGTGCCACCAGGGCCTGCACCTCGGTCATCAGGGGCCGCTTGCCCTCGAGGGTGGCCGTGACGCAGGTGCCCGGGACGGTGGCGGTGCCGTGGGAGAGGAAGAGCCCGCTCGGGTCGGGCAGGCCGACGATGCCGACGTCGGAGAGGTCGAAGCAGCCGACCTCGTCGGTGGGGCCGTAGCGGTTCTTCACGGCGCGCACCAGGCGCAGCCGGGAGTGCCGGTCGCCCTCGAACTGCACCACGACGTCGACGAGGTGCTCGAGCACCCGGGGGCCGGCGATCGAGCCGTCCTTGGTGACGTGCCCGACCATGAGGGTGGCCATGCCGCGGGCCTTGGCGGCCTGGATCAGGGAGGCCGCGACCTCGCGCACCTGGGACACGTTGCCCGCGGCGCCCTCGACCTCCCCACTGGAGATGGTCTGCACGGAGTCCACGACCAGCAGGTCCGGCCCGATGGCCTCGACCTGGCCGAGGACGGAGGCGAGGTCGGTCTCCGCGGCGAGGTAGAGGGTCTTGGCCATGGCCTCGATGCGCTCGGCCCGCAGCCGCACCTGGGCAGTCGACTCCTCACCGGTCACGTAGAGCACGGTGCGTCCCCCGCCCGCCCGGGCGGCCCGGGCGGCCACGTCGAGCAGCAGGGTCGACTTGCCGATGCCGGGCTCGCCCGCCACGAGGACCACGGCGCCCGGCACGAGGCCACCACCGAGGACCCGGTCGAACTCGCCCACCCCGGTGCTTCTTGCCTCCGCGCGGCGGGCGTCGACCTCGCCGATCGGCACCGCCGGCCGGTCCACCCTCGTCGCGGCCGTGGTGCGCACGGTCACGGCGCCGATCTCGCTCAGGCTGCCCCAGGCCTGGCACTCGCCGCAGCGGCCGACCCACTTGACCGTGGACCACCCGCACTCGGTGCAGCGATAGCCGCTCGCCCTCGTCGAAGCCTTCGATGCCATGCGCGGCAACCTACGTGGTCGCACCGACAGGACTGGCGAGGCGCGCGAACGGGCTCGCTCAGCGGGACTCGACGACCCCTCTGAGTCCGTCCAGCATGGCCTGCCAGTTCTTGGAGAACTGTTCGGCCTCCTCAGCGCTGGCGCTGTTGTCCTGGGTGAGGGTGAGCGTCGTGGCCCCGGAGCCGGAGCCGCTCAGGTCGTAGCGCACGGTGTGGTAGTTCTCGGGGACGTCCTCCTGACCGCTCAGCGGGCTGAAGTGCGTCACCACCAGGCGCTTCCCCGGCTCGACCTCGAGGACCGTCCCCCTGTCCTGGTAGGGCTTCCCGTCAAACTCGCCCGACCAGGTGATGGGGCTCCCGGGCCTCCAGTCGCTCTCCACGCGGGAGCCGAACATGTACTGCGCGATCAGGTCCGGGTCGGTGAGCGCCGCCCACACCCGCTCCGCAGGCGCCGCGATCTCCACGCGGGCCGTGGCCTCGTGTCCGGTCATCGGTGACCTCCTCGGTGGTCTCCCACCACATCCTGCTCCGCGGGCGCAGTCGCGCAACCGCGGGCGCAGTCGCGCAACCGCCGCGTCAGCCCTCGAGCCCGACCGGCTGGTCCAGCGGCTGCAGCGGCTGCAGCGGCTTGACCGGCCAGCTCACCACGGTGCGGGTCTGCTCGGGTGGCGCCTCGGGGCCCGTCCAGTACTCCTCCCACATCGGCCCTTCCTCGTCGACCTCCCTGCCCAGGGTGCGGGCCTGCCGGCGCAGGGCGTCGTAGGCCTCGCCCAGGCTGTCGTAGGGGCCGAGGTGGGTGGTCGTGGCCACGTCCGTCTCAGGAAGCTGCAGGTGCACGACCTCGCCCTCTCCCTCGAAGGGACCGGGCACGACGAACCCGGAGGCCACGTGGAAGACACCGTTCTCGCCCATCTCGTAGCGGGACATCGCCGGGCCGCTGACCGTCACGCCCGCCCGGGCCAGGTAGGCGGCCACGGCGCCGAACGCCCGTCCGTGCTGCTCGGCCATCTCCTCGGGTCGGGCGTCGAACCTCACCACCGCCAGGTGGCGCCCGCTCTCGTGGCTGATCGTGACCTCGTAGTCCATGGGTCCTCCTCGGGGTGCTCCGTCCCGTCCACGCTAGGGAGGCGGTCGACCTCGGGAAAGGGCCCATCGGCCCCCGTCAGAAGCGGTGCCACCAGAGGTTGACGGCGTAGTCGACGCCGGTGCCGTCGTGCTCCGCCAGGATCCCCTCGGCGGCGGTGTCGGGGAACTCGATGCGCACCACGGCCTCGAAGTCCTCCCGCGAGTCGAACTCCCAGCGGATCTCGAGGGCCTCGCGCGACCACCCCTGCCGCTGCCAGAACCGCTCGACGGCCAGCGGGTCGTAGGCGGGGTAGGCCCGGCGGAACCAGAGGCCGAACGTCGAGCGGGTGGCGTCGTTGTCGACCACGAAGGCGGTGCCTCCTGGCCGCAGCACCCGGGCCAGCTCGGCCAGACCCGGCTCGCAGCCGGCGCCGAAGAAGTAGGCCCAGCGGGCGTGCGCCACGTCCATGGAGGAGTCGTCGAGAGGCAGGTGCTGGGCGGCCCCGTCGAGCACCTCGATGCCGTCGACCCCAGCCACCCGCTGCTGGGCGATCTCGAGCAGCGGCAGGTGGGGCTCGACGCCGACCACCGTGCGGGCGCCCAGGGCGCGGAAGCGGGGAAGGTGGAAGCCGCTGCCACACCCGACATCGACCAGGTCGGAGCCGGCGAGGGCATGTATGCCGGCCATGGCCGCCTCGATGCTGCCTGCCCGGTCGACGCCCTGGTTCTCGACCTCGTAGACGTCGGGGGTGTTCCAGATGTTGGGGCTGGGGGTCGGCTGGTGGCCCATGGCGGCCTAGCGAGCCTGGCCGGGGCCGGCCTGGGCGGCGAGCGTCGCCGGGTGCACCATGAGAGGCAGCAGCTTGCGGGTTCCGTTGTTGCGCACAGCCTTCACGCTCGCAACGTGCGCCTCGCAGCGAAGCTCGAGCTCGGCATACGCGGCCTCTCCCATGAGGTCGACGAGCTCGGCCCGGTTGCTCCGGAAGACCGGCTCGCGGCCCACGTGCGCCTCGGGGTTCGAGGAGCAGTACCAGTCGAGGTCGTGGCCGCCGGGGCCCCACCCGCGCCGGTCGTACTCGGTGATGGTCGTCTCGAGCCATGACGACCCGTCGGGCATCTCGACGCGGCGGTAGGTGCGCCGGATCGGCAGCTGCCAGCAGACGTCCGGCTTGACGGTGTGCGGCTCCTTGCCGGTGAGCACGGCGTGCTGGTGCAGGGCGCAGCCGGCGCCGGCGGGGAACCCGGGCCGGTTGAGGAAGATGCACGCCCCGTCGACCACCTTGGTCTTGAGCGCGTCGTCCTCGGTCTCGGTCCAGGCCGAGACCCGCGTGGTGCCCGGGTGGTGCTGCCACTCGTCCGCCCCGAGCTCCTTGACGGCGGCCTTGACCCGCTTGACGTCGTCCTTGTCGGTGAAGTGGGCGCCGAGCGTGCAGCAGCCGTCATCGGGCCGGTCGGCATAGATGCCAGGGCACCCGGCGCCGAAGATGCACGTCCAGCTCGACGTCAGCCACGTGAGGTCACACCGGAACCGCTGCTCGCGGTCGGCAGGGTCGGTGAACTCCACCCAGATGCGGGCAGTGTCGAGCGGGGTCTCAGCCACGGACCAACCCTAATCTCCCTGTGCCGGGCTGTCGGCAGCCGTGCCGCGCGGAACCTGTGCGGCGCGCGCCGATAGCGTGGCTCCATGCGCCTCGGGGTCATCGACGTCGGTTCCAACACCGTGCACCTGCTGGTGGTCGACGCTCACCGCGGCGCGCAGCCCCTCCCGGCGACGTCGCACAAGATCGAGCTGCGGCTCTCGGAGCACGTCACCGAGGACGGCCACATCGACGACAGCGGTGCGGCGGACCTGGCCGCGTTCATCAACGAGTGCCTCACCGTCGCCGAGGACCAGGGCGTCGAGGAGCTCGTCGCCTTCGCCACGAGTGCCCTGCGCGAGGCGCCCAACGGCGATGAGGTGCTGGCCCGGGTGCGCGCCGAGACCGGAGTCGACCTCCAGGTCCTCCACGGCACGGACGAGGCGCGCCTGACCTTCCTGGCTGCCCGCCGGTGGTTCGGCTGGTCGAGCGGCACGCTGCTGGTCGTCGACATCGGCGGTGGTTCCCTCGAGCTGGCGGCCGGCATGGACGAGGCGCCGGATGCCGCGGTGAGCCTGCCCCTGGGCGCCGGCCGGCTGACCCGGGACCTGCTGCAGGGCGACCCGCCCGCACCAGAGACCGTGCGGGCCGCGCGCAGGGTGATCCGGGCAGCCATCGCCAGCGAGGTGCGGCCGATCACCAAGGTCGGCCAGGTGGACCGCGCCGTGGGGACGTCCAAGACGATGCGCTCGCTGGCGCGCATCGCCGGCGCGGCCCCGAGCAGTGAGGGGCCGTATGCCGGCCGCGTCCTCGAGCGGTCCGCCCTCGGCGACGTCGTGCAGCTGCTGTCGCGCACGACCGCGGCCGAGCGCGTCGCGCTCCCGGGGGTCTCCGCGTCCCGCGCCAGGCAGCTGCTCGCCGGGGCGATCGTGGCCGAGGCGGCGATGGACCTGCTCGGGGTCGACCGTCTCGACATCTGCCCGTGGGCGCTGCGCGAGGGGCTCATCCTCCAGCGCCTCGACAGCATGGGCTGACCGGGCCGCCCGCTCGCTAGGCTCGATCCATGTCCGCCGCCGTTTCCGTGCCCGGGGCCAGGGTCGCCCTGTCCACGGCATCGGTGTACCCGGAGGGGTGCGCGGCGGGTTTCGCCCTCGCGCGCCGGCTCGGCTACGACGGCGTCGAGGTCATGGTCTGGACCGATCCCATCTCACAGGAGCCCGGCGCGCTGGCGGCGCTCTCGCGCCACCACGGCATACCGGTCCTGTCGGTCCACGCGCCGACCCTCCTGCTGACCCAGCGGGTGTGGAGCACCGACCCGTGGACCAAGGTCGACAAGTCCATCGAGCTCGCGCTGGAGGTGGGCGCCGAGACGGTGGTGCTCCACCCGCCGTTCCGGTGGCAGCGCGACTACGCCCGCGAGTTCGTCGACGGTGTCGCGCTGCGCGAGCGCGAGACCGGGATCCGCCTGGCGGTGGAGAACATGTTCCCCTGGCGCGCGAGGAACCGCGAGTACCTCGCCTACCTGCCCGGCTGGGACCCGGTGCCGCTGCCCTACGCCAACGTGACCCTCGACCTCTCGCACACCGCCACGGCGGGCTCGGACGCCCTCCAGATGGCCGACGACCTCGGCCCACGGCTGACCCACGTGCACCTCGCTGACGGCACGGGGTCCGCCAAGGACGAGCACCTGGTGCCGGGGCGTGGTGGGCAGCCTTGCGCGGAGTTCCTCGAAACCCTTGCCACGCAGGAGTACTCGGGAACCGTGGTGGTCGAGGTCGGCACCCGGAAGCTCGCGCCAGAGGAGCGGGAGGTCGACCTGACGGCGGCGCTCGCCTTCGCCCGGCTGCACCTTGCCTCGGCCCGCACCCTCGAGTCGACATGAGTCCCAGGGGCCGCCGGCCGGGAGGCGAGGACACCCGCTCGGGCATCCTGACAGCGGCCAGGGCCGAGTTCGCGGAGCAGGGCTACGACGCGACCTCGCTGCGCGGCATCGCGCGGCGTGCCGGCGTCGACCCGGCGCTGGTGCACCACTACTTCGAGGGCAAGCCGGCCCTGTTCGCCCAGGTCATGGACCTGCCCGTCAACCCCAGCGCCCTGATCGACGAGGTCCTGGCCGTGCCGCGCGAGCAGGTGGGCGCGGCGGTCGTGCAGACGTTCCTGCACGTGTGGGACTCGCCAGAGGGGCGCCAGCGGTTCCAGGGCGTGATGCGCTCCGCGGTCTCCCATGACGACGCGGCTCGGATGCTGCGGCAGTTCCTCACGCGCGAGATCTTCGGCCGCATCGCCACCGAGCTGACGCCCGTGGACGCCCGGGCCGACCTGGCCAGCGCGGAGCTGCGGGCCGGCCTGGCGGCCGCGCAGATGGTAGGCGTGGCGATGATGCGCTACATCGTCGACTTCCCGGCGATCGTCGACGCCTCGCGGGAGGACCTGGTCGCGCTGGTCGGCCCCACGATCCAGCGCTACCTGGCTCCGTGAAGACGCCGTGAACCCGTCGGTGACGCCGCTCCCCGGGCAGGCAGCCCGGCGCGCCGAGAAAACCCTTGTCCGCCGACCCTCGCCGCACTATATTTCACCATGTGATGAATCACGCGATCGAGGTTGAGGCGCTGCGCGTGGTCAGGGGCGGCCGCGAGGTGCTGCCGGGGCTGACCGTGCGGATCCCGAGCGGGATGGTCGTGGGCCTGCTGGGGCCGAGCGGCAGCGGCAAGTCCACCCTCATCAGGGCGATCGTCGGCGTGCAGGTGGTCGCCTCGGGCACGGTCACCGTGCTGGGCCACCCCGCCGGCGGGGCGGCCCTGCGCGACAGGGTGGGCTACGTGACCCAGTCGCCGAGCATCTACGACGACCTCACCGTGCGCGACAACGTCCGCTTCTTCGCCAGGATGCTCGGGGCCCCGCTCGAGTCCGCCGAGCGGGCCATCGAGGTGGTGGACCTGCAGAGCCACGCCACGGTGTTGGCCGGCCACCTCTCCGGCGGCCAGCGCTCGCGGGTGTCCCTCGCCTCCGCCCTGGTGGGCGAGCCCGACCTGCTGGTGCTCGACGAGCCCACCGTCGGGCTCGACCCGGTGCTGCGCCGTGACCTCTGGCAGCTCTTCCACCGGCTCGCGGACGCCGGCACCTCGCTGCTGGTCTCCAGCCACGTGATGGACGAGGCGACCCGCTGCGACCGGCTGCTGCTGCTGCGCGAGGGGCAGCTGATGGCCGATGAGCCGCTGCCCGCCCTGCTCGAGCGCACTGGCGCCGCCGACGCCGAACAGGCCTTCCTGGCCCTGATCGACGCTGCCGAGGCGGGGGTCCGATGAGTGCGCGGCGCACGCTGGTGGTGGCGGGCCGGGTCCTGCGGCAGCTGCGTATCGACCACCGCACGATTGCGCTGATGCTGCTCGTGCCGGTGGTCCTGCTCGGGCTGCTGGCGTGGATCTACAACAGCACACCGGTGTTCGACCGGATCGGGCCGGCGCTGCTCGGGGTCTTTCCCTTCGTCGTCATGTTCATCGTCACCAGCGTCGCCACCCTTCGGGAGCGCACGTCGGGGACCTTGGAGCGCCTGCTCACCACGCCCATGGGCAAGGCCGACCTGATGTTCGGCTACGCCCTCGCCTTCGGCGTGATGGCCATCCTCCAGGCGGTGGTGGCCTCAGCCTTTGCGATCTATGTGTGCGGCCTCGACGTCAGCGGCCCCGCGTGGGTGCTCGTCGCTGTTGCCGTGGCCGACGCCGTGCTGGGCACCGCGCTCGGCCTGCTCGCCAGCGGGTTCGCCCGCACCGAGTTCCAGGCGGTGCAGTTCATGCCGGCCTTCGTGCTGCCGCAGTTCCTGCTGTGCGGGCTGCTCGTCGTGCGTGACCAGCTGCCGTCGGTGCTGCAGCCCATCTCGGACGTGCTGCCCCTCTCGTATGCCGTCGACGCGATGAACGCGGTGGCGGCCCAGACGGAGCCGCTCGGGGAGGCCGGGCCCGATCTTGCCGTGATCGCCCTGTGGATCGCGGGCTCCCTGCTGCTCGGCTCGCTCACCCTCCGCCGGCGCACCCCCTGAGCCGGAAGGGCTAGCCTTGGCGGCGGTCACGAAGGGCGTGGCCGCTGTCGGAAGGATCTCTGTGGACCCCAGTGACCTGCTGCGCAACTCGCTGCTGCAACTCTCCAAGAGCGGCACCGTCCGCAGGATGGTGGAGACGGCACCGGTCAGCCGCAGCGTGGTCCGGCGCTTCGTCCCGGGGGCGAGCACCGAGGACGCCGTCCGCGCCACCTCCGAGCTG
>DASULG010000341.1:0-7495 GCA_036278335.1 Pedococcus sp.
GAGGCGCTGTTCGAGCGGGCGTCGTGGTTCAAGGGCCAGTGGACGGACCTGGCGGTGTACGCCATCCGCGCCGACGAGTGGCGCGCCGCACGCGCTGACTGAGCCGCCGGCTCCTGCCCGGCCAGGCGCCACCCCTCTTCCGGTGAGGCCTGAGCGCGGGTTCGCGGCCTGCGAATGGGTGCGCGGTCTGCGAATGGTGCGGTCCGAGCGCGTCCTCCAGGCCTGAGAGTGGGTCGGTCCGCGCGCGGGTTACTTCCGCGGCTTCTTGGCCTTGGGAGGCATGTGGCGATGTGGTCGCGCGCCCGCTCGATCCAGGCGGTCATCTCCTCATCGGAGAGGTCTTGGGGAAGGGAGAGGTAACCGCCCATCGGCCGCTCGGCCGGCCCGAACGGTGCACTTCCGGGCATCGCCCGCAACGCCTCGAGGCCCGCCTCGTCGAGCTTGACCCCGACGCTCTCCCCGAACAGGCCCGCGAACATGTTGCCGTTCACGAACGCACCCAGGCTGCCGAACATCGGCTTGACCTCGACACCCGGCGACTGCGGGATGAGCCCGCGGAACCGCGCCTTGTCCTCTTCGCTGTGCTTCGGCATCTGCATGGGCCCATCCAAGCCACATGCAGCCCATCGCGCCATGCGACCTGCGCCCTCGGCGGCCCGCCGGTTGGCGAGCAACCCGCCGACCGCCGGGGCATCGGGGGAGCACCTGGCCGCAGCCGTGGCATCGGGGGTGCTGGTGGCGACTGCGTCACTGATCGCCGGGTGCGATCAGTGACGCAGTCGTGCGCGGAGACCCAGTGGGCCAGGCCGGCACCACAGCGCCGCGCTCCGCTGTCGGTGGCTCCGTGCAGGCTGTGGGTTGTGGGTCATGGGGGCGGCGCCACGTGGGAGTGCGGCAAGGGGGACGCCGCCTCGCCGAGTGTGGACTACGGGGACGGGGAGCGGTGTGATGGAACCCAACGGGAGGGTCGTGATGGGGCGCAACGGGGGAGCCGATGCTGCACGAGAGCCCTTTGACGCAGGCCGGTACCTGGCCCGCGCTCGTCGACGGGCGGATCTCAGCCAGCGCGAGCTGGCGGCGCTGGCTCGGGTGAGCCAGTCGCAGGTCGCGGCATTCGAGTCCGGCACGCGGCGCGTCCACGCGGACACCCTCGACCTGCTGCTGTCCCTGGCGGGCCTGCGGCTGGCGGTCGTGGACGAGCAGGGCAACGAGGTGGACCCGTTCGCGGTCGAGACGGCCAGGGACAACGCGGGGCGTCGGTATCCGGCTCATCTCGACGTGCAGCCGCCGGACCAGCTGCCGGGCGCGTGGTCCCCGCGCTACGACCGAGCCCAGGTTCGTGCGTGGTACCAGCGCAGGGAGGAACGAGATCGTCGACGCGCATCGGGTCGCGCCAGCGGGGAGCACCCCACGGAGCCTGAGCTGCAGTACCGTCGCCTGAGCCGGATGTATGGCCGCACCCCCTGGTGGCAGGCTCGCAGCCAAGCCCTCGCCATGGCTCTCGGCGTCGATCCCGAGCGCGCGTGTCAATGACCGCCACGCCGTGCGCGCCCAGCCGACGACCCGCCTGAGGCGATTAGGGCCCCGCGGGGTGCGCTGATAGCCTGATTCCTGCCGTAGACCGGCCGCGGATTGATAGAGCCCAGGTGGATATGCCCTGTGGCACCGCGCTGAAACCCCGAGAAGGAGAGTGTCGCCCATGTCGCTTGAGGCTGACGTCAAGAAGCAGATCATGACCGAGTACGCCACCCACGAGGGTGACACCGGCTCGCCTGAGGTGCAGATCGCCCTGCTCACGCAGCGCATCAAGGACCTCACCGAGCACTCTCGGGAGCACAAGCACGACCACCACAGCCGCCGGGGCCTGCTGCTCCTGGTCGGCCGTCGCCGTCGCCTGCTGCGTTACCTCGAGAGCGTCGACATCGAGCGCTACCGCTCGCTGATCAAGCGCCTCGGTCTGCGCCGATAAGACATCCGAGAGGGAGCGGTCCCGCATGTTCACGCGGACCGCTCCTTTTCGTTTGAGGACCAGGACATCCCGGTCCGGGACGGGGTCCACACCCCGCCAGCACAACTGCATACCGGATTGACCAGAGAAGAAAACCCGTGCACAACGACGATGCACGCGGTTCGCATGAGAGACAGAAGGAGGGCCCAATGGAGGGTCCAGAGATCCAGTTCGCCGAAGCCGTGCTCGACAACGGCAGCTTCGGCACCCGCACCGTCCGGTTCGAGACCGGGCGCCTGGCCAAGCAGGCCGGCGGCGCAGTCGCCGCATACCTGGACGAGGACACGATGCTCCTCTCCACCACCACCGCCGGCAAGAGCCCGCGCGAGGGTTTTGACTTCTTCCCCCTGACGGTCGACGTCGAGGAGCGCATGTACGCCGCGGGCAAGATCCCCGGCTCGTTCTTCCGCCGCGAGGGCCGCCCGTCCACGGACGCGATCCTCACCTGCCGCCTGATCGACCGCCCGCTGCGCCCGACCTTCACCAAGGGCCTGCGCAACGAGGTCCAGGTCGTCATCACGGTGCTCGCGCTCAACCCCGACCACCAGTACGACGTTCTCGCCATCAACGCGGCGAGCGCCTCCACCCAGATCTCCGGTCTGCCGTTCTCCGGCCCGATCGGCGGCGTCCGCGTCGCCCTGATCGACGGCCAGTGGGTGGCCTTCCCCAACTTCTCCGACGCCGAGCGCTCGACCTTCGACATGGTCGTCGCCGGTCGCGTTGTCGGTGACGACGTCGCGATCATGATGGTCGAGGCGGAGTCGACGGACGCCACCTGGAACCTCGTCAAGAACGAGGGCAAGCAGGCGCCGACCGAGGAGGTCGTGGCCGAGGGCCTCGAGGCCTCGAAGAAGTTCATCAAGGTCCTCTGCGAGGCCCAGGCCGAGCTGGCGTCCAAGTCGGCCAAGCCGGTCCAGGAGTTCCCGATCTTCCTCGACTACGAGGACGACGTGTTTGCCGCCGTCGAGGCTGCGACCTCCGCCGACCTCGCGCAGGCGCTCGTCATCGCCGGCAAGCAGGAGCGTGAGGAGCGCATCGACGGGATCAAGGACGCCGTCAAGGCCTCCCTCGCCGGTAAGTTCGAGGGCCGCGAGAAGGAGATCTCCGCCGCCTACCGCTCCGTGCAGAAGAAGCTGATCCGTCAGCGCATCCTGCGCGACAAGGTCCGCATCGACGGCCGTGGCCTCGCCGACATCCGCGCCCTCGGCGCCGAGGTCGAGGTCCTGCCGCGCGTGCACGGCTCGGCGATCTTCGAGCGCGGCGAGACCCAGATCATGGGTGTCACCACGCTGAACATGCTGCGCATGGAGCAGCAGCTGGACACGCTCTCCCCGGTGACCCGCAAGCGCTACATGCACAACTACAACTTCCCGCCGTTCTCCACCGGTGAGACCGGTCGCGTGGGCAGCCCCAAGCGCCGCGAGATCGGCCACGGCGCGCTCGCCGAGCGGGCGCTCATGCCCGTGCTGCCGACGCGCGAGGAGTTCCCCTACGCGATCCGGCAGGTCTCCGAGGCGCTGGGCTCCAACGGCTCCACCTCGATGGGCTCGGTCTGCGCCTCCACCCTGTCGCTGCTCAACGCCGGTGTGCCGCTGCGCGCCCCGGTCGCCGGCATCGCCATGGGGCTGGTGTCCGACGAGGTCGACGGCCAGACGCAGTACGCCGCGCTGACCGACATCCTCGGCGCCGAGGACGCGTTCGGCGACATGGACTTCAAGGTCGCCGGCACCCGCGAGTTCGTCACGGCCATCCAGCTCGACACCAAGCTCGACGGCATCCCCGCCTCGGTCCTTGCTGGCGCGCTGACCCAGGCCCGCGACGCGCGACTGCACATCCTGGACGTCATGAACGAGGCCATCGAGGCCCCGGACGAGATGTCCCCGTTCGCGCCGCGCGTCATCTCGGTGAACGTCCCGGTCGACAAGATCGGCGAGGTCATCGGCCCGAAGGGCAAGATGATCAACCAGATCCAGGACGAGACGGGTGCGCAGATCTCCATCGAGGACGACGGCACCGTCTACATCGGCGCCACCGACGGCCCGTCGGCCGAGGCTGCCCGGGCGATGATCAACGCGATCGCGAACCCGCAGATGCCCGAGGTCGGCGAGCGATTCCTCGGCACGGTGGTCAAGACGACCACCTTCGGCGCGTTCATCTCCCTGCTGCCCGGCAAGGACGGCCTGCTGCACATCTCCGAGGTGCGCAAGCTCGTCGGCGGCAAGCGGATCGACAACGTGGACGACGTCCTGGCCGTGGGCCAGAAGGTCCAGGTCGAGCTCAAGGAGATCGACCCGCGCGGCAAGCTCTCGCTGGCTGCGGTCCTTCCCGAGGGCGAGGGCGGCGAGCAGGCCCAGGCTGCCGATTCCAGCGACGCCGGTGAGTCGGCTGAGCAGGAGTCTGGTGAGCGCGAGGAGCGCGGCGACCGCGAGGAGCGCGGCGACCGCGAGGAGCGTGGCGAGCGCCGCGAGGGCGGTCGCACGCGCGGCCGCACCCGCCGCCGCGACCGCGGTGACCGTGCCGACCAGGGCTCGGGCACGCCCGAGGCCGACCAGCTCGTCGAGGCTCACGAGGGTGGCGCCCCCGCCTCCTCGGAGGACGCGGCCAACTGACGCCACCACCTATCGGCAACGGGCCGGCACACCCCTGGGGTGTGCCGGCCCGTTGCGTTGTCCCGCTCGGGGGCCGATGCTGACGCCATGGCTGACAAGCGCAGGTTCGTGATCGTTGGTGGTGGGCTGGCGGGCGCCAAGGGCGCCGAGGCGCTGCGGGAACAGGGTTTCGACGGCGAGATCGAGCTGTATGCCGCCGAGCCCCACCTCCCGTACGAGCGCCCCCCGCTGTCCAAGGCATACCTGAAGACGGGGGAGAACCTCGCAGAGGCCTTCGTCCACGAGCGGTCGTGGTACACCGAACACGGCGTGCAGCTGCACCTCGGGACGCGCGTGAGCCGGGTGGACGCCGCGGCCCACGTCATAGAGACGGAGTCGGGCGAGCGGATGCCTTACGACCGGCTGCTGCTGGCGACCGGGAGCGTACCGCGCCGCATCAGCCTGCCGGGGGCCGACCTCGACGGAGTCCTGTACCTGCGCACGATCGAGGACAGCGACCGGCTCCGGGCGGCCTTCAGGCCCGGCGCGCGCGTCGTCTTCGTCGGCGGCGGCTGGATCGGGCTCGAGGCGGCGTCGGCGGCGGCCGAGGCCGGTGCCTCTGTCACGGTGCTGGAAGCGCTGGAGCTGCCCCTCGTGCGGGTCCTGGGGAGTCGCATCGCCGAGGTGTTCGCCCAGCTCCACCGCGAGCACGGCGTGGACCTGCGGACCTCCGTCCAGGTGGCCAGCATCGAGGGCGAGTCCGGCCGGGCAAGCGCGGTGGTGCTGGCCGACGGCACGCGGCTGCCGGCAGACACCGTGGTGGTCGGCGTCGGCGCGGCCCCGCTCGTCGAGCTCGCCGAGGGCGCCGGACTGAAGGTGGACAACGGGGTGCTCGTGGACGCCCAGGGCCGCACCAGCGACCGGGACATCTTCGCCGCGGGCGACATCGCCAACCACGAGCACCCGTCGCTGGGGCGCAGGATCCGCGTGGAGCACTGGGCCAACGCGCTGAACCAGCCGGCCGCAGTTGCCTCCGGGATGCTCGACGGGGAGGCGGTCTACGACGACCTGCCGTACTTCTTCACCGACCAGTACGACCTGGGGATGGAGTACATCGGCATGGGCGGACCGGACGACGAGGTCGTGGTCCGCGGCGATCTCCAGGCCCGCGAGTTCATCGCGTTCTGGCTCAGCAACGGCCGAGTCGTGGCCGGGATGAACGTGAACATCTGGGACGTCGTCGACGAGATCAAGGAGCTGATCCGCTCCGGCCAGACGGTCGATCCCGCCCGCCTTGCCGACCCGGATGTTCCGCTCGCCTCCCTGACTCGGTAAACAGCAGGTAAGGAGCGCGTCTGGGCGCGCCGCCACTCCGCGACAACGTGGTTCACTGACCGCGGTCTGCCCACGACCTGGGCAGACACCAGTCAGCAGGGGTGGAGGAATCTGTGCGGATAGAACGCAGACGTGTGACGGCTGTGGCCAGCGCGGCAGCGCTGGCCACAGGCATGGTGGCCGTTGCCGCGACGGCGGAGGCGGCGCCGTCGACCGGCGCCGCGGTCGTCATCAACGAGGTCTACGGGGGTGGTGGCAACTCCGGTGCCACCTACCGGCGGGACTTCATCGAGCTGGCCAACGTGAGCGCCACCGCGGTGACGCTGGACGGCTGGTCGGTGCAGTACAACTCGACCACGGGGACCGGCACCTGGCAGAAGACCGACCTGACCGGCGTACTGCCGGCAGGCGCGTCGCTGGTGGTGGGGGAGGCCTCGGGCACGGGCGGGACCGTCGACGTTCCCGCCGACATCGACGGCGTGATCCCCATGGGGGGCAGCGGCGGCAAGGTGGCCCTGGTCAACACGGCGACGGCCCTGGCCGCCTGCGCCAGCAGCTGCTCGCAGCTGCCGCAGGTCGTCGACTTCGTCGGATGGGGGTCGGCGAACGACTTCGCCGGCACAGCAACCGCGCCGGCGACGACGGCCGCCACCTCGGTCACCCGCGACGCGGCGCACACCAACACCGCGAGCAACAGCGCCGACTTCACGCTCAGCAACCCGCCGACCCCCGAGCAGTGCGGCGATGCGTGTGTGCCGCCGCCGCCGGGACCCCAGACGCGCACGATCGCTGAGATCCAGGGCGCGGGCGCCACCTCGCCGGTGGCGGGCCAGACCGTGACCACGCGGGGTGTCGTCACGGCGGCCTATCCCACAGGCGGTTTCCGCGGCTTCTACCTCCAGACCGAGGGCACCGGCGGCGAGCACGACCTGAGTGCTCCCTCCGACGGTGTGTTCGTCTACCAGGCCGCCGGCGCGCTCGACCCCGACGCCCAGATCGGCAACTACGTCGAGGTCACCGGCGAGGTGTCCGAGTACTTCGGCCTCACCCGGCTCGAGGCGACCGGCCAGGACATCACCGACGCCGGCACCGACTTCGACCCGGTGACGCCGGCGACGAACCCCTGGCCCGGCACGGACGCGCAGCGCGAGACGCTCGAGGGGATGCTGTTCCGGCCCAGCGGCGCCTACACCGTGACCAACACCTACGCCACCAACCAGTACGGCGAGGTCGGTCTGGCAGTGGGCACCATCCCGCTGATCCAGACCACGGAGGTCGCCGCTCCCCGCTCTGCCGAGGCTGGCGCCGTGGCGGCGGACAACGCGGCCCGCAAGGTCACCCTCGACGACGGGGCCTCGACGAACTACACCGCGAGCAGCTTCAGCACACGCACCTGCGGGACCCGCCCGGTGCCCTGTCTGCTCAACGCCGACGTCACGCCGGCATACGTCTCCACCACCGCCCCCGTGCGGGTAGGAGCACCGGCAGTGTTCACGGCCGACGTCATCGTCGACTACCGCTTCGACCTGTGGCGCTACCAGCCCACGGCCGAGGTGGTGGGCCC
>DASULG010000342.1:0-12808 GCA_036278335.1 Pedococcus sp.
CTCCACAGACCAGGCGGAGCTGTTCCTCTACCCCGGCAATGAGCACCTCTTCGCCGACTCCTCGCTGCCGTCGTACGATCAGGCGGCTGCGGCCCTGTTGGTGGAGCGCGTGCTCCGCTTCCTCGACAACGTCTGACGAGGAAGAGGCACGCGAGTCCGTCACTTGACCAAGGCACTCACATGCCCAAGCCGACCGGCGACGTCCATCCCGAATCACCGGTCCGGATCCTCAAGCATCTCCATCAAGCTACTCATACCCTCGTCTGACTCCAGCGGACGAAGGTACAGCCCAGCAAGATCGCGTGGCGCGTGCGCGTCCGTTCCTATCCCCCAGGGTTCGCGTCCATGATGCCCAGATAACGTCCGGCGAGTGCGACGGACGTCGATCGTCAGTCGAGTTCTCTGTCGTCATCCGCACCACTCGCGGACCCCCCGATCACCTCGCCGCCTGCCGGTTCGTCCGTGACAACCGCCAGCCGACGATGCGGCACGGTTTGGGGCAACCGAGGTGGTGCAGGTCGTGGTTGAGCGCAGCCGAGTCAAGATGTTGCTGTCCACTCTGGGGTCCGTCCTGTTCGTCGTGGCGTCCTTCACAATCCTGGCTCAGGGGTCGGCCATCACACTGCTCGTCGGCGCTGCCGGCGTCATCACGTTCACCAACTTCGGGCCTGACGCGGATCCTCCTGTGCCTGCGGGCTGGCCCACTTGGTCGTGGACGACACGGGCTTCGAGGGTCAGAGTTCCGCCGTGGCGGTGGGCCGGGTGATGTGGTCCGACGTCACCTCGGTTTCGGAATGGGGGTGCCTTCGGCAGCTCACACGTCGTGGTCAACGTGCGCGACCCGGAGCTCTACCTGGCTCGACTGGGGTGGTTCGCCAGCCTGGCGGCTGACGCGAACCGCAGGTTGGTCGGGTTCCGGTCACCATCGCCTCCAACGGGCTGAAGGCCAACTTCGAGAACCTGACCGTGCCGCTACCCGAGGCATTCGAGCAGTACCACGCAAGACGGCCCTGACCGGTGAACTCGCGCCGGTGTTGGTGACGGCTGCGATACACACATCGCCCCTTGGCTGAGGCCCACGCCCTTCCGCCGCGAGCGACTCGTTCCCGAGTTCCCGGGTTCCCGAGTTCTCGCGCGACTATGCAGAAGCAGACTTGGTCGTCGAGGCCAGAAGCCGTCGCGCTCGACGACCAAGATCACTCAGGTCCACCCGACCCGCCTCGGCTGCTGCTGCCAGCCGCGCGGCCAAGTCCAACGCCTCGTCGAACTCAGGGCCGGCGATGGCGGCCTCCTGCCCCATGTCACGAAGAATGGTGCCCTCCGTCCTTGAGGCGATCAAGGGATCGGCGACTCCATCGATCCAGACCCGGGTGCGGCGGCCCTCACCGCGTTCCTCACCGGTGATTCGCTCGAGCGCGAAGATGCGGTCTGCACGCGCGAACTTGCCGAAGCCCAAGGCCACCATTCGAGTCTCCGACGCCACGCGGACATCTTGACACTACCCACCCCACTTCGTCAGGCCTGCCTCAAGCGCAGCTGGGCGCAGGTGCGGTAGCCGCTGATGAGATGCGTCCTTCCGACGCCTGAGGAAACGTTCTTCTCCCAGTTCGACCCGTCGCGAACGCGAACATCGCATAATGCCGATCACGATGACTGGTTCTGCCCTAGTTGGGCAGCTGCACCACGACCCAGGCTGTCCGGCCTGGCGATTTCCGAGCCAAGGAGCGGACGACGTGCCCTCAGACAACGGCGTCGGGCGCCAGCGGGGGGTGTTGGAGGACTGGGACGACGGCCGGGGCTTCGGCTTCATCACGCCGGCTTCTGGAGGCGCGCGGGTGTTCGTACACGTAAGTGCCTTCCCGCGTGGCCGGCGGCCGGTCACCGGTTGTGGGGTCTCGTACGCCGAGGTTCGAGACGAGCGGAAGCGGGCGCGCGCATCGCAGGTGCGGTATGAGGCCGGCGGACTGGCCAACCGCACAGGCGCCAGCGGGCTACTGCTGGCGCTCGCCACGGCAGCGCTGTTCTTCGCCCTCCTGGTTGGCCTACTGGTGCTGGACAAGGTGCCCGTCATCGTGTTGGCCAGCTACGGCCTGTTCAGCGGAGTTGCGTTCATCATGTACGGCGCTGACAAGTCCGCAGCGGCGCAGGGCAAGTGGCGCACGTCGGAGTCCACCCTCCACACGATTGCCCTCGGGGGTGGCTGGCCGGGTGCGCTGATCGCGCGACGGTTCTTTCGACACAAGACGACCAAACAACCGTTCCGCACCATCTTCTGGGGCACGGTCATCGCCAACTGCCTGGCAGTTGCATGGTTCGTCTACAAGGCGCCTCTCACTCTGCAATGACAGGGCGCGGTCATTCCGCCGCCTTCCGGCTGGGTCTCTCTCAACCGGATCTGCCGAGGAGCGTGCGGTGATGGTTCGAGACGTTCTACAAGACCCCCCGCCGCGACAACTTGTCCAGGTCGCGCATGCAGAAGCCGTGGTGTTCCCATTCCTCGTTGAGCACAGTGGCTAGGCATTGCTGCACGCGCCGGCCCTTGGCATACGGCGGCCATCTGTCGTCGTCCGGCACCGGCGCGGGCTTTGCGAGTTGTTCGGGTGTGACCTCGGCCAGCCACGCCTCAATCTCCGACGCCTGCCGGTTGCGCACGATGAGCACTTCGTCGAGAGCCGGCTGGGCCGACTGGTCGAGACCCAGCTCCTCCTGATCCGGCACGAACGGAGATGCCAGTCCCATCGCCGTGAACGGCTCGGTCAGTCCAAGCACGCAGCGCCGGAACCAAGAGTCGTGCACGAAGACGAGGTGCCGCAGGGTCTCGACCATCGACCACTCGCCGTCGACACCCTGATGCTCGCTGCCCTCGGGCATAGACCGGACTCGCTCGATTGTCGTGGCCCAGTCATCCCCCACCTGTCGCCACGCCCTTCGCAGGTCACCCGGCTCATCGGAGCGGATGAGCAGCCGCACCGGATGGCGGCGGTCGAGCTCCGCCTCGACGTACGGCATCACCTCGACCCCGTTGACCTTGAGGTTGGTGACCAGGCCGTCGATCTCAACGTTCTGCATGACAACACCGACCAAACGCGCCCCGCTCAGGTCGCATTCGCGGAACTCCGCCCCGGTCAGGTCTTCGTCGTCAAAGCGTCGCATGCAGACAGGCTAAGACGCACCGCACACACGCGACCGGATCTGCCGCAGACCGCGCGGTGAATAGCCGACTCCGCCGATGGTGGCCACACACGGCGCTCGTCACGAACGGGGCGCAACTGGTCGAGCTGGCGAAGGTCTGGCAGGACGCCAAGCATGTCGCCGGAGCGGCGGCCGCGATCGCGGTCGTCGCGCCAGGGCCTACGTACTCTCCGTCGGCTATCCGTCGGACAAGCCGTTGGCCGTCATCGAGCGGCTGAACCGCCGCCCCTTCGACGAGGTCGTGGACCGCGGAGGGTGGTGACCGGACCGACGCCGCAAGCGAGACCGCCGTCACGGTCGAGCGTGAGCAGGAACGGCTCGCCCTGCTCATCACGGCCATCGGGCCCGGGAAGAACCTGCACCCGTCGAGAGTCGGCTCGTGGGTGGCCAACCAAAGATTTGGCAGTCGCAACGAACTGCAACTGCACCACTCCGCCGCGATCGATGGAGACTGCAACGACGACAATCCGGTGGGGGCTTGGTCACCCTGAAGGTCGGACAATGCCGCCAGTGGCGGTGCGACCATGCGACCCGCAACCGCTGGCGTCCAGGGGTTCTCCTCCGAGCTCGTCTGCCCTAGGCCCAACGGAGTGGCCGGGGGTCCGCAACCTTGTGCAGTTGCGCGAGGTTGGCGCGCATGGTTTCTCCTGCCCACCGCGCAGTGGAGCAACTGACTGGTCGACCCCGCATAGACTGCGTTGGTGGCCTCGACTGAGGAGTACCGGCAGGTCGGTCAGCAGGCCTGGTCCTGGGTGCTGGACCACGTGCGCGACGACGGGGGCCCCTGGCTCCCAGCGTCGGTGGAGGCCGGATGGGAGTCGGTCGGCCCTCCCGCCGACCGGGACTCGCTGTATGCAGGGGTCGCGGGTTTGGCGCCGGTGCTGGCCGAGATCGTCGAAGCCCGCTCGTGGACCGACGCCGAGCACCGGCTGCGCGATGGGATAGTGGACCGGCTTTCCGCGATGGTGGCGACCCGGTCGGAACCGTCCTTGTACGACGGGTTAGCCGGTGACGCCACGGCGCTGCGGATGCTGTCGCCGACCGCAGCTCCACATGCCCTGCGGCGGCTCGAGGAGCTGAGAGTCCCCGACGGCTGGGTGACGACGCTCGAGGTCTCAGGGGCAGCTGGCCGCTGTTTCCACGACGTGGTGATGGGCACTGCCGGGGTCGTCATGACCGCCGTGTGGATCGGCGGTGCTGACGGGGAGAACCTTACGGCCGTCGGCGCGGACGCCTTGGTCAGGGCTGCGGATCGCAGCGAGGCGGGCCTGGACTGGGGTTGCTGGTCCGGTGCCGACTCCCGCCTCCCCAACTACTCTCACGGCACGGCCGGCATCGCCAGTGCGCTGGCAGTCGCGGGGATGGCCCTCGACCGGCCGGAGCTCGTCGACGCCGCGGTGCTTGGCGCTCAGCACCTGCTGGCGGTCGGCTCGATGGACAACGGCGGGTTCGTCGTGCCGCACACCATTCCGCCCGCGAAGCGGGTGGTCGAGCCCGTGACCTACTCCTGGTGCCACGGTCCCACGGGGACTTCCCAGCTCTTTGCGGCCCTGGCCCGTGCCGGTGTGGAGGAGGTGAACGGCATCGGGGTGGTGGAGGCACGCCAGCGGTGCCTGCGGTCCGTCCTCGACTCCGGGGTGCCGCGACGGCTGCGCCCCGGGTTCTGGGACAACGACGGTCGTTGTTGCGGCACGGCGGGTGTCGGCGACGTGCTTCTCGACGCGGCCCAGGACGCGCAGGATCCAATCCTCGCCGGGCCACTGCTCGCCGCCGCCCGGACCATGGGTGACGCGTTGCTCGAACGGGTCATCCGTCACGATGTCGGAGCCTTCTGGCTGTTCGTCGAGCATCGACAACACCCGCCGCTCCTGCCCCCGGGGACGTCGTGGATGCAGGGCGCTGCCGGCATTGCGGCGTTCCTGCTGAGGCTGGCACGGGTGGTCGAGGACGGCCTCGACGCAACGGTCGTCGACCGTCCAGACGAGTGGTGGGCAGTGCCGTCCCGGCTGCGGCGATTCGCGCGCCCGGCTCCGATCGCGCGACCGTCAAGTCTGTGACGTCTGAACCAGTGACCTTTTCCGTGTCAACGACAAGACCACTATCCGTGGGGACTCCTTGGCGTCCGTTTGAGCACGAACCAATCCCCGTCCCCCGGTGTGCGTCCGAATCCGTCCTCGTTGTCACTCACCTGGTCACTCAACATCAATCCGCCAAGCCCTGTGGTGGCGCAGATCCTGGCATGGGATGAGGCGCAAAATGCGACATGTCCTATGGAGCGCATGGTTGCTAGATTCAGCGCGATGGAATCGCTTCAGGTCGCGGTGGACGAAGCTGCGGAGCGCACCGGATTTTCCGGTGTGGTCCGCCTCGACCGCGCAGGCGAGACCGAGCTCTGCTCGGCATACGGGTATGCCGACCGCGCCCACGGTCTCCTCAACACGGTCGAGACCCAGTTCGCGACCGCGAGTGGAACCAAGGGCCTGACGGCACTGACGCTCATGAGCCTCGTCGAGCGTGGGACCCTCGCGCTTCACACCACCGCGCGTTCCCTGCTCGGTGAAGACCTGCCCCTCGTCGCAGACGACGTGACGGTCGAACAGCTGCTGGGACACCGGTCCGGGATCGGCGACTACCTCGACGAGGACACCCTGGGCGACATCGCCGACTACGTGATGCCGGTGCCCGTGCACGAGCTCGCCACGACCGTGCAGTACCTGCCGGCGCTGGACGGGCACGCGACCGTGTTCCCCGCCGGCGAGCGGTTCGCGTACAACAACGGCGGCTACGTGGTCCTCGCACTGCTGGCCGAACGCGCGAGCGGCGTGGACTTCCACCACCTGGTTCGCACCCTGGTCTGTGAGCCGGCGGGCATGGTCGACACCGCGTTCCTGCGCTCCGACGAGCTGCCGGGCCGCGCCGCGCTGGGCTACCTCGCTAGCGAGGGGCTGAGAACGAACGTTTTCCATCTCCCGGTGCTGGGCAACGGCGACGGCGGTGTCTACTCGACCGCTGCCGACCTGAGCGCCTTCTGGGACGCGCTCTTCGCCGGACGGATCGTCGCGCCGGAGCGGGTCGCCGAGATGGTGCGACCGCGCAGCGACTGGCCGCAGGAGTCCCGGCGCTACGGCCTCGGGTTCCACCTCCACGCCACCGGCGACGGAGTCTGGCTCGAGGGCCACGACGCGGGCGTCTCGTTCACCAGCGCGCACCAACCCTCGTCATCGATCACCTACACCGTTGTCTCGAACTGGTCAGAAGGTGCCTGGCCGATCATCAAGCTGCTTGAGGACCGGCTCGGAACCTGAAAACCGTCCTAAGCGCTCGACTCCGCTAGGAGCCTGACCCGGCCCTTTACGCTGTGTCGTAGAAGCCCGAGCCACGGCATACAGCGAAGTACGAGGGGCCCTTGACCACGTCCGGCGTGGCGAGATTCGAGGTGCTGCCTACCGTGCCGCCAACGACACGGGGTCAGGCGACCACGCCGCGCTCCCTCAGCTTCCGAACGTCCTCAGCTGAGAGAGCCAGGTCGCTCTCGAGGATCTCGTCGGTATCCGCACCCAGTGCACGCCCAGTCGAGCGGATGCTGCCCGGTGTCCGGCTCATGCGCCACATGACGTTCTGCATGCGGATCGGACCCAGGTCTTCGTCCGGCACGGTTGTGATGAGCTGCAGCGCCTGCACCTGCGGGTCCTCGAGCAGTTCACTCGGCTTGTAGACCGGCGCCACCGCCGCACCGGCCGCCTCGAATGCGGCCATAACCTCCGCCCGGTCCCGTGCGGCAATCCACTCCCCCACGTAGCCGTCGAGGAGATCCGCGTGCTCGGCCCGGCTTCGGCCGTGCGCGAACCACGGCTCGTCGACCACTTCCGGGTGGCCGACGAGCCGCAGCACCCGCTCAGCGATGGTGTTGGCACTGGTGGAGATGGCCAGCCAGTGGCCGTCCTTCGTCTCGTAAGTGTTGCGCGGTGCGTTGTTGAGCGACCGGTTGCCGGTGCGGTTCTGGTCGATGCCGAGCTGGTCGGCATAGATCACACCGGGGCCCACCGCGGTCATGATCGGACTGAGCAGGTCGAGGTCGATCTCCTGGCCCTTGCCGTCCTTCTCACGCTGGTAGAGGGCCATCGACACGGCAGCCGTCGCAGCGACGCCGGCGATGGAGTCGGCGAGTCCGAATGCGGGAAGCGTCGGCGGCCCATCGGGCTGTCCGGTGAGGTGAGCGAATCCGCTCATCGCCTCGACGAGCGTCCCGAAGGCAGGGCGCGACGCGTACGGACCTCGCTGCCCAAAACCAGTGACCCGCAACAGGATCAGGCGGGGGTTATCCGTGGACAGGACGTCATAGCCCAGCCCCCACCGTTCCAGGGTGCCCGGCCGGAAGTTCTCGACCACGACGTCCGCCGCCTTGGCTAGCTCGCGGAAGATCCGCGCTCCCTCCGGGTCGCCCAGGTAGAGACCAAGGGTCCGCTTGTTGCGGCTGATCATCTTCCACCACAGGGGCTGGCCGTCCTTGTCCAGTCCGTGCCCGCGCATCCCGTCGCCCCGCGACGGGTGTTCGATCTTGATGACGTCGGCACCGAAGTCGCCCAAGATCTGCGCCGCCAACGGCCCAGCCAGGATCGTGGAGAGGTCCAGGACCCGCAGTCCGGCGAGCGGCCCTTCGGGTGCCTGAGAGCTCACCCATCCCCCTTTGCGGCCACCCCGCGGCGCAGGTACTGTCCACGAGGCTCACCGACGACCTTGCCCTGCTCGAGGACGCGCATGCCGCGCACCCACGTGTCAGTGACCTTCGCGCTCACCTCGAAGCCCTCGAATGGCGTGTACTCCTGCGTCGACTCCGAGTCCTCGGCGTGGATGGTCCACGAGCTCGACGGATCAACCAGACAGAGGTCGGCGTCGTAGCCCACGGCGATCCTTCCCTTCGTGGTGCCGAGGCCGTAACGCTCCGCAGGGTTGAGCGAGGTGAGCTCTGCGATGCGTCGGTAGGACAACCCCCGGCGGGTGCCTTCGCTGACGAGGGCGGGCAGCAGGTACTCGGCGCCGCCGAAGCCAGACTTGGCCTGGAAGATGTTGTCGGGGTCCTCGCCGAACTTCATCTCCTCCTTGCAGCAGGCGTGGTCGCTGACGACCCAGTCGATGTGACCCGCGAGCAGGTGCTCCCAGAGGTTCTCGACGTCGTCTCGCGGGCGCAGCGGCGGGTTGACCTTGCCACCGAGGCCTGACGCCGTGTCGATGTCGGCCACGAGGTGACCGATTGTGACCTCACGACGGAAGTTCACGTGCGGGAACGTCTGCTGCATGAGCATCGCGGCCTTGAGAGCCTTGGCCGAGGTGAGGTGCAGCAGGTTGATGTTGGGCAGGTTGGTCTCGTCGGCGAGGAAAGAGGCGATCGTGATCGCCAGGCCTTCGGAGTGCTGAGGGCGCGAGGCGCTGTATGCCGCGAGCCCGGTCAGCTCGCCGGCCTCCTCGACCATCTTGGTGTAGGCGGTCATGATCTCGGCCGTCTCGCAGTGCAGTGACAGGGAGATCTGGTCGGCCAGCTCGGGCAGCTCCTCGCGGGCCTTCTGCACACCACGCATCACGAACTCGAAGTGGGCGAGGTCGTAGCGCTCCCCCGGCGGGATCATGAGGAACTCGCTCTGGTCCTGCGAGCGGCCGTGCAGGCCGTGGCTGCCGTAGAACATGAAGATCTTGAAGGACGGAACCCCGAACTCGGTCACGATCGAGGGGATCTCGTCGATGTGCTCCCGCATCATCGGCGCGAGGTGGAAGCCGTAGTCGATGTAGGACCGACCTTCGGAGGCGGCGAGCACCTGCGGGTAGAACTCCCGGTAGGGGCCGCCCTGGTTGAGGTAGTACTGCCCCGTTCGCATGTACGTGATCCCGGTGGTGACGCCGCCTTGTGCGCTCGCTCGGCTCTCGGTGTCGGTGTCCTCGTCGAGGGGGTTGTAGATGCCCCAGTGCTGGTGACCGTCCACGACTCCGGGGAACGCCACGAGCCCACGGCCGTCGACAACCTCGGTGGCGTCGGACTCTGGGATGTCGGACTCGATGCGGGCGAACTTCCCGTCGACGATGCCGATGTCGAGGCGCTGCCCGTTGTCCGGGGCAGCGTCCTCGGTGGTGACGACGGTGACGTTCTTGATCACGGTGTCAAGCTGCATGTGTCCTCCTTCAGGACGAGGTGGTCTCGGTGGGGTGCGCGGTGGAGCCGACGTGCTCCGCGGCGAGGAAGGCAAGACCCAGGGCTGGCAGCAGTCCGTTGCCGGCGAGATAGCCCGCGGCGCCGTGTCCGGAGATGCCCTCGGCCGCGCCGCCCGAGGCGTAGACGCCGGGGATTGGCCTTCCGTCCGGGCGCAGGACGCGGGCGTGCTCGTCCACGACGAGGCCGCCTTGGGTGTGAAAGAGCGCCGGAACCACTCGGACTGCCGCGTAGGGACCGCGCAACGGCGCCTCGACCGAGGCGCGGCCGAAGCGGTCCTCGGCGGCGCCTGCAGCGACCTGCGCGAGCCCCTGAGCCTCCTGCACGAGCGCTTCGGGGTCGACCGAGATGGCCTCGGCGAGCTCGCGGAGGGTGTCGGCCCACACGAGGGCACCACCCTCCACGGTCTGGCGGAAGTCCGTAAACACAAGGTTCTCGTCGTGGATGCGCTGGTCGAAGACGAGCCACCCCTCGGCCTTCTCCTGGTCCGCCAGCTGCGCGGCGTACTCCGAGTACCCAGTGGTCTCGTTGCCGAAGCGGTGACCTGACAGGTTGACCATGAAGCCGCCATGCATGATCGTCGACCACCCGACCAGCGTGGCCCCTCGCTTGGCGAGCGCAGCGTGCCCTTGGTAGGCGTCGAGGAAGGCCGCGTCCGCACCGAGCTGCTCACCGATGCGCAGGGCGTCGCCACGCGAAGCCTCGCTGCCGTGGTAGACCGCGCCGGCGATTTCCGGCAGGTGCTGCTGCACCAGCGCCCGGTCACCGCCATAGCCGTTTGTGGCCAGGAGCACCGCGCCGGCCTCGACGCGCAGGACAGTGCCGTCGGGCTGCTCGATGACCGCGGTGCAGCCGCCCTCGGCCAGCTCGACGTCTACGAGCCGGGCCGGCACGAGCATGGTGATCCGGTCGGACTCGCGGACCTGGCGGACGAGGTGCTCCAGCAGCACGGACCCGTGCCTGCCCTCAACGGTGTGGCACCGGTCGACACTGTGGCCCGGGTAGTGGAAATCGGTGACGAGCTGCAACGGCAAGCCCAGGTCGTCGGCGAGCCACTCGACGAGCCGTCCCGAGACCTGGCCCAGAGCGAGAGCGAGTCGTTCGTCCGCCTGTCCCTTGGTCTTGGCCCGGACGTCGGCGACGAACTGCTCGGGCGAGTCCTCGAGGCCTGCCTCGCGCTGCCAGCGGGATCCCGCGCCCGGAATCATGGCCGTCGACATCGAGGTGTTGTTGCCTTTGCGGTAGTGCTGGCTGGCCTCGACGACGAGCACGTCGAGGCCGAGCTGGGCTGCCCGCAGGGCACCGACGAGGCCGCCGCCCGCTCCCGCGATGACCAGGTCCGGGCGCTCGTCGCTCATCGGCCGTCCTCCGCCGCGATCAGGCGCAGGGCCAGCGCCGTGGGGTCGACCACAGTGACCTTGCCATGCGGCTTCACGGGCACGGCCGAGCAGCCGTTGATGACGGTGGAGACGCTGGAGCCGAAGCGGTCGAGCGCGGCGTCGAGCGCCCCGTCCCACTGTGCGTGGTCAGCAATGGCTTCGACGTCAAGGCCGAGCACCTCGACCCCAATGACGTGCTGCTCCCAGCCATAGGCGCAGGCCCGCTTCATCAGCTCCGCGGAGATGGCCTCGTTGCGCGCCACCATGCCGCTGCAACGCCCACGGATCACCTGCCACCCCAGGCTCAGCTGAAGGATGCCGACCACGGGAAGCTCGCTGGCTAGCTGTTCCACGCCGGGGTCGAGCACGCAATCCGGAAGCAGCACGTCGTAGCCGTCCGGAGCCGCCCTCAGGGCGGCGACGACGGCGGCGGTGCTTGCTTCGATGTCCTCCGCGGTGTCGAGAGCCTTCGGCGCGGCCGGTCCGATGTCGACGAGATCGAGGGTGACACCCGCAGGAAGGAGAGCGTCGTAGCGCGCCTGACGGCGGCCGAGCTCCTCGGCACCGACATGGATGGGCGTGACGGAGAAGATGCGCATTGCAGGGTCCTCGCGGTTCTCAGGGATGGGCGGGCAGTGGCCGAGTGGAGAGGGAGCCGGCGTCGGAGAGGGCCTGCAGCGCCGCACCGCCAGACACCCCCTTGAAGAGGTCGTCCAAGACGCTCACGGCGGCCTCGAGCTCGCGCTCGGGCCCCAGCAGTCGCTTCAGCAGAGCAATTAGTGCCTGCTCATCGAACGGGTGGAATGCACTGTCCCCCACAGGGTTTGGACGCTCCACCACCCACTCGCGGCCCGCAGCGGCGACGGTGACCCGGACCGGCCGCTCGGCCGGCAGCCTCGCGTCGAGGTCTGCCGCACCGACGACTGTCACACGCTGCGCAAGGTCTCGCACCGCGGGGTCGTCCAGGGCATCGGCTCGCGTGGCGTCAGGGCCGACCTCGCCGTGGACAAGCGCCGCCGCCACGACGAAGGGAATCGAGAACATGGCCGACAGCCGGTTGTCCCAGGACTGGCGCCGCAGGCCTGTCGCGAGGGAGTGCGTCTCCACTGTGACCGAGTCGATGGCGGCCAGGTCCGGCAGCTCGCCCGACGTGGTCAGCTCGATGACGGCGTCGGCCGCCGCGTGCGTGAAGGAACAGGCAGCGTGCTGCTTGAAGTAGCCCAGCTCCACATCCCAGCGCTGCCCCAGCTCCGCGGTCAGCTCGGCTGCCTTGAAGGTGCCGAGCAGCGTACCGAGCGAGTATGCCGCCGTGCCCGTGTTCGAGGCGAGGCCGGCTGCTGCCAGGCGAGCTGCGTTCAGCCCAGAGACGTTGGCCGCTCCCATCCACGCGTCTCGGACCCGGTTACCGTCCAAAGCACTGGCGAAGTGGGCGGCGACCGGCATACCAGCTGCCGTGTCGATGGCCGCCGCGGTGGCCTCACCGTCGAGCCCGAGCAGCCGCGCGCAGCCTGCAGCGGCGCCGGATACGCCCCACGACCCGTGCGGGTGAGCGCCGTCACGCAGCGAAGTCGCTCGCCCGAACCGCGACGCTACCTCGTACGCCGCCACCAGCGCAGCCAACAGGTCGCCGGGAGCGGCGTCGCGCGCCGCCGCCAGAGCGAGGACTGCGGGAAACCCGTGGGCCGCGGGGTGGCCCTTGGCGAACTTGTTGCCCTCGTCGAGCTCCAGCCGGACCAGGGCCGAGGCGTTGAGCCAAGCCGCGGCCTCGACACTGGTCCGATGTCCGCTGCCCACCACCGGCGCCGGTCCCGGGACGAGGTCCCAGACGTCGACGAGGCGTTGCTGCTCGGGGTCCTGGGCACCGACGAGCGTGACGCCGAGGACGTCGAGGAGCACGAGCCGGAGGCGGCGCTGCACCCGGTCGGGCACCGTGTCCCAGCGCAGCTCGGCGACCCAGCGACCCAGGGTCGCGGTCTGGGTGGCGGCTGCGGCGTCCACGGTCACATCCCCAGGTAGGCGCTGCGCACCCTGTCGTCCT
>DASULG010000343.1:0-6481 GCA_036278335.1 Pedococcus sp.
CGGGGGAACCCGCGGCCACCACGCTGGACTGCTGGCCGGGCACCGTCAGCTGCCGCTCTCGGCCTGCTTCTGCAGGTCGTCGAGGACCTTCTTCGGGTCACCGCCACTTCCCACGGCCCCACCGAGGTTCTGCTGCACCGCGAGCTTGACCTTGTCCCAGTTCGGGTCGTCGGTCGGCGTGAGGTGGGCGTTGGGCAGGGTGTCGAGGTAGACCTTCAGCTTCGGGTCGCTGGCGAAGAACTCCAGCCCGCTCTTGGTGACCGGCAGGAAGCCCTCGGCCTTGATGAACTCGTTGACCTGGTCCTTCTGGTAGTACAGGTCGTAGAAGGCCTTGACCGCCTCCTGGTTGCCGCTCTTCTTGAACGCCATCAGGTAGTCGGTGACCCCGAAGGTCTGCGGCTCGCTCATCTTGGTCGGCATCGGCGCGACGGCGTAGTCGACCTTCTTCTCCTCGTCGAGCTGGCCGGCCAGCGGCGAGAAGCCGACGACCATGCCGACCTTGCCCGACTTGAAGAGGTTGAACGCGTCCGCGCGGTTGGTCTTGCCGGGGTTGTTCTGGGTGAGCTTCTCGTCGGTGATCTTCTTGAGGAAGGTCAGGGCCTCGAGGTTCTCAGGGGAGTTGATGGTCCACTTGGTGTCCTTCTTCCAGTCGCCGCTGTTGTTGAACAGCCACATGGAGAACTCACCCTGCGACTCCTCCGGCCCGAGGGGCAGCGCGTACGGGATGGTGCCGTCGCCCAGGGCCTTGATCTTCTTGGCGTCTGCCTCGAACTCCTCCCAGGTTTTCGGTGGCGCGGCGATGCCCGCCTTCTTGAAGACGGCCTTGTTGTAGAAGAACGCCCGCGCGGAGGACAGGTCGGGGAAGCCGTAGAGCTTGCCGTTGTACGTGCCGCTCTTGACGAACGCGTCGAGCAGGTCGCTCTTGGCCGCGTCCGGCAGCACCTCGTCGGAGGTGTACAGCAGGCCGTCCTTGGCGTAGGACGCGTAGGCGTTGAGGTTGAGGATGTCCGGCGGGTTGTTGTTCTGGACCATCGTGCTGGAGGTCTGGTCGATCGTGTCCCAGCTGACGACCTGCACCTCGAGCTCGGTGCCCGTCTTCGCCTTGTACTTGTCGGCGAACTGCTTCCAGAAGGCAGCCGTGTGGTCCTTGGAGTACTCCGCGGCCACCAGCTTGATCTTCTTGACCTTCTGGGCGGAGCCGCTGGCCCCGCCGCCGCCGGTGTCGCCGGCGCCCGTGCCCCCGCTGCACGCGGCGAGCGCCAGTCCGCCGGCCAGCGCGACCGCGGTCACCCGGACCGCGTTCGTGTGTCGTGACGTCATTGTCTGCACTCCTACTTCGTTGAACCGAGTGACGGTGATTGGTTCTTAGCGATTAGCCGCCGCTTCGGTCACAAACTGCGGCGCATGGCGGACAGCGTGGACCTTCACCGGGGCGGCGTCAAGCACCCTGGAGGCAATCGCGAGGACAAAGCGGGCATTCTTCCCCGATGCTTGACTGATCGAATCTGATTGGTCGACAATCGCACCGATCTCATCCACTCACAGAACGGGGCAGCGATGACGCACACCAGCCACCTGGCCGCCGAGACGGCCACCCAGCCCGACGACTGGGCCGCGGTGCTCGGCCGCGTCGACGAGGCGCTGGCGGTCCTGCCGAAGCGCGGGGGCTCGGTCGCCGTCGTCGGCTGCGGCACCTCGTTCTTCATGGCCCAGGCGTATGCCGTGCTGCGCGAGAGTGCGGGCCACGGGCGCACCGAGGCGCATGCCGCCAGCGAGTTCCCCGCCGGTCGGGAGTACGACCAGGTCGTGGCCATCTCGCGCTCGGGCACCACGACCGAGGTGATCGAGCTGCTCACCGCCCTGCGCGGGCGCGGCCAGCGCACCACCGCGATCGTCGCCACCGAGGGAACGGCCATCCCGTCACTGGCCACCGAGTCCCTCCTGCTGCCCGAGGTCGACGAGCAGTCGGTCGTGCAGACCCGGTTCGCCACCACCACCCTCGCCCTGCTGCGCGCCAGCCTCGGCGAGGACCTCACGGCCGCGATCGCCGACGCGCGCTCGGTGCTGGCCGAGGACGAGGGCAGCGCCCTCGCCGGCCTGGTGGACGCCGAGCAGATCACCTTCGTCGGCCGGGGCTGGACCATCGGCCTGGCCAACGAGGCCGCCCTGAAGCTGCGCGAGTCGGCCCAGTTCTGGACCGAGTCCTACCCCGCGATGGAGTACCGCCACGGCCCGATCAGCATTGCCACCTCGGGCCGCGCGACCTGGGCCTTCGGGGAGATCCCCGAGGGACTCGCCGAGGACGTCCGGGCGACGGGTGCGCACTTCGAGCACCGCGACATCGACCCCATGGCCGACCTCGTGCGCCTGCACCGCCTGTGTGTGGCGAAGGCGGCACGCGCGGGAGTCGACCCGGATCGCCCACGGCACCTGAGCAGGTCCATCATCCTCTCGTGACCCCATCCCGCGAGACGCCCCCCACCGAGCCGACGGAGCCAACCGAGCCCACTGTGGCCACCGAGCCCACTGCGCCGGCCACCCTGCTGACCGGCGCGGTCCTGCTGCCCACCGGCGTCCTCGCCGACGGGGCCGTCGTGGTCGAGGGAGGCCGGATCCGCTACGCCGGTCCGCGGTCGCAGACCCCCGCCCACTGGGCTGGGGCCACGGCCCCCGAGGGCTGGCGCCCGGACGTCACCCTGCTGCCGGGGCTGGTCGACATCCACTGCCACGGCGGCAGCGGCGGCGAGTTCGGCACCGACACCGCGAGCGCGCAGGCTGCGGCGGCACACCACCACCGTGCCGGCAGCACGAGCGTGATCGGCTCGCTCGTCTCCGCCCCGGCCGACCGCCTCCTGGTCGGCGCGCGCGCCTGCGCCCCGCTGGTGGCGGACGGCACCCTCTCCGGCATCCACCTCGAGGGGCCGTTCCTGTCGGCTGCCCGCTGCGGGGCCCAGAACCCCGCAGCGCTGATCGAGCCCGACCTCGCCCTCCTCGAGCAGCTGGCCGCCGAGGCCGGCGCCGGCGCCATCGCGCAGATGACCTGGGCACCCGAGCTGCCCGGCGCCGAGGCGCTCCCGGCAGCGCTGGCCGGTCTGGGCATCCTCGGCGCCGTCGGCCACACCGACGCCGACGTCACCACGGCGCGCCGCGCGTTCGCGGCCCTCGCGGCGCACCCGGTGCGCGGCGGCCTCGGCCTCGCGACACACCTGTTCAACGGGATGCCGCCGATGCTCTCGCGCCAGCCGGGTCCGGTGGCCGCGGCCCTGTCCGCGGCCGGTCGCGGCCAGGCCGTCGTGGAGGTCATCGCCGACGGCGTCCACCTCGACGGCGGCACCGTGCAGATGCTGTTCGACACCGTCGGGCCGCACCAGATCGCGCTCGTCAGCGACTGCATGTCCGCCGCCGGGCTGCCCGACGGCGACTACACGCTCGGCGGACGCGCGGTGCGCGTGCAGGGCCGTGACGTGCGCCTGGCTGAGTCCGGAAGCCTGGCCGGCGGAGTCTCCTGCCTGCTCGACCAGGTGCGCTGGTGCGTCACCGGGCTCGGCATTGCCCTCGCTGACGCCGTGTATGCCGCGTCCGCCACCCCCGCGCGCGCCCTCGCCCTCGACGGCGCCGGGGCGCTGGTGGCCGGTGGCCACGCCGACGTGGTCGTCGTGGACAAGGAGCTCACCCTGCAGCGGGTGATGCGCCGCGGCGCCTGGCTCTGAGCCCGAAACCCGGTCGTCTCGCACCGCGCTGCCCACCCGGCATACCGTCCCCGGGTTGGGTCTCGGTCAGGCGGGAACGGGCCTCCCGGTGCCCAGGCCGCGGGCGCGCCGGATCTCGTCGACCATCCCGCCCATGATCTCGGTGAGCCCGAAGTCCTTGGGAGTGAACACAGCCGCTACCCCCTGGGCGCGCAGCGCCCGCGCGTCGGAGTCCGGGATGATGCCGCCGACCACGACGGGCACCTCGCCGGCACCGGCCTCGCGCAGCCCGCGCAGGATCTCGGGCACCAGCTGCATGTGCGAGCCGGAGAGGATCGAGATGCCGACGAGGTGCACGTCCTCGGCCACCGCGGCAGCGACGATCTGCTGCGGCGTCAGCCGGATGCCCTGGTAGACGACCTCGAAACCGGCGTCCCGCGCCCGCACGGCCACCTGCTCGGCCCCGTTGCTGTGGCCGTCCAGGCCCGGCTTGGCGACCAGGACGCGCAGCCGCTCGCCGAGCTCCCGGCCCGTCTGGCGCACCCGCTCGCGGACCGCCGCCAGCGCCGCATCGCCTTCCCCGCCGACGCCCACCGTGCCGGACACCCCGGTCGGGGCGCGGTACTCGCCGAAGACCTCGCGCAGGGCGCCGGCCCACTCCCCCGTCGTGACCCCGGCCCGGGCGCACTCCAGGGTCGCGGCCATGAGGTTGGCGCTGGTGCCCGCCTCCTCGCGCAGCCGGGCGAGCGCGGCCTCGACCCGCTGCCGGCCGCCCTGGGTGCCGTCGCGCGCCTCGCGCCAGCGGCCGACCGCCTCGGCGGCGCGGGCCTCGACCTCGGGGTCGACGCTCTGGATGGCCGCGTCGAGGTCGGCGGTGAGCGGGTTCGGCTCGGTGGTCTCGAAACGGTTGACGCCGACGACGACGTCCTGGCCGGACTCGATCCGCTGGCGGCGCAGGGCGTGGGAGGCGACAAGGGCGGACTTCATGTAGCCGCTCTCGACGGCCGCGACCGCGCCGCCCATCTCCTCGATGCGGGCCATCTCGGCCCTAGCGCCGGCGGCGAGGTCGGCCACCTTCGCCTCGACCACGGCGGAGCCGGCGAAGAGGTCGTCGTACTCGAGCAGGTCCGACTCGAACGCCAGCACCTGCTGCATCCGCAGCGACCACTGCTGGTCCCACGGCCTCGGCAGGCCGAGCGCCTCGTTCCACGCCGGAAGCTGCACGGCCCGGGCCCTGGCGTCCTTGGACAGCGTCACGGCCAGCATCTCGAGGACGATCCGCTGCACGTTGTTCTCCGGCTGGGCCTCGGTCAGGCCCAGCGAGTTGACCTGCACGCCGTAGCGGAACCGGCGCTGCTTCGGGTCCTGCACGCCGTACCGGTCCCGGGTGACCTCGTCCCAGAGCTGCACGAAGGCGCGCATCTTGCACATCTCCTCGACGAAGCGCACGCCGGCGTTGACGAAGAAGGAGATCCGGGCGACGACTTCGCCGAACCGCTCGGGCGGCACCTGGCCGGAGTCCCGCACCGCGTCGAGCACGGCGATCGCGGTGCTCATCGCGTAGGCGATCTCCTGGACCGGGGTGGCGCCGGCCTCCTGCAGGTGGTAGCTGCAGATGTTGGTGGGGTTCCACCTGGGCATCTCGCCCACGGTGTAGGCGACCATGTCGGTGATCAGCCGCAGTGAAGGCCCCGGCGGGAAGATGTAGGTCCCGCGCGACAGGTACTCCTTGATGATGTCGTTCTGGGTGGTGCCCGCCAGGGCGCGGACCGCAGCCGACGGGTCGGCCCCCTCCGCCTTCGCCTGCTCCTCGGCCGCCACCTGGTACAGGGCGAGCAGCCACATTGCCGTCGCGTTGATCGTCATCGAGGTGTTCATCTGGGCCAGCGGGATGTGCTCGAACAGGGCCCGCAGGTCGCCGACGTGCGAGATCGGCACCCCCACCTTCCCGACCTCGCCGCGGGACAGCGGGTGGTCCGGGTCGTAGCCGGTCTGGGTCGGCAGGTCGAAGGCCACCGAGAGGCCGGTCTGCCCCTTGGCGAGGTTGCGCCGGTACAGCTCGTTGCTGGCGCTGGCACTGGAGTGGCCGGCATACGTGCGCATCACCCACGGGCTGTCCCGCTCGGGGCGGGGCGCCCGAGCGGCGGGCGTCGGGACGTTCGCGGAGTCGGCCATGGGCCGAAGGTACCGGCGGTCCGTGCAGGTCAGGGAGGGGTTCAGGCGGTGAGAGGCGCCACAGCGGAGGGCTCTGGCCGCCCCGCCAGCAGCGCCCGGTCGAGCCGTGACGCACGCAACAGGCGCTCGGTGCGGGCGGTCATGTCGACCACGGCGAGACGGCGGCCGGCGCGGCGGGCCCGGTTGTAGGCCTCCACCAGCACCCCGAGCCCGGTGGCGTCGCCGATCTCGGCCGCCGCGAGGCGCACCAGGACGTCACCGGTGCCGGTGTCGATGATCTCGTGGAGCAGCAGGCGGACGTCCGGGACGGTGTGCACGTCGATCCGGCCGGTGATGGCGACCTCTTGACCGGAGTCGAGCTCGCGCACCTCGACGGGCAGTACCCCCATGACCCCCATGCTGCGTACCGTCATGCCGACCCCCTCGTCCGTGGCGCTATTCACTCACACATACGCAGACGGGGGCGCTGGAGGTTGCACCGAAAGAGATCAAGATCTGGTAAAGACCGGGTTCGCCCCGGTCGGTGGGCCGCCCGGTGAGGCCCCGGTGAGCCTCCGGTGAGCCGCCCGGTGAGCCGCTCGGCGCTCGGTGCCGTCTAGAGGAACGGGTCGTCGTCC
>DASULG010000344.1:0-3230 GCA_036278335.1 Pedococcus sp.
GCCGCGACGACCGCACCGGTGAGCACCCCGGCGTCCTGGGCGAGGGGGTGACCGGTCAGCACGACCTGGTCGAGGTACGGGAACCCGCCGGTGAACGGGTCGAGGCGGCGCATGATCGTCCCGGACCAGCCGCGCAGCGCCGTCGGCGGCATCATCGCGGGCGCGTGCAGGGCCAGCAGCAGGAAGAGGCTGAGCCCGAGGCTGGCCCGCTGGGAGGCGGACCACATGCTGACCAGGAGCCCCACCCCGGCCAGGAACAGCGCCAGCAGCGTGCCCACTACAAGTCCGCCGACGAGCACGTCCCCGAGGCGGCTGACCCCTCTGCCGAGCACCCACAGGTAGGGGATGGCAAGCAGGTACGCCGCGAACCAGAGGGTGAGCGCGGAGACCCCCTTGCCGATGACGATGGACCGGCGCGAGGTGGGGGTCAGCAGCAGGCTCTCCAGCGTCCCCCGCTCCCGCTCGCCGCTGATCGCGTCAGCGCACCAGAGGACGACGAGCAGGCCGCCGACCGTCACCGCGACCCGCAGCGCCAGCCCCAGGGCCTCGCGCTGCTCGAGGAACGTCAGGGCCTGGTTGGTCGCGGTCAGGTAGGTCGTCAGGCTCAGCGTCAGGGTGTAGGCGAGCATCAGGGCGAGCCCGCGCCCCGACAGCCAGTTGTCGCGGATCTCCCGCCAGGCCACCACCCCTGCGGCACCCGGAGTGGCTGACGTGCCCGTGGTCTCGGTGGGCCGGTGGGAGGTGGGCTCGGGTATGCCGGCGCGCTCGGGCATGCGGGTGGGCTCGGGTATGCCGGCGGGCTCGGTCGCGCCGGCGGCCCGGGGTGCGTCCTCGGGGATCACGGTGGGTCCTCGGTCAGCGCCAGGAACGCCTCGCCGAGCCGCCCCTCGCTGGCGCTCGCGGCGTCGATGCCGTTGTCCAGCAGGACCTGCAGCGCCTCCTGCTGCTGCTCGGCCGGCACGTTGAGCAGGACCCGGTCGGGGACGCCCGCCGCCAGGCTGGCGACCTCGGCCACGGTGCCGTCGGACACCAGGCGCCCGTGGTTGAGGATGAGGACCCGGTCGCAGACCTGCTCGACCTCCGCCAGGAGGTGGGTGCTCAGGACGACGGTCACCCCGCGCTCCCGGGCGATGGTGGTGACGAGCTGGAGCACCTGCCGCTGGCCCGCCGGGTCCAGGCCGAGGGTTGGCTCGTCGAGGAAGACCACGTCGGGGTCGTTGACCAGCGCCCGGGCGATCCCGAGCCGCTGGCGCATGCCGCGGCTCATCGTGCGGATCGGCGAGCCTCCGCGCTCGGCCAGCCCGACCTCGCCGATCAGGCGCTGCGCCGTGGAGAGGGCCTCGCGGCGCGGTGCCCCGAAGAGCTGGGCGTGGTAGACCAGCCACTCCTCCCCCGTCTCGGAGGCCGGGTACCCGGCGCTCTCGGGGAGCACGCCGACACGCCGCCGGATCCGCACCGGGTCGGTGTGGGGTATGCCGCCGACGGAGAAGGTGCCCGAATCGGGCTCGAGGACGGTGCTGAGCATCCGGATGGCGGTGGTCTTGCCGGCGCCGTTCGGCCCCAGGAACCCCAGGACCGTGCCCTGCTCGACGTCGAGGTCGAGGGAGTCCACGGCGACCGTCCCGCCGTAGGTCTTGCGCAGTCCCCGCGCAGTGATGGCATGCATGGTGCCTCTGCCTGACGCGGCTCGTGCGGGGCTCCTCGCACGGCGTCGTCGGGCGAACCCCCCTGACCCCTCAAGTGTAGAACCGGGTGACTGCCAGAACTCGTGACTTCGGACTACGCCGAACAGCCCGCCACCGCGGTGCGGTGACGGGCTGTTCGGTGCGCGCTGGCCGGCAGCGGCAGCTGCCGGCGTACGGGTGCTGCGGGTGCTGCGGCGTGGCTAGTCGCGGCCCTCGTCGTCGAGCTTGATCGACGAGGTCTGCTGGACCTGCATGAGGAACTCGACGTTGCTCTTGGTCTTCTTCAGCCGGTCGATGAGCAGCTCGATGCCCTGCTGCTGGTCGAGCGCGGCCAGCACACGGCGGAGCTTCCACATGATCTTCAGCTCCTCGTTGGAGAGGAGGATCTCCTCGCGTCGGGTGCCCGACGCGTTGATGTCGACCGCGGGGAAGATGCGCCGGTTGGCCAGGCCACGGTCGAGCTTGAGCTCCATGTTGCCGGTGCCCTTGAACTCCTCGAAGATCACCTCGTCCATGCGCGAGCCGGTCTCCACCAGGGCCGTGGCGAGGATGGTCAGCGAGCCGCCGTCCTCGATGTTGCGGGCCGCACCGAAGAACTTCTTCGGCGGGTAGAGCGCGGCGCTGTCGACGCCACCGGAGAGGATGCGACCGCTCGGGGGTGCCGAGAGGTTGTAGGCGCGACCCAGCTTGGTGATGGAGTCGAGCAACACGACGACGTCGTGGCCCATCTCGACCAAGCGCTTGGCGCGCTCGATGGCCAGCTCGGCGACCGTGGTGTGGTCCTCGGCCGGGCGGTCGAAGGTCGAGGAGATGACCTCGCCCTTGACCGCGCGCTGCATGTCGGTGACCTCCTCGGGACGCTCGTCCACGAGGACGACCATGAGGTGGCACTCCGGGTTGTTGGTGGTGATGGCGTTCGCGAGCGCCTGCATCACCATCGTCTTGCCCGCCTTGGCCGGGGAGGCGATGAGACCGCGCTGACCCTTGCCGATCGGCGCGACGAGGTCGATGATCCGCGTCGTCAGGAGCTGCGGCTCGGTCTCGAGGCGCAGCCGCTCCTGCGGGTAGAGCGGGGTGAGCTTGCCGAACTCGACGCGCTTCTTGGCGTCCTCCGGGGTCATCCCGTTGATGGTGTCGAGGCGCACGAGGGCGTTGAACTTCTGGCGCGAGCTCTGCTGCTGGTCCTCGTTCTGCGCCTTGACGGCACCGGTGACGGCGTCGCCCTTGCGCATCCCGTTCTTCTTGACCATGCCGAGCGGCACGTAGACGTCGTTCGAGCCGGGCAGGTAGCCGGAGGTGCGCACGAAGGCGTAGTTGTCGAGCACGTCGAGGATGCCTGCCACCGGCACCAGCACGTCGTCCTCGCTCAGCTGGGGCTCCGGCTCGAAGTCGCCCATGCCCTCACGGCCGCCCCCACGGCGCTTGTCACGGCTGCGGCTGCGGTTGCGGCTGCGCCGGCGACCGCGGCCATCGGTGTCGTCGTCGAGCGGACCGCGGTTGTCGAGGGGACCGCGGTTGTCCTGGCGGTTCTCGGTGAACCGGTCG
>DASULG010000345.1:0-12665 GCA_036278335.1 Pedococcus sp.
GTGTCGACCCGGCGGGTGGACTCCAGGACCTGCGGGCCCTTGATGAGGATGCCGAGCTGGGCGCCGCGCCCGGTACCGACGAGCAGTGCGGTCGGTGTCGCCAGGCCGAGGGCGCAGGGGCACGCGATGATCAGCACAGCGACCGCGGCCGTGAACGCGGCTGTGGGGGAGTGCCCGGACAGCAGCCAGGCGGCCAGGGTCGCCAGGGACAGGCCGATGACGATGGGCACGAACACCGCCGAGACACGGTCGGCCAGACGTTGGACGTCGGCCTTGCCGTTCTGGGCGTCCTCGACCAGCCTGGCCATCTGGGCCAGCTGGGTGTCCGAGCCCACCCGTGTCGCCCGCACGACGAGCCGTCCGCCGGCATTGACCGTTGCGCCGACCACAGCCGCACCCGGACCCACCTCGACCGGCACCGACTCGCCGGTGAGCATGGACGCGTCGACCGCGGACGTGCCCGACACCACGGTGCCGTCGGTGGCGATCTTCTCGCCGGGGCGCACCACGAACAGGTCTCCGACTCCCAGCTGGCTCACCGGCATACGGGTCTCGGTCTGGCCCGAGGGGCCGTCCCGCAGGACGGCCACGTCCTTGGCTCCCATGTCCAGCAGCGCCCGCAGGGCCGCTCCGGAGGCCCGCTTCGCGCGGGCCTCGAAGTACCGGCCTGCGACGATGAACGTGGTCACGACGGAGGCGACCTCGAGGTACAGGCTGGCCTCGTCGCCCCCCGACCGGCTGGGCAGGATCTCGAAGGGCATGCGCACGCCGGCCATGCCGGCCTCGGTGAAGAACAGCGCCCAGAGCGACCACAGGTATGCCGCGCCGACGCCGACCGAGATCAGCGTGTCCATCGTGGCCGCGCCGTGGCGCAGGTTGGCCCATGCCGCCCGGTGGAACGGCAGCGCGCCCCAGACCACCACGGGCGAGGCGAGGGTGAGCGAGAGCCACTGCCAGTTGTCGAACTGCAGCGCCGGCACCATGGACATCAGCAGGACGGGCAGCGCGAGGACGCCGCAGACCACCAGGCGCTGGCGCCAGGCCTGTGCCTCGGCGTCACGGCTCGCCTGTCCGCTGTCGCCCCCCGGGGGTACCTCGGCAGCAGGCGGGGCAGGAAGGGTGGCGGTGTACCCGGTCGCCTCGACGGTGGCCACGAGGTCCTCTGGCGCGACGCCAGGCGCGAAGCTCACCTTGGCCTTCTCGGTGGCGTAGTTCACGCTCGCCGAGACGCCTGGCATCCGGTTCAGCTTCTTCTCGATGCGCGCCGCGCACGAGGCGCAGGTCATGCCGCCGATCAGCAGCTCCACATCACGGGCCTGCTGCTCGGTTCCGTTCACGTGCACGGCCATCCGTGTCGTCCTTCCTGCCCCGGTGCCAGGGGTCCTGTGGTTAGCTGCGGGCCAGCTCGTAGGCCCCGGCCTCGTCGAGCGCGGCCGCGACCTGCGCGTCGTCGAGGGGCTGCTCGCTGTCGACGATGACCGAGGAGGTGCCTCCGGCGACGAGGTCGACCGCGACCTCGGTCACACCGGGGATCTCCTTGAGCTCACTGGTGACGGCACTGACGCAGTGGCCGCAGGTCATGCCGGTGACGGGGAAGGTCTGGGTGCTCACAGGGTGCTCTCCTGGTGGTGTCTGGTGTGGTCTCTGGTCCTCCCCGCGGCTGCGGGGACGGTTCTGGGTGGGCGGAGGATGGTCACGAGCGGACGAGACGAGCGATGGCTGCCGAGGCCTCGGTGACCTTCTCGTCGAGGTCCACCGAGGGGTCCTGGGCGGCATGGGTCATGCAGTGCCGCAGGTGGTCGTCGAGCAGGCCGAGGGCCACTGCCTCGAGGGCCTTGGTGGCGGCCGAGACCTGGGTCAGGATGTCGATGCAGTAGGTGTCGGACTCGACCATGCGCTGCAGCCCGCGGACCTGCCCCTCGATCCGGCGCAGGCGCTTGAGCTGCGCGTCCTTGTTGTCGATGTAGCCGGGGAGTGCTCCCGGCTGTGCCTCGTGGGTTGTCATGGCCGCCCTCCTTCGTCTGCGTCAACGATACCCCTAGGGGGTGTATTCCCGCGAGTCTGGGTGTGGCGCCGGACGGAACGGTGGATACTCGTGGAGTGCCCGGCTGCTGCGATCCCCGAGGGTGTGACGGCATCTATGGGCCCCGCTTTGCCGCACACCGGGCGAAGCGCTACCGCAGGCGCGGACTCGACCGCACGGAACAGCGGATGGTGGACTTCCTCGCCGCGCAGGGGCTCGCCGGCGCGACCGTGCTGGAGATCGGTGGCGGGGTCGGCGAGATCCAGCTCGAGCTGCTGCGCCGTGGGGCAGCCCGCGCGACGAACCTCGAGCTCGTGACGTCCTATGACGCCGAGGCCCACCGGCTGGCCGCGCAGGCGGGCCTGGCCGACCGGGTGGTGCGCCGGGTCGCCGACATCGCCACTGGCACGGAGCCGGTCGAACGTGCCGACGTGGTCGTCCTGCACCGGGTGGTGTGCTGCTACCCGGACTACGAGCGCCTGCTGGGGGCGGCGGCCGACCACGCCCGTCGCGCGCTGGTCTTCAGCCACCCGCCGCGCAACATCGCGAGCCGCAGCGCCGTCGGCCTCCAGAACGCCGTGCTGGGGCTCACCGGCAAGACCTTCCGTGCTTTTGTGCACCCTCCGGAGGCCATGCGCGCCGTGCTGCGTGAGCACGGCCTGCGCCCGGCATACGCGCACCACGGCGTGGTGTGGCAGGTGCTCGGGCTCGTGCGCGACGCGGACGGTTCCGGCGCGGCCTGACTAGTCACCGCCAGCCATTCGGCTGGCCGCGACGGCTGCGGCGCACCTGCGTGACTAGTGCGCTCCCGTCCACAGGGGCCCCTGTGGAGAACCTCGGCTCAGCGCGCCCCCTGTGGGTAACCCGCCAGGGCGGCAGGGGCGGGCGGCGGCTTGGGGCTGGTGCCGGCGTGCGGTGACCAGGGCCGATGGCCCCTGCAGCGCCAGCGGCCCTGGTCACGATGGGCCAGCCCGGCGGCATCGGGGACGGGGTCTTCGCTCGGGGGATTGCAGGGTTAGTCCTTTCGGTCAGTCCCGCCCGCCCGAACGTGGGAGGCGTGGGGCTCATGTACGAATTGTCCCCGCGCCCACCCATATGTTGCGTTGGCTTGAGGATCCGCACGTACGAAGGGTGATGCTGTGACCAAACGGCAGATGGCAGCCGATGGTGCCTCGCAGTGGTCGTTTGCTGAGTGGCCCCTGCGGGCCAAGCTGGCCGCCGCGCTCATCTTTCCTGTGCTCCTCGCCTTCGTCCTCGGTGGCCTGCGCGTCAGGACCGAGTTCGACCAGGCCGACCAGTTCTCCAGCGCCGCCGAGAGCACCCTGCTGCTGCGGCCCGTGATCGAGTACAACCTCGCGGTCCAGCGCCTGGCTGCGTCCACCGCCCCCGGCGGGGAGGGCATCGACAGCGCTGCTGCGGCCTACGACAAGGCCTCTGCCAAGGTGACTGCCGCGCTGCAGACGGCCTCCGTCTCAGACACCGTTGCGACCCAGACCAAGAACGCCCTGCGCCTCGGCAAGGGCGTCCGCTCCGCGGTCAGCCAGACCGGCTCCCAGTCCGTCGTGATCGACCGCTCGGCCAGCACCGCGAGCCTGGTCTCCAGCGTCGTCGGCGACCTCGGCCTCAACGACGTGGCATCGGTCAAGACCCTCGTCGCGCTGCAGGACACCATCGCGGCCCAGCGTGCCATGACGGGCCAGCAGCTCAACCTCGCCAACAAGGATGACGCCAGCGGCGCCCTGAACGCCGTCAAGCTCGTCGGTGCCGAGGCTTCCTTCGTCGCCCGTCTCAAGGACGAGGCCGGAGCCCCCAACAGCTCGGACGTGCGCCAGCTCATCAACGAGAACTACGCCCGGTCCGTCTACCTCCAGGGCGGGTCCCTCGGGCCCGACCAGCTCGGCGTCGTCGGTGACGGCTACAAGCGCAGCAACAACGCCTACGCGTCGATGGTCAACCGCCAGCTCTCTGGCCTGGAGTCGACGCTGCGCTCCGAGACGGGCTCGCACCGCGCTGGTGCACTCTTCAACATCGGCCTCGTCATCGGCGCGCTCGTCCTCGCCCTGGCCATCGTCCTGGCGCTGCTGCGCTCCCTGCTCGTGCCGCTCCGCGCGGTGCGCCGGGGCGCGCTCGACATCGCTCGGCACAAGCTCCCCGAGGCAGTTCGCCGGATCCGCGACGGCGAGGACCCCCCGCCGTTCGAGCCCATCCCGGTGCACACCTCCGAGGAGGTGGGCCAGCTGGCCCGGGCCGTGGACGACCTCCACCAGCAGGCACTCTCGCTCGCCGGCGACCAGGCCCGGCTGCGCGTCCAGGTGAGCCACATGTTCGAGACGCTGTCCCGTCGCAGCACCTCGCTGATCGACCAGCAGCTCACCCTCATCGAGCACCTCGAGCGTGACGAGGAGGACCCACAGCGGCTGCAGAGCCTGTTCCGCCTCGACCACCTCGCAGCCCGTATGCGGCGCAACAGCGACTCCCTGCTCGTGCTCGCCGGGACGTCCACGCGCCGCGGTGGCTCGCGCTCGATCTCGGTCTCCGACGCCATCCGCGCTGCGGTCTCCGAGGTGGAGGAGTACCAGCGCATCGACATCGGCGAGACCTCCGACGACCAGGTGCTGGCCGCCGTCGGGTCCGACCTGATCCACATGGTGGCCGAGATCGTCGACAACGCCCTGTCGTACTCGCCGCCCACGACCCGCGTGGCCATCCGTGGGGCCCGCACGTCCGACGGCGGCCTCCTGGTCGAGGTGCAGGACAGCGGACTCGGTATGCCGGCGAGCGAGCTTGCCGCTCTCAACGAGCGGCTCGCGAACGGCGGCGACGTCACGACCGACACCGCGCGCCGCATGGGCCTGTTCGTGGTGGGCAGCCTCGCCAAGCGCCACGGCATCGGGGTGCGCCTGCGCCTGAACACCAACGTCGACCGCAGTGGCACCACCGTCTCGGTGCACCTGCCGGCCGCTCTGCTCGCGGACAGCGGCAACGCCGCGACCCCGGCGGGCGCGGGCCCGGCCCGCCAGGGCGTCGCTCCCAAGCTCAACGGTTCACCGGCGCCGGCCTCCTCGCCCGCGCAGCGCAACGGCTCCGCCGCTCCTGCGAGCTCTGCCGCAGCACCGGCTTCGCCAGCCACTGACCCCACGGCCGTCACGGCACAGGAGCCCCCGGCCGTGGGCCCCAACGGCCTGCCGGTGCGCATGCCGCGGGTGCCCGTCAACCCGGTCACCCCCGTCGCCCCCGAGGCTCCCGCTGCCCCGGCCGGCACGGGTGCCGAGACGCCCGCTCAGGACGCTGCCCCGGCAGCCGGGGCGCTGCCCCGCCGCAAGCCCATGGCCACGGGGATCACCGAGCACACCGGCACGCCGGCGACCCGCGCCGAGGCGGCGGCCGCAGCAGCGGAGGACGGCGGGCGCAAGTGGCTGCGTCGGCCCAACCGCAGGGCGGCCGAGCCCGAGCCGCAGACCCAGGACGCCGACGTCGAGCACCGCATGCCGGCCAACCTCTCGGCCTGGCTGGACCACCGCGCCAAGCTCGAGGCCGCGCGCGCACACCTGTCGTCCGCGTCCGAGGCCGCCGAGATGGAGGCGACCACGTCCAGCCACTCGTCCGGCCACGCAGGCACCCCCCAGCCCGAGGCCCCCGCAGCCCAGGTCAGTGCAGCCGTGGCCAGTGGAGCCATTGCCAGCAGCCCCGGCCCCTTCGAGCACGCCTCCGCCACCAACGACGCAGTGCAGCTCACGCCGGGAGCCGAGCCCGCGCAGCAGGCGCCCGACGTCGCACCGCAGCAGGCGCGAGCCGAGGTCGCCCCGCAGGCTCCGGCAGCGCCGGCGGCTGTCGAGGAGCAGGTCAGCCTGCTTCCGACCGGTCTGCCCCGCCGCCGCCCAGGCGCCTCAGGCGTGCACGGCGCGGACGGCGCGGACGCGCCGCAGGTCCCGGCCCCGTCGATGTTCGGGACGCCGCCCGCGCCCGCCAGCAACGGCGTGGACCCGGACGCGGCGCGGCGCCCGCTGCTCCCGGTACGCACTCCTGGTGCCTCCGGGGTCTCGACGCCCGCGTCGGCCACCCCTCGGTCCCAGGAGGACACCCCAATCTTCCGCGCCATGGGATCACCGTGGCTCTCGACATCGGATGGAGAACAAGTGGATTCGTCGTCGTCCTCGGGGCTGCCGATGCGTCGCCCCGGTGGCCACCTCGTGCCGGACACGGCTGAGGACGCCAGCCCGGCGCCTCAGCCCGCGACTCGAAAGAGCCGCGACCCAGAAGCCATCCGTCGCAGTCTGAACCGCCACCAGTCGGGCGTGAACTCCGCACGCGCCCAGGACCCGAACGAACCCACCCGAGAGGAAGCCGATGTTCCACACTGACGCCGTCACCCAGCAGACGGGCCAGTACGACTGGCTCGTGACGAAGTTCGCCACCGAGACCCCGGGCGTCTCGCACGCGATCCTGGTCTCGGCCGACGGCCTGCCCATGGCATCCAGCGAGCTGTTGCCCGTGGACCGCGCGGAGCAGATGGCTGCGGTCGCCTCCGGCATGGCCAGCCTCGCCTCCGGTGCAGCCCGTCTCTTCCAGGGTGGGACCGTCCTTCAGTCCGTCATCGAGATGGAGCTCGGCTACCTGCTGCTCATGAGCGTCGGTGACGGTTCGCACCTCGCTGCCCTGACCGGCACCGACTCTGACATCGGTCAGGTGGGCTACGAGATGGCCGTCCTTGTCGACCGCGTCGGCCGGGTCATCCAGGCCGACGCCCGGACGAACATGTCGGGGTAGTACATGGAGCCTACGGACACCACCGAGTCGAGCGGCCCCAACCTGGTCAGGCCCTACTTCCTGACCGCTGGGCGCACGCAGGCTGTGGTCGAGCTGCCCATCGAGGCAACGCTCGTGCTCCAGCCGTCCGCACGCGAGAAGACCTGGCCCGTGGGGGACATGCCGAGCCGGATCATCGAGCTCTGCGCCACGCCGCAGTCCGTTGCGGAGGTGTCCGCGAAGCTCAAGATCCCGCTCGGGGTCACCCGCGTGCTCGTCGGAGACCTGGTCTCCGACGGGCACCTCCGCACCCAGACCACGATCTCTGAAACCAGCAGCACCGACGAACGTCGTGACCTCATTGAAAGGACCCTCAGTGGACTACGCGCCCTCTAACCGCTCGAGCGCCTCGACCAAGATCGTCGTGGCCGGCGGCTTCGGCGTCGGTAAAACCACGCTCGTGGGTGCCGTCTCCGAGATCGACCCGCTGCGCACCGAGGCCCTCGTGACCAACGTGTCGGAGGGGGTGGACAACATCTCCAAGGTGCAGTCCAAGACCTCCACGACGGTGGCGATGGACTTCGGCCGCATCACCCTGTCGAAGGACCTCGTCCTCTACCTCTTCGGGACTCCGGGACAGCGACGCTTCTGGTTCATGTGGGACGACCTGGTCAAGGGCGCCATCGGTGCCATCGTCCTGGTCGACACGCGCCGCCTCGACGACAGCTTCGCCGCGGTGGACTACTTCGAGGCCAGGGCGCTGCCGTTCATCGTCGCGATCAACCAGTTCGATGACGCCCAGCAGTTCGGCACCGAGGAGATCCGCGAGGCCCTGGCCATCTCCGCGCACATCCCGATCATCACCGTGGACGCGCGCAACCGGGAGTCGGCCAAGCAGGCGCTCGTGCGCATCACCGAGTTCTCGCTGATGCAGCTGGCGGCGGCCGCCCAGCAGGGCGTTCCGCAGCCCGCTCACCGGTAGCGCCACCCGCCCACCTCAGCGCCCACCTCTGCGCCAGACGCAGCGCCCACCTCTGCGCCAGACGCGGCGCCGGGGTGGGCGCTGGGCTGCGCCTGCAGGCTAGTCAGCCCGCCCAGCAAGGCCGCTGGCTGCGAGCTGGTGCAGCAGAACGGTCAGTCGCGGCTCCACCCTGACCAGGCGCACCTTCGTCCAGGCATGGAGCAGCCCGGTCAGCAGGTCGCAGCTCTCCCACATCAGGACTCGCTGCCGGGACACCGGCGCGAGCTGCTGGTAGGCCGCGAGGAAGTCCTCGCAGAGGTCGTCGAGCAGCGTCAGGTTGTCCTCGAGGGGGGCGCCGGACAGCGGCTGTCCGGTGTAGATCAGCGAGCTGATGCCGATGTCGCGCAGCTTGGCCCGGAACCTGCCAAGGTCCAGGGCCGGCTCGGCCATGGACGCGCCGTCGAAGTCGATGAAGCCCAGCGTGCCGTCGTGCAGCAGCACCTGGGCCGGCCTGAAGTCGTGGTGGGCAGGCACGATCGGATCGGCCGGGTGCGTCCGCGCCATCTCCTCCAGGGTCCCGAGCAGCGGCTCGGCAGCGGCCTCCAGCTCGGGGACGCTGAGTGCCAGGCGGCCGATGACCTCGCGCACCTCCTCGACCTCGTCCTCGAACGTTGCGGTGCGCCCGTACGCTGCGCCGGAGCCGTGCAGGACCGCCAGCGCGCGTGCGGTCCGGGCGAGCTCGGCCCGCAGCCGCTCTAGGCCCTCCGGTCGGCCGTCGGCGAAGGCCGTGCGGGCCAGCTCCTTGAGCGTCATCTCCTCCGGCAGCGGGCCCTGCGCGAGGATGCGCTCGTCCGGCAGGTAGGCGAGCGGCTCGGCCAGCTCCACGCTGCCGCGCCAGGCCTCCTGCCGGTCCCAGAGCGCGGTCATGGCGGCCCACGCTGTCTGCCCCTTGTCACCCTGGTGGGTCTTGAGGACGACCGGGCTCGGGGGCGCGGGGACGGTGCCCTCGGCGTACTCGACACCGACGACCACCGTGCACCGGCTGCCGGGCTTGTAGCGCACCACGACCGGGTCGCAGGACGTGACCGTCGCCCCGTCGTAGCCGGCTCCCCGAACGACGCCCTGCACGAGCGCCGCCGTCTCCTCGGGCTCCACCAGCATCGGCAGGGCAGGCAGGCCCTCGTCGCTGACCTCGCGTCGCAGGCTGAGCCGGAGGTCGGGAAGGGTGCACGACCACCCGTCCTGCGCGAAGGGGAGGCTCTCTGCCGTCGGGTCGTGCGCCCGGCCCGGGGCCGGATCATCGCGGCCCGGCGCCCTGAGCAGGCCCACCAGCACCACGTCACGAGGATCGCCACCCTCGGCGACAACGGTGAGCCGGTACCTCGCAACCCACTCCTCGCCCTTGGCACGCAGCCTCTCGGGACTGCAGGAGAGCAGCCTCAGCCGACCCTCGGCGAGGTCTGGCACGTGCCGGACCAGGCTGTCCGCCACCTCGTCACCGTGCATCGCGGAGGCGAGCCACCGTGGGAGCGTGGCGAAGGCACGCAGCGAGTCCACCATGGGGTCGGTTCCCGACAGCAGCGTCATAGGTCAATCCTCCGGGTGTCGACGGACTCGAGCAGGGACACAGCCAGCTCCAGGCGGTAGGTCTTCAGCTGGCGGCAGGCGCGCAGGGCGCTTCGGGCAAGGGTGGTTGCCCGGTAGAAGGCGATGCGCTCCCGGGCGTCGACTGCTGCGGCAGTGCGGGCGGTGGCCTCGCCGTAGCCACCGAGGAACGTGCCGGCCAGCTCGTCGGCGAGGAGGAGGCCGCCCTGCCCGCCGTGCTTGACCGCAAGCAGGTCGAGCTGCGCGAGGAACCGTCCGAGGTCACGTGCCGGGTCGGCCCAACACAGGGTGTCGAGGTCGACCAGGGCCGTCCGGTCGCCGTTGAGGAGGACCTGGGAGGGGGTGAAGTCGCCGTGGGACAGCACCAGGTCCGGTGACGGGCCGACCTCCTCGAGGAGCCGGTGCGTTGCCCGGCGAAGCGGACGCGCCGCCTCCGGCAGGAACTGCTCGACCAGGGCCAGGTCCGAGCCCAGCGCCTCCTGCTCCTTGGCCACCGTGTGCACGGGTGCCGTCGCCAGGTCGCTGCCGTGCATGGCCGCGAGGGCGGTGCCCGCGCCCCGCACGGCGTCGTGCAGCGCGGCCAGCAGCACGTCCCGGCCCGGGACGGGCGGCGTCGCGAGCACCGACCGCAGCAGCCTCGGGATCAGCGGCTCACCCGGCAGTGCCTCGGTGACGAGGAGCCGCATGGAGGGCGCGTAGAGCACCGGTCGGGGGTAGCGCGCGGTATGCCGTGCGGCCTCCTCGGGCGGCCGGGTCGCCAGGGCCCGCAGGAACCCGTCCACGACATCGCCCCCGCGGTCCGGGTACACCTTGCCGTAGAAGGTCGAGACCCCGGGGAGCGGGCTGTCGTCCGCCTCCACGCGGCAGCGGTAGCGCAGGACGCAGGCACCCTGCCGGGGGTGGTGCACCACCTCGACCTCGGACGGCTCGCCCGCCGGCCAGGCCGCCAGCCTCGCGACAGCGGCGGGACTCATCGCGCGGGGCAGAGTCGGCAGGTCCGGGTCGATGGGGAACACGTGCAGCGCGAGGCCGGACCCCGGGATGGCCGCAGCCCTTCTGCGCCAAGGGTCCTCCGGCTGCCGGGGAGTCCGCAGCAACCTGCCCACCCGCTCGCGCAGGTAGGTCGAAGCAGCCTCGTCGTCGGCGTGGACGCGTCCGAGGACGGTGTGCTCGGACGTCAGCCCGTCCGGTCCGGTCAGCTCCACGATGTACCGCAGCGTGCAGCTTCCGTCCTCGCGCAGCCAGAACCTGCCTGCAGAGAGGCTGCGCACCTCGGTCGGGCTGGCCAGCAGCGAGTCGGCGACCCACTGTCCGACCAGGTCCACGTCCAGGGCGGTCGCGAGGCCCGGGAGCCGCTCCTGCAGGCCCTCGACGAGGCTGGCGCCGCTCGGAGCGGGTGCCGCGCTCGATATGGGGCTCGGTTCCGGTGCAGCGGCGGGTGACGAGCCCGATGACGGCGTGACGACGGTCTGCAGGCCGGCGTAGTGGCCCCCGGAGCGCAGGAGCTCCTCGTGCGTGCCGGCCTCCACGATGCGCCCAGCGGAGATCACCAGGATGCGGTCCGCGCACTGCACCAGGCCGGGGTCGTGGGAGATCACGAGAGTGGTCGTGCCGCGCATCAGCTCCCGCAGGGCGCTGACCACGACCTGTGCCGACTCCCCGTCGAGCCCTGTGGTCGGCTCGTCGAGGATCAGGATGGGTGCTCGTCGGATGAAGGCCCTGGCGATGGCCAGGCGCTGACGCTGTCCGCCGGACAGCGTCGAGCCGCGCTCGCCGAGCGTCGTCTCGTACCCGTCGGGGAGCCCCATGATGAACTCGTGGGCGTTGGCCATCCTGGCGGCCTTCTCGATGTCCTCGGGGGTGGCGTCCGGGATCCCGTAGCCGATGTTCTCGGCGACGGTGCCACTCAGCAACACCGTCTCCTGCAGCACCAGGCTGACCTGCTGCCGCAGCGAGGCGAGGGTCACGCCGCGCACGTCGAGTCCGTCGACCAGCACCTGTCCCTTGTCGGGGTCGTAGAGCCGTGGCACCAGCTGAGCGATCGTGCTCTTGCCCGCCCCGCTGTAACCCACGAGGGCGACCACCTCCCCGGGTGCCACCTCGAAGTCGATGTCGCGCAGCACCGGTGGCCGGCTGGCGACCCGCGACCCGTCCTCGTGCTCGGCCGGGTAGGCGAAGGCCACGTGCTTGAAGGCGAGGCGTCCCTGGAGGGGAGGGGCCGGCACGGCGTCGGGGTGGTCGGTGACGGCGACCTCCCGGTCGAGCAGGTCGTCGATGCGCTCGACGCTGGCGAAGACCTTGCCGACCTTGTACCACTCGCTGACGATCTTCCGGGCCGGCTTGAACATGTTCTGGAGCAGCAGCACGAACAGGATCAGCGTGCCCACCGTGATCGACTGGCGGTCGACCAGCCAGACGCCCAGCCAGATCACCGCCGCGATCGAGAGCGCCTCCACGAGGGCGATGACGAAGCTGAACTGGGCCTGGATGTTCGCGGCCCTCAGCGACGCGAACATGCTCTTGCCCGTCTGCCCGGAGAACTTCTCGAGGTCCACCGTGCCGCGCCCGTAGCTCTGCACGAGGCGGATGGAGGACAGCATCTCCTGCGCGGTCGACGCCAGGTCGCCCTCGCGGTCCCTCTGGGTCTTGGAGGCGACCTTGATGCGCCGGGAGAAGAAGTTCGAGACCAGTCCCAGCATGGGAATCACCGCGAGGGCGACCAGGGCCACGCTCCAGGACTGGTAGAGGAGGAAGGCGAAGCTGCCCACGAGCACCATGAGGCTGCCGAAGATGTTGCTGACGGACTTGACCACGAAGTCCTCGACCACGAGCACGTCACCGGTCACCCGGGTCAGCACATCGCCGGTGCGCTTCTTGTCGTGGTAGCCCAGGGGAAGCCGCTGGAGGTGGGAGTACATCTCGACCCTGATGCCGTAGCCGAGGGAGCGCCCGCCGCGGGCCATGCAGACCTCGGTGAACGAGTCGGCGGCACTGTTCACCGCGGCGATCAGGATGATGGCCACCGTGAGCACGAGGATGGTCTCCAGCCGCTCCGACGACAGGATCGCGGGGAAACCGAGGGTCCGCACAGCGGGCTTGTTGCCCTGCAGGAAGTCGACGAGGAAGGCCACCGGGTAGGGCTCGAAGACCGCGGTCACCGCCTCGACCAGGAGGAAGACGAGCCCGAGCACGTAGACCTTGCGGCCGCCCATGAACCGCCGGAACAGCCGGACCGAGCGCAGGAAGTCACTGGGGGGCTGTCGGTGCGCCCCGCCCCGGCCGCGCTGGCTGGTCATGACGTCTCCCCTGCCCGGTCTAGGCAGGCGTGTG
>DASULG010000346.1:0-8461 GCA_036278335.1 Pedococcus sp.
GTCATCCAGCTCTGACGGATGCCCCGGTCGAGGGCAACGAGGTTGGGTGCTGCACAGCGCGGCGACGTTCTGCGCAGCACCCGTCGGGGCTGTGCAGGTCCCAGACTCGCTGGCCCGCGACCCTCAGCCCGGCTGTCCAGCCGCCTCGTCGTCGTCGGCGCCGTGTTCGTTGCCCTCGTTCGCGCCGCAGGCGCCTTCGGGACCGCTGTCGCCGTCACTCGAGGCGCCGTCCTCGTTGCCGGACAGGTCACCGCCGGGGACCTGCTCGTCGTCCTTGGGCTTGTCAGACATCGGCTCTCCTGGCGCGTGGGGGATGCGTGCGCTCCCAACGTATGCCGTGCGGCCCCGGACCGCACAGCAGCAGCCCCGTCCCCCGGTGACCACGCGGCATACGCGTGAGCGGTCAGCGGTAGTTGGTGAACTGCAGGGCGACGTCGAGGTCGGCCACCTTGAGCATCTGCTGGACCGCCTGCAGGTCGTCGCGGGACTTGCTGGTCACCCGCAGCTCGTCGCCCTCGATGCGCGCCTTGACCGTCTTCGGGGCCTCGTCGCGGATCATCTTGGAGATCTTCTTGGCGTCCTCCTGCGAGATGCCGTCCTTGAGCGAGCCCTCCAGGCGGTACTCCTTGCCCGACGCCTTGGGCTCCTTCTCGCCGAAGTCCAGGGACTTGAGCGAGACCTTGCGGTGCACCAGCTTGGTCTCGAAGACATCGAGGACGGCGAGGACCCGCTCGGGAGAGTTGGCCTTGATGAGGACGTTGTCGCCGCTCCACTCGATCGAGGCCCCGACGCCCTTGAAGTCGTAGCGCTGCCCGACCTCCTTGGCGGCCTGGTTCAGGGCGTTGGACACCTCCTGCTTGTCCACCTTGCTGACGATGTCGAACGAGCTGTCTGCCATGTCGGGGTCCTTTCGAGACGTGCGGGAAGGGCGAATTCGCAATCGCTGGCTTGGTTGCTATCCTTCCATGCGCACACGGCAGGTTGCCCGAGCGGCCAATGGGAGCGGACTGTAAATCCGTCGCGAAAGCTTCGAAGGTTCGAATCCTTCACCTGCCACCACCGTGCACGAAAGGGCCTCTGGCCAGCGGATACGCTGGCCAGAGGCCCCTTCGCGCTATTCCGTCAGGGGCCCGGCGCCGTGGACCTGCGCCTCGGCGCTGACGCGGTCGTAGTCGTCCATGAGCCGCTCGATGTCGTCCTCGTCGAAGTGACCGAACGCGATCTCCAGGACGCGGACCGCTGCCGTGCCCGAGTTGCCCAGACGGTGGGTGCACCCGCGCGGAATCCAGGCCCGGCCTCCAGTGGCAACGCTGCTCGCCTCGCCTTCCACCTCGACGTCAGCGGGCCCGTCGATGACCTGCCAGAGCTCGTCACGCTGAGCGTGGCGCTGGAGCGAGAGCCTCTGAAGCGGGGCGACGGTGATGATCTTGACGGTGACCGGCTCGTTGTGGACGAACTGCTCGAACCCTCCCCACGGGCGTTGCGATCCGGTGATCGCCTCCAGCGGTACTCGAGCGGTCTTCGGTAGTCGGGAAAGGTTCATGGGGACTCCGATGGTCTGTGCAAGCGCGGGTGGTGCGTGGGTGGAGGGAATGAGGCGACGAGCGTCGGACTCGCTCGTCAAGCCTCGGATTCGCGCGTGGAGGCTCCCGGGCCACGGAGCCGGGCGAGCAGCCCGGGGAGGTCGATGAAGGCAAAACGTATCGACGAGTCGCTGCAGCCGTAGGGCAGCACCACGGTCTCGCCGTGGATCAGGCCGCCGCACGAGTAGAGGACGTTGGGAACATAGCCCTCACGCTCCTCCGGGCCCGGGGTCATGAGCGGCTCGGTCAGGGCGCCCAACACGGTGCTCGGGTCGTCGAGGTCGAGGAGAACGGCGCCGAGCGCGTACGTGCGCATCGGTCCGACCCCGTGGGTGATGACGAGCCACCCCTCGGCTGTCTCGAGCGGGGACGAACATCCGCCGAGCTGGATGAGCTCCCATGGCTGGCTCGGGCGCAGCACCGTGACCGGGTCTCCCCAACGCAGCGCGTCGCGAGAGCTGGCCACACTGATGGACTCGCGGTCCCAGCGCGACAGGCTCCAGAAGCGGCCGCCGATGTGTCGAGGGAAGAGGGCCATGCCCTTGTTCTTCGCGGCGGGACCGACCAGGGGGCGCATCGAGAAGGTCTCGAAGTCCTCGGTGCTCAGCAGGTGTGGTGCGATGTTGGAGCCGTCGAACGCGGTGTAGGTGGCGTAGTAGCGGATGGCTCCGTCCTCGTCGACGAACCGCACCAGGCGAGCGTCCTCGATTCCGTGGCTCTCTGCGGCGGTGGCGGGGAAGATCACCCGTGCCGACAGGTCGCTACCGCTCGGGAAGGTGAGCTCGTAGCTGCTGGCAGCCATCCGGCGGATGCGCTCGAGCAGCCCGTCGTTGCCGCTGCGACGTTGGCCGTCGAGCTCGCTGGACGCGAGAACGTCTTCCAGCTCCTGCGGGGTGAACTGCTCCGGCAACCGGCCAAGGATGCTGTGCGCCGTGACGGCGTCACCGTCCTCGTCCAGGGCATCGCGCAGGAACTCGGTCGACATGGAGGTCTGGCTCGTCCGGCCGGTCGTCAGCGTGGTCCGCGCCTCGTCGAGCTCCACGACGTCATTCGCGCCGAGGGTTCCGGTGCGGAACTCAAGACTGGAGACGTGTCCCTCACCGACGGCCCTGGCGGTCATGACGAATCTCAGCTCGCCGGGCGCGAGGCCGCTCTGGTCCGGGTGTGCGGCGATGGAGGGGTTGAACAGTGCCGCGGCCTCGATGGAGTACTCATGCGTGAGGTAGGCGCCGATGAGGTCGGCTCGGTTCGAGGAGATCGGAGACGACGCCGGGATCCGGTGTGCCACGAGCTGGTAGTGGTCGCGGAAGGACACCAACAGGTCGAGGTGCCGGTCGGAGAACGTGGCCAGGGCCTGGGCCAGGGTGTTCTCGACGTCCGACTCAGGCATCGTCACGAGGCGGTCGACGACCGCGTCGGCGCGCGAGATCCCCTGGCTCGGCAGTTCGTGGCCCGGGAGGAAGGGTCGCGCGATGACGCGGCGGGCGTCGGGGCGAAGGAGTACCGAGCTGCGTCGGACGACGTCCGGGTCGGCGCTCACGGTGTGGGGAGGAGTAGGCGCCCGGCGAGGTCGCCGCTGGAGCGGAGCCGGCTGGCCTGCTGGAGAGTCGAGAGCATGGCCAGCGTCGACTCGGCACCCTGGTTCTCGTTGCGCCCGTCGGCTTCGAGGCCGTCGTAGCCGCCGCCGCTCACCGGGTCGATCATCGCGATCCCGATGTCGTTGGACCCCTCGAACCATGCGGCGCACTGCAGCGTCGCGTCGGCCCACCGGGGGTCACCCGTGAGGTCGTGAGCACGGGCACACGCGTCTGCCAGGGCCGCCACCTCGATAGGCTGCTGGTCGAAACCGGGCCGAGGTTCCCCGAGCGACCACCCCTGCGCTGGGGCGACAGACAGGTGATCGCCGCGGGTCTCGACACCCAGGAGCCACTCGAGCATGTCGAGCCCGCGGGCCACCCACCGCGGCTCGCCGAGCACGTCGCCAGCGGCGAGCAGGGTCTCGCACAGAACGGCGTTGGCGTAGCGCAGCCGGTCCTCGGGCCAGTGCCACTCCGGGCTGGGCCATCCAGCAGGTGTGCCCAGCGGGTCTATGAGTTGTGCCGCATCGGCGAGCAGACCTCGGGCCACCTCGTGGTCCGGGTGGACCGTGAGGACCTCGGCCGCCCCCACGGCGGCGAAGCCCATCGCTCGCGTCCAGGGGGAGCGTCTCGCCGCGCTGACACCGAACAGTCCCAAGGCCTCGTCGGCGAGCTGCGGCGAACGGGCGGCGGCGGTGCCCAGCCCCCACAGTGCCCGACCCCAGCAGTCCGCGACGCTCGGTTCGTCCTGCCAGGTCACGTCGATGTCGAGACGGTTGCGGAACCCGCCGTCGGTGCCCTGGGCGCTCGCGAGGAAGCGCTGGTAGGTCGCCGCCAGCAGGGTCGTGGTCTCGTCCGGCTCGGGTTCGCGGGTGGTGACCACCAGCCCGCGCGCCACGTCGTCGACGCAGTACCCGTGTTCCACCCGGCGCTCGGTGAGCTCGGCGTGCTCGAAGAGACCGGTCGAGTCACTGAGCCGTCGGACGTGGCTGAAGGAGACCCCCGAACCGGTCATGCACTGACCCGGATCAGGTCCGCGTCGAGGGCCGAGGAGGCCAGGTCGCGGTACTGCTGCGCCACGGCGCTCCACAGCAGCTGCGGGCTGAGTCGATCCGCCTCGGCGGCCAGACGGTCGGCCAGCCCGGGCTCGGTGAGCACCCTCCTCAGGGCGGCGGCGATCGCATCCGGGTTCTGACGCTCGACCAGCAGCCCGGCACCGCTCGACAGGAGCTCGACCGCATGGGGGAAACCGGTGGAGATGACAGGTTTGCCGGCCGTGACCGCCTCCACGAGGACACCGGAGGTCACCTGCTCTCGGGAGTCGTAGGGAAGCAGGATGACGTCGGCCTCCTGGACCATACGGCTGAGCTCGCTGGTCTCGAGGTAGCGCGCGTCGAAGGTGACGACATCGTCGACGCCGAGGTCTCGGGCCTGGGCCTCGAGCCTTCGGCGGTACACGTCCCCGTCGCGTTCGAGCACCTTGGGGTGGGTCTCGCCCACGATGTGGTACCTCGGGCGCGGGTGGATGTCCCGGAGCTGGGCCATGGCGGAGATGCCCCACTCAATGCCCTTGCCCTCGCCCAGCAGGCCCCACGTCAGCACGATGGGGGAGGCGTTCTCGTCGCGACCGGGGGCCTGGCCCTCGGGGCGGGTGTCGACGGCCCCGTGGGGGATGACCGCAACCTTGTCGGCGGCGACCGAGTAGTTCCGGACCAGCCGGTCCTTTGCGGTCAGGGTCATGGTCACGACGGCGTCCGACAGCAGCACCAGCTCGTCGAGGATGGCCTTCTGGCGCACACTGGGCGTCACCAGGACGGTGTGCAGGACGACGATGACCGGCCGGGTCACGGCTCGGACGACATCGAGCACGTCCTGGCCGTCCGGACCGCCGAAGATGCCGAACTCGTGCTGGACGATGACGACGTCATAGCCGTTGAGCCGCACGGCGGCGGCCTCTGCCCCGCCCTCCTGCCCGCGCACCCACTGGTGCCGGACCTCGGGCCGCCGCGCCACACCGACGATGTCGACGATGTCGACGACGCCAACGGCGTCCTTCGATGACCGCAGGCTGTGCACGAGCGCGGAGCTGAAGGTTGCCAGACCGCACTGCGTGGGCGGGTAGGTGCTGAGAACTCCGTAGGACGTCGACATGGGGTGCCTTCCCGCTCCAGCACGGCGTCGGGTCCGGCGCCGGGGACGGCCATTACTTAGGCCGGGAGTGCGCGCGATGTGCGCCGCGGATACCCCTCCTGTGAGAGCACGGGAGCGGTTCGATCACGACGTCTTCGTCAGTGACAGGGCCTCCTCCAACAGAGGCACACCGATGGGTTGAGGGTAACACCCGGGCCTGCGAGCCTCCGGGAGACGAGGAGATGGCTGCGTCAGCTGGACGATGGCAAGCGGGTATGGTCACGTTACCGATGCGGGCGCGGCACCAAGGTGCGTGTCTGCCGTCGAACCGCAATCGAGGGACACGTGAGGATCGGCGTCATCGCCTCCATCGCCCATCGGCTGCCGCCGCGCGGCTACGGCCCGTGGGAGCAGATTGCGTCCACGCTGACCGAGGGCTTCGTCGCCCGTGGTCACGAGGTCACCCTGTTCGCCTCGGCAGACTCCGTGACCTCGGCCCGGTTGCACGCCACCGCGGCCGCCGGGTACGAGGAGGACCCCCGGCTCGACGCCAAGGTCTGGGAGGCGCTGCACAATGCCGCAGCTCTTGAGCGGGCCGGCGAGTTCGACGTGATCGCAAACCATTTCGACTTCATGCCGCTCACGTACAGCAGGCTGGTGTCCACGCCCATGGTCACGACGATCCACGGGTTCTCGTCACCGGAGATCGTGGCCGTCTATCGCGCCTACGACGACATCGCGCACTATGTCGCCATCAGTGACAGCAACCGGCATCCCGACCTTCACTATGCCGCCACGATCCATCACGGCATCGACCTCTCCCGGTTCACGTTCGTCCCGGTTCCTGACGACTACCTGCTGTTCCTCGGTCGGATCCATCCGGACAAGGGCGCACACCTCGCCCTCCAGGTCGCCCAACGTTCCGGGATCCCTCTCGTCATCGCGGGGATCATCCAGGACGAGGCATACTTCCGCGACGCCGTGGCCCCGCACATCGACGGCGTCAACGTGTCCTACGTGGGGCCGGTGGGTCCCGAGGAGCGAGACGCCCTTCTCGGCGGGGCGCGGGCGCTGCTCCACCTCATCAGCTTCGCGGAGCCGTTCGGCCTCTCGGTCGTGGAGGCCCTGGCCACCGGGACCCCGGTCATCGCGACTCCTCTCGGGTCCATGCCAGAGATCGTCCGGGACGGCGACACCGGCTTCCTCGTCACCGACGTCGATCAGGCAGTCGCTGCTGTCGCGCGTCTCCCGCTCATCGAGCGAAGTGCCTGCCGGGCCGACGCCGTCAGCCGGTTTGGGTCCGACCGGATGGTCGACGACCATCTCGCGGTGTTCGACCGCGTGCTCGCGGAAGGTGCGGGATCGTCCGCGACATGAGTTTCTGATCGGCCCCCGCCGCGCCCCCTGGCCCTGCCACACTCGGGCCAGGTGCTGACGTGGAGGTGCCCGATGGTGGATGGGCTGAACCCGGGGTCCAGGGACACGGTCGGACAGCCCATGCACACCGTCAGGGCGATGCTCGTGCCCGCGAACATGTGGCGGGTGGGCGTGACCCTCGCCGGTCTCGTCGCCCTGCTGCTGCTCGCCAGGTTCGTGCTCGCCGACGGCGGCTCGGTCATCTTCACCCTCGTGATGGCCTGGTTCCTCTCCCTGGCCATGGAGCCGGCCGTGGCCAAGCTGTCCGCACGGATGCGGCGGTCCGTGGCGACCGGGCTCGTCATGGTGGCAACAGGGGTGTTCGCGGTCGGCTTCCTCGTCGCGTTCGGGAGCCTGTTCGTGGACCAGGCCGTGCAGCTGCTGCAAATTCTGCCGGCTGTCATCGAGGCACTGTTCGACTGGGTCAACCGGACGCTGGGGACGAGCTACCGGGCCAGCGACATCCTCGCCTCGATCCAGCTCTCGCCGGATGACGCGGCCCGCTACGCCCAGGACGTCCTCGGTGGGCTCCTCGGGCTTGCGGGCTCGGTCGCGGGGGCGGTCTTCAACTTCTTCGCCATCATCCTGCTGACCTTCTACCTGTCCGCAGACGGCCCGCGGCTGCGGCACTGGCTGGCCTCGCTGATGTCGCCGCAGCCGCAGCGGTTCTTCCTCAGCGTGTGGGACCTGTCCACGGTCAAGACCGGCGGCTACGTGGCGGCCAGGGTCGTGCTCGCGGCGATCAACGGCGCCACGTCCGCCCTGGTCTTCCTCATCATCGGTATGCCGTCCTGGCTCGCCCTGGGGATCTGGACCGGCCTGGTCGCGCAGTTCGTGCCCACGATCGGCACCTACATCGCCATCGCCCTCCCGGTGCTGGTGGGACTGGCGAGCCCCAAGCCCTGGATCGGGCTCGCGGCGCTGGCCTGGGCCGTCGTGTACCAGCAGGTCGAGAACCTCACCATCGAGCCGCGGATCAGTGCCCGCGCGGTCCACCTCCACCCGGGTGTCGCCTTTGCCTCGGTGATGCTCGGGGCAGCACTGTTCGGCGCCGGCGGTGCGCTGCTGGCCATCCCCGTGACGGCCATGATGCTGGCGGTGTTCGAGTCCTACGCCGAGCGACGCCATGTCGTCACCGAGCTCGTCTCGGGCGAGCTCGCCCCCTCTCTGGGCGCTGCTGACGACGCGGGCCCGGAGGAGGAGGGGGCCTGGGCGGACTAGGGCCTTCAGCCGCCTGTCGTGCAGGCGGCCTCCTGGCGCAGGCGCTGCGTCAGCCCGAAGCCCGTCAGGGCCACGGCCAGCAGCGGCCCGCTCAGCTGGCCGCCGTAGCTGTCGAGGGCAAGGGCGGCGCCCACCACGGTCAGTCCCGAGACCGCGGCGCACGCACTGCAGCCGAGACCGGGGCGCAGGCCGGACCTCGGCACGTAGGTCGCGAGGATGCCCGCACCCATGATGCCGGCTGCGAGAAGCAGCAGGGACCACGCCAGCCCTGTCTGGTCCAGGGCGACCCCTGCCGCGCGGGTGAACAGGGCCGACACGAAGGGGAGCGCCACGAGGGCGGCCAGCCAGCGCCGGTGCGGCCACCGGGTCAGCACGACCGCTGCCGTTCCGTCTGCCAAGTCCAGCTCCTTCGTCGGCGACCACGTCGGGTCACGACACCAACGATACCCGCAGGGGTATAGATCGGAACAGTCGAGGCTGCCTTGGGCAGCGCCGGGAACCAGGTGTCGGGGGCAGTCGCGTCGCCGCATTACT
>DASULG010000347.1:0-18688 GCA_036278335.1 Pedococcus sp.
TCCGCGAACATCCGCTGGAGCCCGCCTGAGGTGATGTGCTCCATCGATGCCACTTCCTCCCTTACACCCGAGACCGCGCAATGGTCATGTAGCGGCTCATGTGGTCCTCTTTGATGCCGCCACGGACACCACCCACCCTTCAACCGACTGGCGCCGCACACAACCCTCATCGAGGTGACAACCGGGTTGGTCCACGGCCACGACGAAGCGCCAGTTCCGACGACAAGGAACGGACGGCCCAGGGCGAGGGGCAACCGCTCGAAAGGATCCCGTTCAGGTGGGTTACGCAACCAACCGGCGAATCCACGCGCATCACCTCTACTGCGCTGGGGAGGGCAGGGGCCGGCGCGGGTCTGGCTGCCGTAGCCCTCACCTCCCAGCCGTGTCGGCTCTTCTGACCCGTGCACCTGGCTCCCGTACCGGCATCGCAGCCGGCCGCCACCCAGCGGCGAACCTTCCAGTCACTGCACAGACCCGCCGGGAGACGACCGCCTCCGATCTTCGTGGTGATCGGCTGGACGGCTTGCCCGAGCCTGCTCGCAGGGCCAACACTCCTTCGGTACCCGAGAGGTGCCCGTAGGGTTCGAAACAGCCGCAACCGCCCGGCATACTCGATCGCGGAAACCATTGCGGCACATATGAATCCGAACGACGCTCGGGGCCACGTCGAACTCCTAAGACGGGTGTCGACAGTTCGAATTTGCCCGTGGCACCGTTTTTGCGCAGGTCAGAGGCACAGCACACAGCTTCGCGGTCATGTCCCCCCGGTTCTCGGCCATACGCATGATCGCGGCCATGACTTGTTCTTCGGCCAGACCCCGCTCCTGCTGGGGCCAGGTGACGCGTCTGTTTCGAATGGATCCCCAAGGGGGACAAGAGGCCTATGACCGACCCGCCTGGACGACATCCCCGTGCGGGATTGATCCGGCAAGCTCCGTCCAGCTTTGACCCGGCCACTCCGGCAAAGCTCCGTGCTCCGCCACGGGTCGGTGGCTGGATCTGCTTACCTCCCAGACCGGTGCACGAGCTGAGTCCGTGCACCTCATGCCGGGGTTGGCTCGAAATTCAGCAGCGACCGGGCGAGGACCCGATGATGAAGCAGTAGGGAGCGAGGCCATCATGGGACACCGAACAGAGGTTGTTGCTACGGGGTCGGTCGTCTCCGCCGACGGTACGAGGATCGGCTATCGATGGTTGGGCCGAGGGCCGAGCGTGATCGTGTTGCACGGTGGGGTAAACGCGTCGCAGCACATGATGAAGCTCGGGCGTGCGCTTGCCGACGCGTACACGGTGTACCTGCCCGACCGACGAGGTCGGGGGATGAGTGGTGCGTTCGGGCCCTCCTACGACATCCAGCGCGAGGACGAGGACCTTGCCGCGATGGTCGAGCACACTGCGGCAGAATGCATCTTCGGACCGGCCAACGGTGGCCTCTTCGCCCTTCACGCAGCCATCGGGCTCGGGCAGGTCCGGAGGGTGGCGGCGTACGAACCGCTACTGCTCTGGGGTGGACCTGACGATGCGGCCATCCGGCGCACGTTCACCACGATGCAGCAGATGATTCGCGGTGGGCGCCTGGGCGAGGGAATCGTGTTCTCGAGTCAGGAGAGCGTGGATCGGGAGGTCAACCGCGGGCACATGTCGAGCTGGGTCGGCACTGCTGTGCACGCGTTCCCGTCCCGCGTCAGAGCTGGATTGGCTGACCTGGTGCTTCGCCACCAACGTCCCCGCTCCGGGAACGTGGCCTGGCGGGAGCTGGTGGCCAGCCCGCCTCGGGAGCTCGAGCCGGTGCTGGACACCGAGGGAACCCTGGAGGAGTACCGGCAGCTCGACGGCCAGGTGCTACTGATGTACGGCAGCGAGACGGACCCGATGTTCATCGACTGCGCCGAGGCTCTGCACGCGGTCCTTCCGCATTCGACAGTGGTGCGGCTGCCGGGGCTGAACCACGACTCAGCAAAGCCCTACGGCAAACCGGAGACGATCGCCGCGGCGCTGCGGCTGTTCTTCGCGCAATGAAGGACCTGACCGCCAAGACCCGTACCGAGGACTCCAATGGGTTGTCCACCGAGATCGGGCATGCCAGGGGAGCCCGTCGCTCAATGGTCAGACTCAGTAACTAGCTGAGTGACAACCGGAAGACGCGGGGCCACGCCATGGGGGCCGCCCCGCTTGACCAGCTCGCTGCACCCTTCCTGCTCCGCTACAGGGTCAGTCGCTCTCGTGGCTCGTCATCGAGAACGCACGGCACCACTATGGATGTGTACGTGAAGATGCTTGCTGTCTTGGTACTCGCCCAGGTTCGTGAGAACGGCCGCAGCTCCGTGCCTGTTCTCCACGTCGCGGGCAATCGCCTGGACCACCGTGAAGAGGGCTCGGAGGTCCAGTTCATCGTCGGCGGCCGCAGTGGTGAGAGAGTCGATGTGTCGCTTCGGGACGGCCCCGATGTGCACGTCCCAGTAGGGCCGCGTGTGGTGATAGGCGAGCACGCTCTCGTCGTTGTGGACCAGGCGCAGCTGGTCTGCGTTCGGGATCGCAACGTCGCAGTAGAAGTCTGATCCTTCGTATGGATGGTCGGCGTTCATTCGATTGTCTCCTTGTTGGCATTCGGGTTCAGCATGACGATCGCACTCACCGCGCTGTGTGCGCCGATAATCGAGCAGGGCGCGGCCGCCCCGATCCGGTCGGTGTCGGCTGGCCTGGAACAGGACCATTGGAGCGCGGCTGATCTGCGGCAGCCTGGCGTGGGCCGCGCGGAACTGCGCCTGGGCCAGCGCGGGCTCCGGCACGAGCGCAGCCCAGCGGCGGGCGTTGTCGGCCAACTCGCCTGGTGCGGCTCCGCAAAGTCGCGCAGCGGCGGGCCGACCGCCAGCAAGTACGTCTCGTGGGCCTCGGTGCGGCACTGCGCATCCGCCACGGCGGCCTTGACCCCCAGCTCGCGGGCCCGAGCCCGCCATCGCCGGGCCGTAGCCGGCGTCGTCGACGCTCGGTGACGGGGCGGTGGGTTTCTGTGCGTCTCGGAGCGCGGCGATGCGGTCTCCCTCGCCGAAGCCGTGGACCCGGGCCTGCGCGATGGAGACGCCTGCGGCCTCATCGACCGGGGTCGTCTCCGGGTCGGTGGTCTTGCCGGCGTAGAGGTCCTCGAAGGCGGGAGGGAGGTAGACCTGACCCTCCTTGGCCATGCACCGCTCCATGCCCCCTGGAAGCCGACGTAAATGAGGAACTCGTGGGCGCGGCGCTGGGTCACGGTCCCCGATACCTGGGCGGTCACGTCCCGCAGGAGCGCCGCGTTCTGGGCCGCGTTCTCCGCCCCGGCCCCCGGACCCTGCTTGACCGTGCCGCAGGCGCTGAGCGCCAGTGCCACTGAGATCGCGGCGGCCGCGTACCTGCCCGGCGTAGTCTGCATCGGACCCCCTTCTGGTCACTCGGGTCGGCGGCGATGCCGTCGGCACTGCAGCCAACCGAGTCAAGAAGGTGCCCGGCGGGCTGTCCCTCTACCCGAATCCGAGCCTCCCTGTCTGCGATCTCGCGGCACGCGGAGGCTTTTTTCATGCCCGATTCCACTCTCACTCCATCCGTCTCCCTCCCGACCCTGAAGGTCCGCCGCGCCGGTGCTGAGGACCGGCCCGTGCTCGAGCGCATGTGGCTGCTCTTTCGCCACGACCTCTCCCAGTTCACCGGTGACCTGCCGCGTGCGGACGGCGCCTCCGCCTCCGAGCGCCTGGACGCTGCTCTGACGGATCCGGGATGGGCCGCGTTCCTCGCCTGCTGCGAGTGCTCACCGGTGAGCTTCGCCTTCGTACGCAGCCTGGAGCGCCAGCCATTCGTCCTCAACAGCTTCTTCGTCGTGGCTGCGGCGCGCGGGACTGGCGTGGGTTCCGCCGTGGCCCACCAGGTGGTGACCACGTTCCCCGGGACGTGGGAGGTGGCGTTCCAAGAGGCCAACAGCGTCGCGACGCACTTCTGGCGCAAGGTGGCGGCAGCCCACGGCCCGGGCTTGACCGAGGAACGCCGCGCCATGCCCCTCAGTGCGCACCTGCCAGCAGACTCGTGGATCACCTTCGAGGCGCGTGGACAGGTTCCTGGCCGAGGCCGAACGCCCTGACGGCCACGGCAATCCGGTCAGCCGCGTGCCGAGTACCAGTCCAGCACGCGTATGGCCCGGAGGGTGTTCCATCGGCTGGGCCGTCCCTCGCCCTCGTCCAGCTCGACCGGCATGGCGCCGGGATGGCGAGTCTCCAGCGCCCACCGGCCGTCGTCATCGCGCTTGGACGCGACCACGTCGATCGCCTCGGCCACCCGCTCGTCGGGCGTGACGCCGGCACTCCGCAGGTACTCCAGCCCGCGCAGCACGTCGTAGTGCCACCACGTCGGGAAGGCGAAACGGGTCCAGTCCGAGCCGTCCGTGCGGTCACGCTCGATCGCCTCGCCGGTCGACCGCCGCCGGAAGAGTCGGCGCGCCAGGAGGTACTCCTGCCCGCGCAGCCGCGCCTCGGCGACCTCCGGAGTATCTCCGCCAGCCCGCTCCCACTCGAGAAGGGCCTCCAGGACGCAGATCGTGGTGTTGAAGGACGACCGCGTCGAGCCGTACTCCGCCTCGCAGTTCCAGCCGCCGTCGGCCAGCTGCTCGCTGAGCAGCCGCTCGACGAGCAGCCGAACGTCCTGTCCGAAGTAGGCGCCGACAGCCGCGACCTGCCCGTTGATGCAGGGCTCGACCTCGCCCTCGAAGAAGGCATTGCCGGCGCACTCCTCCGGGCCGGCTCCCCGCCACGTCACGTTGTCGCGGACGAGGTCGACCGCCCGATGCGCCGGCTCGCTCGCAGGATCCAAGCCGAGCTCGCGCAGCAGCATGAGGGCGTGCATGGTGGAGTTCCACCCGCGGTTCCATGCCGTGCCCGCCCACAGCCCGTCGGTCCCCTGCATGTCGAGCAGCCGTGCCCCCACACCCTCGGTGGCGACTCGCGCACGCTCGGCCGCAATCTCCTTCTCGGGCGCCCCCACCAGGTCTCGCATCACCTGCCAGCGGATCGAGGGGTCGGAATCAAGCAGCCACTCCGTCACCGAACCGTTCGGCGCCGCCCCTCGGTCTTCAGCTGGATCGATGATCATCTGCCAGTCCTCGTTCTCCCACAGTGCGAGACCACTGCCGGACCCCGCCCGTCCGATGCCCCAGTGCAGCACAGGCGCCGGGCTCGGGCCACCCAGCGGCGCGCATCCGCATGCGGCTCCGCCTGGTCGCGAGCCTCGCTCCCAGCTCCGGACCTACTGGCCGGTGCGGCCGTCGATGCGCTCGCGGATGAGGTCTGCCTGGCCGCAGTGCCGGGCGTACTCCTCGATCATGTGCACGAGCAGGTTGCGCAGGGCAATTGGGTCTCGGGTGGGGTGCGTGCTGATGATGTCCAGCGACTCCGCCTCGTCGACGAACTCCTCGGCGAACGCCACCTCGCGCCGCCAGGCCTCCCACGCGTCGGCGACCACGTCCAGGTCGGCGACGGCGCCGTCGAAGTCACCGGCGGGGTCGTCCTGCGAGACGTAGAGCCGCGGGATGTCGCTGCCCGCCATGGTGATCCGGAACCAGATCTGCTCCACCTTGGCCAGGTGGCGAAGCAGCCCGAGCAGCGACAGGGTCGAGGGCTCCACGGACCGTCGGGCCATCTGCTCGGCGTCGAGGCCGTCGCATTTCATCGCGAAGGTGAGCCGGTAGTGGCGCAGGTAGTCGAGCAGCACCTCCCGCTCGCTGACCGGGGTGGACTCGTTCTCGCGCGGGTCGTCCTCGGGGTCCACCCACATGTCCGGGAACTTCCTCGCTTCGGATGCCATGGGCTCGATCTTCGTCGGCGGACCGGTACTGGTCCAATCCTTGGCGAATGCGTGGGCGGTCCTCATGCGGACGACTCAATCGGCCTTGGCAAGCAGCACGGCCTGATCGTCCCGCTCGTTGCCCTGCGCACGTCGGACCAAGCGGCACAGTTCTCGCAGACCGGCAGCCTCGAAGCGGGAGGCAACCTGGTCCGCCGTGTAGAGGTATCGCTCAAGTTGGATCTCGTGACCGAACCGGAGGTAGTTGCCAGACACTTCCCGGGTACCTTCGCCGGACTGGAAGCCGACGAGCAGGTAGCCACCTGGGCGTAGAACCCGGGCGGCCTCCGCGAAGATGCGCCCCTGTCCCGCGGGAGGGGTGTGGATGATCGAGTACCACAGCATCACGCCTGCGAACCGGTCGTCGGGGTAAGGGAGATCCGTCAGCGAGCCCACGGCGAAGGTCAGGTCGCCGTGGTCGCGTCGGGCCAGGGCCACCAGGCTCGACGACAGGTCGACGCCCTCGACGAGGCACCCTCGCTCGGCGACGTATCGGCTCATCCGACCCGCGCCGCACCCCGCGTCAAGGACCCGGGCGTCGCCACCCGACGTCACCGCCTCAGCGAAGGCATCGATCATGGCCAGGTCGAGTGGAGCCTCGGCACGGGTGTCAGGCAGATAGGTGGCGTAGTCCTCGGCCACCGTGTCGTAGGCGTGTCGCACACTGCGGAAGTCGAGCGGATCCGGCGTCGAGGAGATCACGAGCGGCATGATGGCACGGCTGACCTGCCGGCAGGCGCGAGGAACTGTTCCTGTTCGTTCGTATGCCGGGGGCGGCTGACGAAGGCGACGAATGCCGATCACACTGACCGCTCGGGCCGGGACTAGTCCCCGGTGCAGGTCGAGCCACTCCTCTGGGCCATGGCGCCAGGGAGTGCGCTTTTGTGAGGCTGGACGTGAGCACTATGAGCAGGGAGGTCACCGATGATCGCGGCATCAATGGTCGTGGTTCCGGTCACCGACCTGGAACGCGCGAAGCAGTTCTACGGCGACGTGCTCGGCCTGACGCTCTTGTCGGAGACACCGGTCGGCGTGCGCTACCGCTGCGGGTCGGTCAGCGAGATCTCGATCTTCAAGCGGGCACCATTCGCGACGGAGCAGACGCTGGTCCATTTCGAGGTCGACTTCGAGGTCGACGACATCGAGGCCGCGATCCAGGACCTCGAGGCCAAGGGCGTCGAGGTCCTTGGCTACTCAGAAGGTCCCCTCGCCACCACCGGCCACATCGCCCAAGTGGGTCCCGCTCGCGGCGCCTGGTTCCGCGATCCCGATGGCAACACCCTCGGGCTTCGACAGGGCTGACTCGGGTACCTGCTTCGGGACTCCATCTCCGACAAGGGGAACCGCACGCCGCCAGCCTCATACCGTCGTGCCGCGGACAACGAGGATGCGCATCAGGCGGTGGACGGCCAGCCGTCCCCGTAGCCTGTCTCAGGCACTGGCGTCCCGCAACGGAGAGGAGCTGGTCCCCCATGACCAGGTACGTCATCGGCCCTGACGTGGCCATTCGCCTGGCTCACGAACAGGCCGTGATTGGCGACGGCCACCAGCTCCTGGCCCCGACGCTTCTTCGCTCGCAGATGCTGTCGTCGCTCTACCAAGCAGTACACCGCGGCGAGATGACGAAGAACGAAGCCCAGCAACGGCTCGACTACGTGCGCGGGCTGCGGATTCGACTGCTCGGGGACCGCGTCCTTCAGAACGTGGCCTGGAAGGTCGCTGACCAGCTCGGGTGGCCCGACACCTTCGACGCCGAGTATGTCGCTCTGACCCAGCTCCAGGCAGACGCCCTGATCACCCTCGACAACCAGCTGGCCCAGGCCGTGAAGGATCTCGTACAGGTGGCACCGGTCGAGGCGCTGTACTGATCCACAGGACGCTCGGCGATCGCCCCGGGCTCGTGTCAGCGGATGGTTCCGGACCGGGCCGAAGGTCCCTCCCGGGAGGTGCCGATGGACCCTCCCCCTGCCGTGCGGCCGACATAGGTTGACTCCATGAAGCGCGTGGTCATCGACCACTATGGCGGCCCCGAGGTCCTCATGGTGGTGGAGGACGAGACTCCCCGACCCGGTCCGGGGGAGGTCCGCGTCAGGGTGCTGGCTTCCGGCGTCTCGTTCACCGACGCGCAGATACGGGCCGGCACGTATCTCGGGGGGCCCAAGCCGCCGTTCACACCCGGCTACGAGCTCGTCGGGGTCGTGGAGGAGCTCGGCCCGGGCTCCTCGCGGCTGCGAGTGGGAGACCGTGTCGGCGCGTTGCTGGTGTGGGGCGCCAACGCCGAGCACGTCTGCATACCAGAGAAGTACGCCGTCGAGGTGCCCGAGGACCTCGACCCGGCGGAGGTGGTCAGCCTCATCTTCCCTTACATGACCGCCTACCAGATGCTCCACCGTGCGGCGAGGGTCAAGAGCGGCGAGAGCGTGCTCATGCACGGTGCGGCAGGCAGGGTGGGCACCGCGGTCCTCGAGCTGGGAGCACTGGCTGGGCTCCGCCTCTACGGCACCGCCTCAGCCGGCGACCGTGCCGCGGTTGAGCACCTCGGCGCGGTGGCAATCGACTACCGCAACGAAGACTTCGTCGCGCGGCTGCGTGAGCTGACCGGCGACGGCGTGGACGTCGTCCTCGACGGGATCGGCGGGGTGGTCTCGCTGCGCTCCTTCCGCGCGCTGCGACGCGGAAACCCTCTCGTCGGAGACCCCGGCGGCAGACTGGTCGTGATGGGCAACTACGCCACGCTGGCGGGCGGGCACAAGAGCAGGCGAGCCTGGGTCGAGTGGTACGCAGCGACCGCGATCGTCTCGATCTGGGGCCTTGCCTCGCCACGCCGGCGGGTCATCGGCTACCGGATCCAGAAGCTGCGCATCCACCACCAGGACTGGTTCCGGGAGGACTTCCGCGTCCTGCTCGAGCTGCTTCGCCGAGGCGAGATCCACCCGGTCGTGGCCGAGCGGCTGCCCCTGTCCGAGGCGCGTCGAGCTCACGAGATGCTCGAGCAGTCGGCGGCGAAGGGAAAGCTCGTGCTCGTGCCGGAGGCCGCGGAGGGCGCACGCTGACAGCGCGCGGTGTCGCTTCCTGTCCGGCATGCATCCCACACGCAACGGACGAGCCGCCCACCACTGGTTGACGACCGGTCCTTCGGCAAAGCAGACAACTCGTCGGATACTGCGTTGAGAACACCAGCACGCCGGTCCGATCGGGATGTGGCGACAGGGCCGTGCAAGAGAGGCCTGTATGCCGCGTCGGCTCCACATGGCAGCGTGCGCGCGCGCCAAGTTCGGCGAGCTCCCCGTGGCCGGCGGTGCTCCGAAAGGCTTTGCCCCTAGCGGGCTTTTCGAGCTTCCCTCTCCAGCCTGGCGCTCCGGGCTGCCGCCACCTTCGCGGCCCGCTCGCGCTCCAGACGACGGTGCGGGTCGTCCTGCTCACCGAGCTGGGCCGGGCCATACATGTGCCATCCGAGGGACTTGATCCTGTACATGACCCGGTAACCCAGGGACAGGCCCTCGCGATCTGCCTTCTTGCTCATGACCCGACTCCGATGGTTAGTGGCCTAATGGTGTGCGCACTAACGTTAACCGCATCCTCCCCTACACTGAAATCGTGCCAGCCCCCTCCTCCCCTACCGCCCCTCAGGCCACCCCGGACCTCCTCGCCCTCGACCGTCAGGTCTGCTTCGCGCTGGCGGTGGCCTCGCGCAACGTCATCGGCCTCTACCGGCCGCTGCTCGAACCGATGGGCATCACGCACCCCCAGTACCTCGTCATGCTCGCCCTCTGGGAGGAGGCGCCACTGAAGGTCTCCGAGCTGGCCCGCCGCCTCAGCCTCGAGCCGGCCACGCTGTCGCCCCTGCTCAAGCGCCTCGAGTCCACCGGCATGATCACCCGCGGGCGCGACCCCAAGGATGACCGGGCGCTGGCCGTGTCGCTGACCGCCAAGGGCCTGAAGGCCCGCGCCCAGGCCGAGCGGATTCCGCCGGCGATCCTGGAGCGGCTGAACATGCCCCTGGATGAGCTCGAAGACCTGCGCGACAGCCTGACTCGGCTCATCGACGCGACTCGGGACGACACGTAGAAGCCGCAGGCGCGGCATACCGAGCGCGGAGCTCAGTGGTCGAAGCGCGGAGCTCAGTGGTCGACGTGGGCCATCGACACTCCCCGGCGGCCGAGTCCAGGGTGTCAGTCCGTCTGGTCGTCCAGCGCTGCGTCGCCGGCGTTCTTGCGCACGGACTCGATGCCGTTCAGCGCACTGGCCTTGCTCTCGTACGCCTCCCCCACGGCGATGACCTGCCCGTTGCTGGCCTTCAGACGGAACCGGTAGCTGCCTGACGCGTCCTTGTAGAGCTCAAACTTTCCAGCCACAGCCCTGACCTCCATCCCGGGTGCCCGACCTGGGCAATCCCGAAGGTAGGTCAGAAGCGTCTCGCGAGCCACGGCCGAAATGACTACGACCTGTGGCCATGTCCCGGGCGTAGATTGGGCCCATGGCCGAGACGGGAGGCATGACCCCGGAAGAGGTCCGCTCCTTCCTGACCGGGGAGAACCCCGGCCTGGCCAGCCAGCGGAGAACGTTCATGCGCGTTCCGTCCGACCCGCGCTGCAAGCTGTGCGCGGCCCCGTTCGCCGGCGTGGGCAGGGTGCTCTTCAAACCCATGGGCTACGGGCGCTCCCCCGGCAACCCGGCGCTGTGCACCAAGTGCGTCACCCAGCTGCGCAAGCACGGCATCAGCGGCGTCGAGATCCCCGTGACGCTGCTGTTCACCGACGTGCGCGGCTCCACCGCCATGGGCGAGCGCCTGCGCCCCACCGAGTTCCACGCCTTCCTCGACCACTTCTACCGGCTGGCCTCCGCCGCGATCGTGCGCCATGACGGCGTCGTGGACAAGATCGTCGGCGACGAGGTCATCGGGCTCTTCTTCGGCGGCATCAGCGGGCCCCGGCATGCCGCCGCGGCGGTCGCGGCCGCGGCCGAGCTGGCCGAGAGGGCAGCCCACCCCGACGCCACGCCGTCAGGCCCGATTCCCGCCGGCACAGCGGTCCACACGGGCGAGGCGTTCGTCGGGGCGACCGGACCGGCTGGCACCGTCGACGACTTCACCGCCCTCGGGGATGCCGTCAACACCACCGCGCGCCTCGCCTCGAGCGCGGGCGCCGGCGAGGTGATCGTCAGCGTGGCCGCCGCCGAGGCCTCGGGCCTGGTGAACGCCGGTCTCGAGCACCGCACACTCCCGATCAGGGGCCGCACCGAGCCGATCGAGGTGGTCGTCCTGCGCCCGGGCGAAGGCGATCGCACCACCACCTCCTGAGCCCTGGCCCGTAAGCGGCGACGCACGTGAGGGCGGGAGCGAAACCGTCGAGCGTGAGGCAGAGGGCCCCATCGGTCGCCACGGGACCATGGGCCCTGACGCGGCCACCGCACCGCCCGCAGGCTGGAGGTGGCGGACGCGCGCGAGGGCAGACGGCCCGGACGCCAAGGCCGCACAGCGGAGGACCGCATGACCGAGCACGCCATGGCAACGACCACCCGAACCACCGAGCTCCGACAGATCCACGAGATGAACACCGCGCTGGCCGGAGGACCTCGCCTCACCGCCGCCGCGCTCGGGCTCCCCGCGGGCGTGCCCGAGGACGCCATGCTGTGTCGGCTCAGGGCGGCAGGCCCGCCCTCCTACCCCTACGTCTACGGCGTCTTCACCCGTGAGCGCGCGACCCCCGACCTCACCGTGGAGCTGCACACCGCCCAGCTTCGCGCGATCAGCGACCGCCTCCACCTGCGCGGGCACATCTGGGGCGTCTGACCCCTCGCACCGACCCACAGGTATGCCGTGGGGCCACCTGCCGGTGACCGCACGGCATACGTGCGCTTGGGCCTCAGGACGGCACGCCGATGGGGCGCTCAGATGAAGAGCATCTGCGCACCCTCCGTCTTCTCGATGAAGTCGCTGGCGCTGATGATGCCCTCAACCTCCTCGTAGAGGTCCTCCTCCGTGAGGTGGTTCATGTCCGCCGACATGCGGCAGGCCCAGAGGTGACCGCCGGAGGCCACGATCTGCTCGAGGAACTCGGGCACCTCGGGGACGTCGAGCTCGGCGATCGACTTCTTCAGCCTCGAGGTCGCCATGTGGGTGATGCCGGGCAGGCCGCCCAGCCCCTGGGGCATGTGCGTCGCGGTGTTGCCGAGCGGGGTGAACTTCAGGTCCCCCATCGTCTTCTTGTTGATCATGTCGAAGCCCCAGAAGGTGAAGAACAGGTGGGTCTCCACGCCCTCGCCCAGCGCTGCGTTGGCCAGGATCAGGCCCGGGTAGGCCATGTCCAGGCTGCCCTTGGAGCAGATGATCGCCAGCTTGCGGCCCTCGGATGCCTCGTTGTCGAAGTTGGGGACGATGGCCGGGGCCGTGTCCATGGTCGTCATGTCAGATCTTCTCTCTGTGCGAGCGGGACGGGGGCTTCAGACGCAGCCGTGCGGCTTGGGCAGGCCGGCGATGTAGGCCATCTTCTTGGCCGGCTTCTGCGGGAAGAGCTTGAACAGCTCCTTGGTGGGGATGCCGCCGGAGACGGTGACCCGGCGCAGTGTCGGGGTCTCCCCCTGCGCGGCGAAGTCCTCGCGCAGGAAGCGGATCGCCTTCCAGTGCTCGTCGCCCAGGTCAATGCCGATCTGGGCGGCCAGGGCCTGGCCGAGGGCCTCGTCCCACTCGCCGGGCTCCGTCAGAAAGCCCTCCTCGTTGACGTGCACCTGGCGGCCGTCGATGGTCGTGACGGGCATCTCGCTCACTCCTTGCTGTTCGTGATCTTGTCGTTCGTGACCTTGCCGGCCATGGACATGTGGGCCGGCAGTGGCATCGGGCGCCCGGGGAGCAGGACGTTCCAGTAGATCCAGCGGAACGCCAGCTTCCCGAGGTGGTTCGCGCGGGTCTCCTTGAGCAGGTTCATCGGGCCGATCACCGGCAGCGGGTAGGTGCCCGGCAGCGGCTGGGTGTCGTAGTTGAAGTCGATGAGCAGGCCCTTGCCGTCGCCGGACTCGACGAAGCAGTTGGCGTGCCCGTCGAACGCGCCCGTCATCGGCTTGCCGGCGATGAGCTCGAGGAAGTTGTCCACGAAGATCTCGACCGAGAAGTGGGCCACCGACCCCGCCTTGGACGCGGGGATGTCGGAGGCGTCCCCGACGGCGAAGATGTTGGCGTACTTCCTGGACTGGAGTGTGCCCTTGTCGACGGGCACGTAGTTGAGCTCGTCGCCGAGGCCGGAGCGGGCCACGAAGTCGGCGCCCATGTTGAGCGGGATGGTGACGAGCAGGTCGAAGGGCACCTCGCGCTCGTCGTATGAGACCAGCGCCTTCTTCTCGTTGTCGATGCTCTCGACCATGAAGTCCGGCTCGACCAGGATCTTGCGCTCCTCGAGCATCGAGCCCAGCTGGGCCGAGGCGATCGGCTGGGTGAAGGCTCCCGACAGCGGCGTCACGTAGACGAGCTCGACCTGGTCCCTGACCCCCCGCTCGCGCAGGTGGGCGTCGGCAAGGAAGGCGAACTCCAGCGGGGCCACCGGGCACTTGATCGGCATCTCGGTGATGTGGATGACGAGCCGGCCGTGGTCGAACCGCCTCAGCGCCTCGGCCAGCGCCTTCGACCCCTCGAAGGTGTAGAAGTCGAAGACGCTCTTGCGCCACTGCTCCCCCATCATCCCCGGGGTCTGGTCCGGGCGCGGGGTCGTGCCGGTGGCGATGACGAGGTAGTCGTAGCCGAGGATCCGGCCGTCCTCCAGCTCGACGGTGTTGTCGTCAGGGTGGACCCGGTCGATCTCCCCCATCACGAGGTCAACGCCGTCAGGGATGAACGCGTGCCGCTTCCGCACGACCTGGTCGGGGCGGTAGGCGCCGAACGGCAGGAAGAGGTAGCCGGGCTGGTACTGGTGGTTGTCGTCGCGGTCCACGACCGTGATCTCCCACTCGCTCCCCACAAGCTTCCTGCGCAGCTTGTTGACGATCATCGTCCCGGCCGTGCCCCCGCCCAGCACCAGCAGTCGCCTCATCGATCTCACTCCTCGTTGCTCTCCTGCCTTCTCCACGCTAGGAACCAAGCCGGATCACAGACAGGGCCGAAGGTCCCTAGTTACCCCCGGGGGTATCCGGGAGACTGGAGCCACACGAGAGGAAGAACCTGTGAGCCACCACGCCGGGACCCCCGAGCACAGCGTCCATGTCGAGCACCAGGGAGGCGATCGCTTCGGCATCGCGGTGCGCGGCCACACCCTGACGGTCGACCAGCCCGCCGACGCCGGCGGCGAGGACACCGCCCCGACCCCCACCGAGCTGCTGGTCGCGAGCCTCGCCTCCTGCATCGCCTTCTACGCCCGGCGCTACCTCGCCCGACACGGCCTCCCCACCCACGGGCTGGGCGTCGACGCCAGCTTCGAGATGGGGGCACATCCCGCCCGTGTCTCGGCCGTCGATGTGCGGCTCCACCTGCCGGACGGCGTGCCGGAGTCCCGCCGCGCGCCGCTGCTCGCTGTTGCCCGCCACTGCACGGTGCACAACACCCTCGAGCACGCACCAGACGTCGCCATCGAGCTCGCAGAGGCCCACACCCCGCCAGGGCTCGGGGTGGGGCTCGGGACGAGCGAGCGGCGTCTGGACGAGACTGTCAGCAGGGTCGCCTCGTAGTCCGCTCGCCCGGGCGGCCGAGCACCCCGGAGGAGGCATTCACGGCATGCAGTGGACGCGCACCACGCTGCGCCGCTACCCGCTCCTGGCGGTCACGGTGCTGGTCGGCGCTGTCGGCGGTCTCCTCGAGACTGGCGGACAGCCCCGTGCCGCCCGATGGGTGATCTCCGCCTACGTGATCGCCTTTGCGGCCCGTCGCTGCGTGCACATGCTCGCCCAGCTGCGCGAGGGCCGTTACGGCGTCGACATCCTCGCGGTCACGGCGATCGCGGCGACGGTGGCCGTCCAGGAGTACTGGGCCTCCCTGGTCATCGTGCTGATGATGAGCACGGGCGAGGTCCTCGACACCATCGCCGCGGGCCGGGCCGAGCGCGAGCTCTCCGCCCTGCTGAGCCGGGCGCCCCAGACCGCGCACCTGTTGCCCGCCGGAGGTTCCCTCGGCCAGAGCACCGACGTCCCCGTCGAGGACGTCGGCCCCGGGAGCGAGCTGCTCGTCAAACCAGGCGAGCTCGTGCCGGTGGACTCGGTGCTCCTCTCCACGTCCGCGGCCTTCGACGAGTCGTCGCTCACCGGTGAGTCCCTGCCCGTCGAGCACACCCAGGGCGACGCGCTGATGTCGGGGGCAGTCAACGGCTCCCGCGCCATCCACATCCGGGCCACGGCCTCCGCCGCCGAGTCGCAGTACCAGCGCATCATCGACCTCGTCAGCGAGGCCCAGAAGTCGCGGGCCCCCTTCGTGCGGCTCGCCGACCGGATCGCCGTGCCCTTCACCCTGGTCGCCTTCGCCATCGCCGGCGGCGCCTGGTGGCTCAGCGGTGAGGCCTCGCGGTTTGCCGAGGTGCTCGTCGTCGCGACGCCCTGCCCGCTCATCATCGCGGCGCCGGTGGCCTTCATGGCGGGCCTGTCCCGCGCGGCGCGTCACGGCATCATCATCAAGGGCGCAGGAGTCCTGGAGCAGCTCGCGCGGGTGCAGACGGTCGCCTTCGACAAGACCGGCACCCTCACCCGCGGCGTCCCGGAGCTGGCGTCGGTCCAGGTCACCGACGCCGAGCGGACGGGCGACGACCTCCTGGCCGTGGCCGCGGCCGTCGAGCGCTACTCCACGCACCCGCTCGCCGAGGCCATCGTGGAGGGTGCCCGGGTCCGCGGGCTGACGCTCCCGGCCGCCACGCAGGCCAACGAGTCCACCGCCCAAGGCATCACCGCCACCGTGGCCGGGCAGCCGGTCGTCGTCGGGAAGGCGAGCTTCGTGGCCACCCACGCCGGCGGCATACCTGAGTCTCCCCTCGCCCCGGGTCACAGCGGGGTGCACGTGGGCGTCGCCGGCCGGCATGCCGGGGTGCTGTCCCTGGCGGACCAGCTCCGGTACGACACCCCCCACACCCTGGCCGCCCTGCACGCGGCGGGCGTGCCGCACACCCTGATGCTCACCGGCGACTCGGCTGCGACCGCGGAGCACGTCGCCGCCCAGATCGGGATCGACGACGTGCGCGCCGGCCTGCTGCCGGAGGACAAGGTCGCCATCGTGGCGGCCCTGCCGAACCGGCCGGTCATGATGATCGGTGACGGGGTCAACGACGCCCCTGTGCTCGCTGCGGCGGACATCGGCGTCGCCATGGGCGCACGCGGCTCCGCCGCCGCGACCGAGTCCGCGGACGTCGTGATCCTCCTCGACGACCTCTACCGCGCCGTGCGGGCCGTGCAGATCGGTCGGCGCACGATGGCCGTGGCGTGGCAGGCGATCGGTCTCGGGGTGGGGCTCTCGCTGGCGCTCATGCTCGTGGCCTCGGCGGGCCTGCTCCCCGCCATCGTCGGGGCGTGGCTGCAGGAGCTCGTCGACCTCGCCTGCATCCTCTGGGCCCTCCTGGCCACCCAGCCGAGCGCGGACGAGCTGCACGCGCCGGCCCCTGCGCCGGCATGACTGGCGGTGCTCGCACCGGTTCGGGAAGACTGCCACGCATGTCTGCTGTCGAGGCCACCCCGGAGACGAGCCACTCGAAGGGGACGCCGCCGCGCGAGCGCCAGTGGTTCCACTCCGCCGTCGTCTACCAGGTCTACCCGCGCAGCTTCCAGGACTCCGACGGCGACGGCATCGGCGACCTGCGGGGCGTGATCCGCCGGCTCGACTACCTGGCCACGCTCGGCATCGACGTCCTGTGGCTCTCGCCCATCTACGCCTCCCCGCAGGACGACAACGGCTATGACATCAGCGACTACCAGGACATCGACCCCACCTTCGGCACGCTGGCGGACTTCGAGGAGCTGGTGGCGCAGGCACACGCGCGCGGCATACGCATCGTCATGGACCTCGTGGTCAACCACACCTCCGACGAGCACCCCTGGTTCGTCGAGTCCCGCTCCTCGAAGGGCTCCGCCAAGCGCGACTGGTACTGGTGGCGTCCGCCGCGCGAGGGCATGGACGCGGGCGCGCCCGGTGCCGAGCCGACCAACTGGCAGTCGTTCTTCAGCGGCCCCGCCTGGGCGCTCGACGAGGCCACCGGCGAGTACTACCTGCACCTGTTCTCCCGCAAGCAGCCCGACCTGAACTGGGAGAACCCCGAGGTGCGCGAGGCGGTCTACGCGATGATGCGCTGGTGGCTGGACCGCGGGGTCGACGGCTTCCGCATGGACGTCATCAACATGATCTCCAAGGACCTCCCGCTGCGCGACGGCCGCGTCCTTGACCATGGTCCGTATGCCGATGGGTCCCCCTTCTACATCTGCGGCCCACGCATCCACGAGTTCCTCCGGGAGATGCACCGGGAGGTCTTCGCGGGCCGGCCGGAGAAGCTGCTCACCGTCGGCGAGATGCCAGCGGTCACCGTCGACGAGGCCGTGCTCTTCACCGACCCGGCCCGCCGCGAGGTCGACATGGTGTTCCAGTTCGAGCACGTGGGCCTCGACCACGGCGAGCACAAGTGGGACCGCCGCCCGCTCGAGCTCGCCGAGCTGAAGGCGTCCCTCGGCCGGTGGCAGGCGGGGCTCGCCGAGGTCGGGTGGAACAGCCTGTACTGGAACAACCACGACCAGCCGCGGGCGGTCTCCCGCTTCGGCGACGACGGGCGGTACCGGGTCGAGTCGGCCAAGCTGCTGGCCACGGTGCTGCACCTGCACCGGGGCACGCCCTACGTCTACCAGGGCGAGGAGCTCGGTATGACGAACGTGCCCTTCGAGGGCGCGCAGTCCTTCCTCGACATCGAGTCCGTCAACTACTACCGCGCGGCGCTCGGGCTGGGCCGCTCGCCGGAGGAGGTCATCGAGGCGCTGCGGGAGGGCAGCCGCGACAACGCGCGCTCCCCTGTGCAGTGGGACGCCTCGCCCCACGCCGGCTTCACGACCGGGGAGCCGTGGTTCCCGGTCAACCCCAACCACGTGGAGATCAACGCCGACGCCGAGCTCGCGGACCCGGACTCGGTGTTCCACCACTACCGGCGGCTCATCGAGCTGCGGCACAGCGATCCCGTCGTCGCCGATGGCGACTTCCACATGCTGCTGCCGGAGCACCCCGCCATCTACGCGTTCACCCGCTCGCTCGACACCCAGACCGTCCTGGTGGTGGCGAACTTCTCCGGCGACGACCAGCAGGTGGAAGCCCTGCCCGGCGAGCAGGACTGGGGCGCCGCGGAGCTCGTGCTCGGCAACTACCCCGACCCCGGCGCCGGCCTGCCCCCGCTGCGCCCATGGGAGGCCCGGGTGTACCGCCCCCGCGCCTGACAGCCACCGACCGCGTGGCCCGCCCGGCGGCCGGGCCGGCTGTCGCCGCCCGCACCTACGGTGGTGCCATGGCGACCATCAGCCGGGAGCGGGTGCTGGCCTTCCGGATCCGCGCCCAGCAGCTCGACCGCGCGGTCGGCTCGCTGCACGACACGGCGGTGCTCGATATGGGGGTCCAGGACACCGGCCCCGACGGCGGCCTGTGGGCCCTGGCGCTGCGCGGGGTCGACGTGGGGTCAGTACCAGACGGGGCGCTGTCCACGGTGTGGTCGCTTCGGGGCGCGCCGCACCTCTACCGACGGGCCGACCTCCCCTCGGTGGCCGTCGGTGCTGCTGGGCCGTGAGATCGCCGGGCTGTGGCGTCCCCGCAAGTCCGGGAGCAGGCTCGACATCGCCGTGACCCCGTGGCGACGCCTGTCCGGGGCGGAGCAGGCGTCGCTGTCCGAGCAGGCCGAGCGACTCGCTT
>DASULG010000348.1:0-13399 GCA_036278335.1 Pedococcus sp.
CACAGCCTCGGCACAGGCCCAGTGACGAGGGTGGCGTCACAGCCCGAACTCGCGAGGAGCCACCATGACGCACCCAGACCAGCCCTCCGGAACCCCCGAACAGCAGGGCTCCGCCCAGCCGGCCTCAGCCCAGCCGGCCTCAGCCACACCGACGTCCGCCCCGCCGGCGTCCGCCCAGCGTGCTGACGACACCGCACCGATCCCGTGGGCGCGCACGACGACCATGCCTGCTGTGCCGTCGGCTGCTGCCTCCGCTCCGGACGTCACTGCGGCCTCGGCCCCCGCGCTCTCGCCCCCTGTGTGGTCGGGCAGGAAGACCGCCATCGCGGCAGCTCTGGCCATCGGGTTCTCGTCCGTGGCGGCGATCGGCGCCGCCGCGGCGCTCCCGGCAGGGGGTTCGCAGGACGCCTTCGGGCGGGGCGGCCCTGGCAGCGGCCAGTTCCAGCCCGGCCGGGGGCAGCTCCAGCCCGGAGGCCAGCAGCTACCGGGCCCCGGCTCGCAGCAGCCTGGCGTGGGACAGGCCCGGGGTGGCACCGTGCACGTTCCCGGCCTCGCCGGGGATGACGACGACCAGTCCGACCACGACGGCGGGACGGGTGCCGGGAGCTCGACGACATGAGCACCGCCTGGGTGCGGGCCATCGTGAGACGACCAGCGCCGCACCGTGGGCACGCGGCATACGGCGGCCGCCCGGCCGGGGCGTGGCTGCGGCCCGTGTGCGGCACCTCGGTTCGGCCTCTTGCCTCCCAGCGGCAGGTGGCCGCCGAGCGCGTTCGGGACGATGGCAGGGACGATGGCAGGGACGATGACCGGGACGAGGACCGGCTCAGCGCAGGACCGCGGGCCTGATCTCCCCCGAGCCCCGGACGACGAGGAGCGGCTCGAGCACGATGTGCGCCGGTGGCCGCTCGTCGCCGTCGATGCGTGCGAAGAGCAGCCGCGCCACCTCTGCGCCGATCTGGCGCACGTTCTGGCGCATGACGGTCAGGCCGGGGTCCAGGACATCGGCAAGCGGGAAGTCGTCGAACCCCACGAGCGCGATCTCGCGTGTTCGGCCCTGGGCGCGCAGCGCCTTGACCGCCCCCACGGCGAGGGAGTTGCGCGCCGCGAAGAGCGCGGTGGGCGGCTCGGCGAGGGCCAGCAGGGCAAAGACCGCCTGGCGCGCCGCCTCCTCGGAGCGCAGCCCCGAGACCTCGAGCCGCGGGTCGATGCTGAGCCCGGCCGCCGCATGGGCCTCACGGAATCCGCGCAGCCGGGCGGCGGCGGTCTCGATGGTCGCCAGGTCGCCGAGGTAGGCGATGCGCTCGTGGGCCTGGCGGATGAGGTGGGCGGTCGCCGTGGCAGCGCCACCTCGGTTGTCGACGGTGACCGAGTCGGCGTCGATGCCGTGTGGCGCGCGGTCGACAAAGACCACGGGCAGGCCGCTGCGCAGCTCGTCGGCGAGGTAGTCCTGTCGCTGGCTGGCCGGCATCAGCACCAGGCCGTCGACCCGCCGGCGCACGAGGCTGCCGACCAGGACCCGCTCGCGCTCAGGCTCCTCGTCCAGGCTCGCGGCAAGGACCGCCACGTCGCGCTCGCGGGCGGTGTCCTCGAGGGCGCGCAGCAGGCTCGCGGAGAAGCTGTTGCTGACGTCCTGGAGGAGCACCCCCACGGTGCCGGTGCGGGCGTTGGTCCGCCGCAGGTTGCTGGCCGCGAGGTTGTGCTGGTAGCCGAGCTGGCCGATGGCCCGCTGGACGCGGGTGCGCACGTCGACCGAGACACCGGCCTCGCCGTTGACCACACGCGACACGGTCTTCAGGCTCACCCCGGCCAGTGCCGCCACGTCGCGCATGGTGGCGCGCGGGCGACGGGCCGCAGCCTTTGACAACGATGTCGCGTTCACGTGTCAGTTTGTACAGGACTATTGACTCCGTGCCAAGAGGCGGTCTATACAAGACATCGACAACGTTGTCAGACGGGGGCCGCGTGCCTCGGAGAGAGAGTCACCATGAATCTGCGACCGACTACGTCGGGTGGCCGGAGCCGCTCGCGCATGCGCACCGGGCTGGCTGTCACCGCGGCCCTGTCCACCGGCCTCGCCATGGCCGCCTGCAACCGGGGTTCGTCCTCCGACACGGCCACTGGTGGGGGGAGCGCGCCGATCGGCGTCGTCCTCATCACCAAGGACTCGACCAACCCGTTCTTCGTCGCCATGCAGAAGGGCGCCAAGGCCGACGCGACGAAGAACAACGTCAAGCTGACGGTCGCATCCGGCAAGCAGGAGGGCGACGACCAGGGCCAGATCACCGCGATCGAGGACGCCATCGCCCGCGGCGACAAGGGCATCCTCATCACTCCCATGAGCACCGGCGTCAACGCCGCGATCAAGAAGGCCCGCGACGCGGGCCTCTACGTGATCGCCCTCGACACCCCGCCGGACCCGGCCAACACCGTCGACATCACCTTCGCCACGGACAACCGCGAGGCCGGCAAGCTCGACGGCCAGTGGGCTGCCGCCACCCTCGACGGCAAGGCGGCCACCATCGCCCTGCTAGACCTGTTCAGCGACAAGATCGTCTCGGTCGACTACAACCGCGACCAGGGCTTCCTCGAGGGCATGGGCATCGACGTCAAGGACCCGAAGAAGAACGGTGACGAGGCCAAGACCGGCAAGTACACCGGCGGCAAGGGCGGCGACTACACGATCGTCTGCAACGAGGCCGGCCAGGGCGCCGAGGACGGTGGCCGCACCGCGATGGAGAAGTGCCTCGCCAAGAACCCGAACATCAACCTCGTCTACACCATCAACGAGCCCACCGCCGTCGGCGCCAACGCGGCGCTCAAGGCCGCAGGCAAGACCGCCACCATCGTGTCGGTGGACGGCGGCTGCGCCGGCGTCGCCAGCGTGAAGAACGGGGTGATCGGCGCCACCGCCCAGCAGTACCCTCTGAAGATGGCCACGGAGGGCATGGAGGCGATTGCCAAGGTCGCCCGTGGTGGTGAGAAGCCGAAGCCCGACGCGGGTCTCGACTTCAAGAACACGGGCGTCGCGCTGGTGACCGACAAGCCCGTCGAGGGCGTGGAGAGCATCGACTCGGCCAAGGGCGCCGCGATCTGCTGGGGCAACTGATTCCCATGTCCACCACGACTACCAAGTCCGCGGCCGCCGCCGAGTTCGCTCGGCGGCAGCAGTCGCCCCTCCAGAAGGTGCAGCACCAGCTGCACGGCAGGCCCTGGCTGAGCCCGCTCTTCCTGCTCCTGGTCGCCTTCCTCGCCTTCTTCATCGCGACACCGACGTTCCTCACAGCCAACTCCATGGGCATCCTGCTCCAGCAGACCGCCGTCGTCGCGGCTCTCGCGGTGGGGCAGACGCTCGTCATCCTCACGGCGGGAATCGACCTGTCGGTCGGCGCGATCATGGTGCTGTCCATGATGGTGATGGCCACACTCTCCAAGGACGGCGGCATGCCCGGCGTCCTCGCCCTGGCCATCGGCATCCTGTTCGCCACGGCAGCCGGAGCGCTCAACGGGCTCCTGGTCACCCGGATCAACCTGCCACCCTTCATCGTCACCCTGGGCACCCTGAGCATCTTCACGGCCATCGCCCTGCTCTACTCCGGTGGCGAGAGCATCCAGGCGGACCACCTGCCCGCCCTGCTGAACTTCCTCGGCGAGGGCTTCTCGATCGGCGGCTTCAGCCTGACGTGGGGCATCGTCGTCGTGATCCTCATCTACGCGGTCGTCGGGTTCGTCCTGTCCCAGACGGCCTGGGGACGCTACGTGTATGCCGTCGGCGACGACCCCGAGTCGGCTCGCCTCTCGGGTGTGCCGAGCAAGCGCATCCTGCTGGCCGTCTACACGGTCGCCGGGCTCATCTACGGCATCGCCGCGTGGGTCCTCATCGGACGAGCAGGGGCCGCGACGCCCAACGCCGTGCCTGATGCCAACCTGCAGAGCATCACCGCCGTGGTCATCGGTGGCACGAGCCTGTTCGGCGGGCGGGGCCGGCTCGTCGGCACCCTCATCGGTGCCCTCATCGTCCAGACGCTGCAGTTCGGGCTCTCCCAGATGGGCGTCGACCAGCAGTGGCGCGTCCTCGCGACCGGCATCCTCGTCATCGTCGCCGTGGCTGTCGACCAGTGGATCAGGAAGGTGAAGGCATGACCGCGTCCACCCTGCACGTCGCCCACGGGGGCGTCCCGGCCGGCAAGGAAGAGATCTACGGCAAGGACCCGATCCTGTCCGCCCGCAAGCTCGTCATCACCTTCGGCCGCGTCGTCGGCCTCGACGGGGTCGACCTCGACCTGTACCCCGGTGAGGTCCTCGCCGTCATCGGTGACAACGGCGCCGGCAAGTCGACCCTGATCAAGTGCCTCACCGGCGCGTACGTCGCCGACTCCGGCGAGATCACGATGAACGGGCGACCCGTGCACTTCAAGAAGCCGCAGGACGCCCGCGAGGCCGGCATCGAGACCGTCTACCAGCAGCTGGCGGTCATCCCGGCCCTCGACATCGCGAGCAACCTGTACCTCGCCCGGGAGGAGCGTCGCAAGGGACCGCTCGGCTCGGTGTTGCGCATGCTCGACAAGAAGGGCATGGAGAAGCGAGCCGGGGACTCGGTCCGCAACCTCGGCATCCAGACCATCCAGAACATGGGGCAGGCCGTGGAGACGCTCTCCGGCGGGCAGCGCCAGGCGGTCGCCGTCGCCCGTGCCGCCGCGTTCGGGAGCACGGTGGTCGTCCTTGACGAGCCCACCGCAGCCCTCGGCGTGAAGGAGTCCGGGATGGTGCTGGACATGATCAAGCAGCTGCGCGACAAGGGGCTGTCGATCATCCTCATCAGCCACAACATGCCCCACGTCTGGGAGGTCGCCGACCGCATCCACATCCAGCGGCTCGGTGCCCGGGCGGGCGTCATCACCCCGCAGTCCCACGACATGGGTGAGGGTGTGGCGATCATGACGGGTGCCAAGAAGCTCTCCCCGGAGGAGGCGGGATGAGCGCGGCCATCGTCGTCGGCTACATCCCCTCGCCGGAGGGGGTCGCGGCCTTCGAGCGCGCCAAGGACGAGGCGGTGCTGCGTCAGGCGCAGCTCGTCGTGGTCAACACGGGCGAGCACGGCAACTACGCCAAGCCGAGCTTCGCCAAGCCCCAGGACATGGAGGCGATCGAGAAGGAGCTCTCCGAGGCGGGGCTGCCGCACGAGGTGCTGCAGCCCACCTCGGGCCACTCGGCAGCCGACGAGATCCTGCGCATCGTGGCGGATCGTGATGCCGACCTGCTGGTCATCGGCCTGCGCCGCCGCTCGCCGGTCGGAAAGCTGTTCCTGGGCAGCACCGCCCAGCAGATCCTCCTCGACGCCCCCTGCGCGGTGCTCGCCGTCAAGGCTCCGCTGGGGAGCTGAACGGCGCAGCCGTGGGGCTGCGGGGGGCTGCACGTGCGGTCTGGGCTCAGGTGCGTGCTGAGCCCAGACCGAGCACCACGGCCAGACCCAGCGCGCTGCGCGGGTCGTATGCCGTGCGCCACAGGCCGCCGTGCACGGCGCCGTGGACCTCCTCGCGCCACGGCGAGGCCTCAGGCCGGCGACCCGAGCGGAGGTCGTGCACGAGCAGGGCCGCCATGAGCGTGTTGCTCGTGGCCGGTTCGAACACCTCGATGCCGAAGCGGTGGGCGCCGGCGTAGGCCGACGCCAGGGCCCGGTTCTTGACCACGGAGCGCGTCCGGGTCGGCGGCGCCACGTTGAGCGAGACCGCCACCCCGTGGTCGCGGGCCGTCGTGGCGCGCCAGCGCTGGAGGCGCTTGGCCAGCGCGTAGTTCGGGCCCTGCTGCGGGACCAGGCTGTCGTTGAGGCCCGGGTCGGAGCCGGGCGCGTAGTTGCGCCGCAGCAGCCGGCCCCCGCTCAGCGCCCGCAGCGCAGGGCGCGCCAGACGCATGCCGGCTGAGGGGCTGCGGTAGCCGCGCGTGGAGAAGTCGACGGCCTCGGCGGGGACGGCGAAGACATCAGTCGGCGTCGCCAGGAAGGCCAGCGCCACGTCGTCGCGGCGGCGCAGCAGCTCCTGGGTGAGGGTGTCCACGGCCATCGCGACCCGCATGTTGGTGGCGCCGTCCGCGTAGACGTAGTTGCCGAGCACGAGGGGTGCGGCAAGGCCGGTGAGCCAGTCGGCGATCCGCGGCACGTCGTGGAGCAGGTCGGCTCCGGCGCGCTCCTCAAGGTGCTCGGCACCGACGGCAGAGCCGTGGGGAACGGGCACGTGCAGGGTGCCCGCCGATCCCCGGGCCGTCTCCAGGACCCGCTTCCACACGTCGGCGCGGGGCAGGTCGACACCGACGACCTCACCGCCCCAGGACAGGACGGCCCGCAGTGGGCCCATCTCGGCGCCGGCACCGAGGACGACGAGGCGCTGCCCGGTGAGGTCGAGCCAGTCGGGGTTGGCCGCGACCTCCCGCACCGCCTCCGCGGCGGAGGGCTCCATCGAGCCTGCCGCTGTCCAGGCGTCGAGCTGGCGGTGCAGGGCGTCGCCCCGCAACCGCTCCCCGTGGAAGGGCACGGACAGCTCACGGGTGCGGGCAGCGGTTCCGATGACGGTCGCGGTGTCGAGGGGCGGGGCCACCGGCGCGTGGGAGAACACCTCGTCCACGGGCACCTCGCCGTCGGGTGTGGTGGCCCGCATCCGCCGGTGCAGGGAGTCCAGCCCCGCCTCGGCGATCGACAAGGCGGCGCCGTCCGAGAGCAGTCCCGCCTCGACGAGGCGCCGGAAGTGCGTCAGGTAGCCCTGGCGCCAGTTGGTCTCCCGCTGCGCGGCGGAAGCACCAACGGGGTCCACCGGCAGGAGCGCGTCGTGGACGACGGAGCGGCCCAGCGCCGAGGTGCTGCGCTTGCCGTCGACCTCGGGGAAGACCACGCCGCTGCTCTGTGCCATGGCGTGAGTATGCCGTGCCGCTGCTGCGGTTCATCGAGGGCGGCGGGCCGCAGCGGGGCCCGAGGCTGGATGAAAGCAGGAGACCCATCTCCCTCCGCGGAGGATGCTGGGGAGGGGTACCGGCCGAGAGGAGCACAGCCATGGACGAGGATGCGCCGGCGATACCCGCCATCGCACCCCATCACTTCCAGCGAGGACACGCCGAGGCCGTCGGAGAGGAGCAGCTGCGCGGGCTGGTGCAGATCCTCGACCTGCAGGAGCGTCTCCCTGCGGTGCGCCGGCTGCGCGACTGGGCCATGGCGGCGCTCAGCCCCTCGCCCGGCGAGGCCTGCGTCGACGTCGGCGCGGGCACCGGTGCCGAGGTCCTCCGGCTCGCTGCGGCAGTGGGCCCCGAGGGCACAGTCACAGGCATCGAGCCTCACCCGGGCATGCGCGCCGAGGCGCAGCGGCGGGCGCACGAGGCCGGTGCGCGAGTGCGGTTCATCGACGGCGACGCGGCAGCCCTACCCTTCGACGAGGGCGAGGTCGACGTGCTCCGCTGTGAGCGGGTCTTCCAGCACCTGCCGGACCCGGAGTCTGCCGCTCGCGAGATCGGCAGGGTGCTGCGGCCCGGCGGCCGGGCGGTCGTCCTCGACAGCGACTGGGGCACGGCCATCATCTCGCCGGGTGCCCCCGAGGTGCTGCGGTGCTACACCGACGCCTTCTGGGCGAGGATGCCCAACCCGTTCGCCGGCCGGCACCTGCGCCGCCAGCTGCAGTCCGCCGGCCTCCAGGTGGACCCGGACATCGGCTCGTCCGCGCTGGTCTTCCCCGATGAGGGCGTCGCGGGCGGGGGGATCCTCACGGTCAACGCCAACCTCGCCGTCGACGAGGGCGCGCTCACGCGCGGCGAGGCCGACCAGCTCATCGAGGAGGTCAGCTCGGCCGCCCGCCGCGGCGAGGCGTTCGTCTCGGTGACGATGTTCGCGGTGCTGGCCCGCAAGCCGACCTGACTCGGCAGCGGGGCGACATGGCAGAGGCCCGCGCCCCCTTCGGGTCCCGGGCCTCTGCGGCGGCGGCCGGTCAGGCGGCTTCGGCTACTGCACGCCGAGGCGGGCCTTCAGTCCGTCGAGCTCAACGCGCAGCTGGGTCGGGAGGTCGTCCCCGAACTTGGCGAACCACTCCTCGATCTGCGGGATCTCGGCCTTCCACTCCTCCACATCGACCTGGAGCGCCTTGTCGAGCTCCTTCGGGTCCATGTCGAGGCCGTCGGTGTCCAGCGAGCCGGGGGCCGGCACGTGGCCGATCGGCGTCTCGACGGCAGCGGCCTTGCCCTCGATGCGCTCGATGGCCCACTTCAGCACGCGGCTGTTCTCGCCGAAGCCGGGCCACACGAAGTTGCCGTCCTCGTCGCGGCGGAACCAGTTCACGTAGAAGATCTTCGGGAGCTTGTGCGCGTCCGCGTCCTTGCCCACGTTGATCCAGTGCTGGAAGTAGTCGCCGGCGTTGTAGCCGATGAACGGCAGCATCGCCATCGGGTCGCGGCGGACGACGCCGACCTGCCCGGTCGCGGCCGCGGTGGTCTCCGACGAGAGGGTCGCGCCCATGAACGTGCCGTGGACCCAGTCGCGGGACTCGGTCACCAGCGGGATGGTCGAGGCCCGGCGGCCACCGAAGAAGATCGCCGAGATCGGCACACCCTTGGGGTCGTTGTACTCCGGCGCCAGGATCGGGCACTGCTCGATGGGTGTGCAGTAGCGGCTGTTGGGGTGGCTGGACAGCTCCTCGGAGTCCGGCGTCCAGTCCTGGCCCTTCCAGCTGGTGGCATGGGCCGGGGTGTTCTCCATGCCCTCCCACCAGATGTCTCCGTCGTCGGTCAGGGCGACGTTGGTGAAGACCGAGTTGCCCTTGGCGATGGTCTCCATCGCGTACGGGTTCGTCTTTTCGTTGGTGCCCGGCGCGACGCCGAAGAACCCGAACTCGGGGTTCACGGCATAGAGGCGTCCGTCCTCGCCGAAGCGCATCCAGGCAATGTCGTCGCCGAGCGTCTCGACCTTCCAGCCGGAGATCGTCGGCTTGAGCATCGCCAGGTTCGTCTTGCCGCACGCGCTCGGGAAGGCGGCTGCGACGTAGTAGGTCTGGTTCTCGGGCGAGGTCAGCTTGAGGATGAGCATGTGCTCGGCGAGCCAGCCCTCGTCGCGCGCCATGACCGAGGCGATGCGCAGCGAGTAGCACTTCTTGCCGAGCAGGGCGTTGCCGCCGTAGCCCGACCCGTACGACCAGATGGTGCGCTCCTCGGGGAACTGCACGATGTACTTGGTCTCGTTGCAGGGCCACTTCACGTCCTGCTGGCCGGGCTCGAGCGGGGCGCCGATGGAGTGCAGGGCCGGCACGTAGTTGGCCTTCTCGCCGAGCTCCTCGATGCGGCGCAGCACGTTGACGCCGCAGCGGGCCATCACGCGCATGGAGACGACGACGTACTCGGAGTCGGTGATCTCGACGCCGAACATCGGGCTCTCGGCGTTCAGGTGACCCATGACGAAGGGGATGACGTACATCGTCCGACCCTTCATGCACCCCTTGTAGAGGTCGCGCATGATGGCCTTCATCTCGTTGGGGTCCATCCAGTTGTTGGTGGGCCCGCAGTCCTTCTCGTCAACGGAACAGATGTAGGTGCGGTCCTCGACGCGTGCGACGTCGGTGGGGTCCGAGGCGGCGTAGAAGCTGTTCGGCTTCTTCTCCTCGTTCAGGCGCACGAAGGTGCCGGCCTCGACGAGCTTGTCGGTCAGACGGGTCCACTCAGCGTCCGAGCCAGTGACCCACTCGACGCGGTCGGGGGTCGTGAGGGCAGCCACCTCGTCCACCCACTGCTGCAGACCGGCGTGCGTGGTGCCGCCGACTCTCTCGGTATTGGAGGTATCCGCCTTCGCGGGTCCCGTCGACTCGATCGTCATTGCCTCGGCCGTCCCTTTCGCCCGGTGCCCGTGAACGGCTGGACCCCGGATCAGTGAGGTTGTGCGCCCATCCGCGGGCACCGTCTGGTGTCCGCATGATGGGCGCGCTGATTCAGCCACGGTAAACCCGGCCCGCAAGTGGTAGAAACCAGAGCCCATTTTTCCGCTGGTGAATCTCCTCACAACTCATCAGTACAGGTCAGAGGCCTGTCGGGTTCTTCCAAAGGATTGCAAGAAACCGACGAAAGTCGTCGTCCAACCCGACAATGGGTGCCGGAGGCGGGTCCGCCGGAAGCCCGCCTCCGGCGGCCGACAGTCATCGGCTGGGGTGCGACAGCCTGGCCTGCGACAGGCACACGGCAAGGCGGAAGGCGGCCCCCCGGCGGTCGCTGGGGGTGAAGCGGGGGTGGATTTCGCCGCTCGACCCCGACCGGGTAGTCTTTCCCGACGTTGCGCTGGGTGATCCTCGGTGCGACACCTGCGCCCGTAGCTCAACGGATAGAGCATCTGACTACGGATCAGAAGGTTAGGGGTTCGAATCCCTTCGGGCGCACTCTGTGTTGAGACAGAACGACAGGAGCCCCGGCCGACAACGGCCGGGGCTCCTGTGTGTGCTGAGCGTGTCGGAGCGTCTGCTCAGCATGTCGGAGCGGTCAGTGGGCGATGCGCCCGTTTGCCTGCGGAAGGTTCGTGCGCAGGTGGCCCGGGCATGCCCCGAAGTGACTAGGGGTGATGACCACTTCGGGTAGTCCGGCGGGTCATTTGGGCCAAAACACGGGCGATGTGGTCCATGTGAGCCCTCGCTGGGCCTTACGTTCTGCTGCGTGCCAACACGGATGTACGCCCGCGAGCTGACTGACACGGTCCTGCGCGACGAGATCGAGCTCGTCGCCGACCTCGTGGTGGCTGCTGCCACCGCGAGCGCTCACCTGGACGACTGCCAGATCGATGAGCTGCTCGGAATCCGTCCGTGCAGCCAGCGCGCCACGGCCTGACCGCGAGCCAAGGACCTGCCGGAGGTCACAGCAGGGCAGCCCCCGCGGCGTAGCCCGCGACGACAGCAAGGGCCCCGAGCCCGAGGCTCAGGACGAGGTTGGCCGCGAACGGCCGCCAGGCCCGCTCCTCGAAGAACACCCAGGTCTCGAAGGCGAGCGTCGAGAAGGTCGTCAGTGCGCCGCAGAACCCGACGCCCACGAGCGGCAGCAGCCAGGCCGGGCAGGACTGATCCGTCGAGGCGGCGGCGACTGCGCCCAGCACCAGGGAGCCCACCACGTTGACGATCAGCGTCCCCAGGATCGTCCCTGCCGGGGAGTGGTGACGCGCCCATCGGTCCACGAGGAAGCGGGTCGGGGCACCGACAGCGGCCCCGGCCACCACGAGGAGCGCGGTCACCGGCGCCGTCCGAACACGCGCTCGCCGGCGGAGACGCCGAGGCCGACCGCCACCAGCCCCACCAGCAGCGAGCCCGCGACGTAGCCCATCGCGACGCCCGGCCTGCCGGCCGCCAGCAGCCCTCGGGTCTCGACGGCAAAGGTCGAGAACGTGGTCCACCCGCCGAGCACGCCGACGCCCAGGAAGGGCCGCAGCCACGGGTGAGGGCGGTCCATCGACATCACCCACACCACCAGCAGCCCCATCGCGGCCGCACCGGAGACGTTGACCAGGAACGTGGCCCACGGGAAGGCTGCAGCCGAGTGGGGAAGAGCCACCTCCACGGCATACCGGCCGAGCGAGCCGATGGCCCCGCCGGCCGCGATGGCAGCCAGCAGGCCGCGGTCCCCGGGTCGCATCAGCGGCGCTTGGACTCCAGGAAGCCCGCGATCCGGTCGATGGCGTACTCGAGGTCCTCGACGCTGGGCAGCGTGACCACCCGGACGTGGTCGGGCGTCGGCCAGTTGAAGCCGGTGCCGTTGGTGATCAGGATGTGCGTGGCCCTCAGCAGCTCGATGACGAACGCCTGGTCGTCCTCGATGGGGTACATCTCGGGGTCGAGCCGCGGGAACATGTAGAGGGCGCCGCGCGGCTTGACGCACGACACCCCAGGGATGTCGTTGAGCAGCTTGTGGGCGAGGTCGCGCTGCGCGAGCAGGCGGCCGCCGGGCAGGATCAGGTCGTTGATGCTCTGGTAGCCGCCGAGCGCGGTCTGGATCGCGTGCTGGGCCGGAACGTTCGCGCACATGCGCATGTTGGCCAGCAGCGTCAGTCCCTCGAGGAAGCTGGCGGCCCGTTCGCGCGCCCCCGTCACGACGACCCAGCCGCTGCGGAAGCCCGCCACTCGGTAGGCCTTCGAGAGCCCGCTGTAGGTCAGGCAGAGGATGTCCTTGGCGTGGGTCGCCGCGTGCACGTGGCGGGCGCCGTCGTAGAGGATCTTCTCGTAGATCTCGTCCGCCATGAGCACGAGGTCGTGCTGGCGGGCGATCTCGACGAACCCCTTGACGACGGCCTCGGAGTAGACCGCCCCGGTGGGGTTGTTGGGGTTGATCAGCACGATCGCCCTGGTGCGCTTGGTGATCCGGCTCTCGATGTCCTCGAGGCTGGGGTTCCAGTCGTCGTCCTCGTCGCAGAGGTAGTGCACGGCCCGGCCACCGGAGAGCGTCACCGCGGCCGTCCAGAGCGGGTAGTCCGGCGCGGGCACGAGCACCTCGTCGCCGTTGTCGATGAGGGCCTGCAGCGTCATCGAGATCATCTCGGAGACGCCGTTGCCGATGAAGACGTCGTCGACGGTGACGTCGCGCAGGCCCTCGCCCTGGTAGAAGTTCGCGACCGCGGTGCGGGCCGAGTAGATCCCGCGGGAGTCGCTGTAGCCCTGGGACTCCGGCAGGTTGTGGATCATGTCGACGAGGATCGACTCGGGGGCCTCGAAGCCGAACGGCGCGGGGTTGCCGATGTTGAGCTTCATGACCTTGTGGCCCTCGGCTTCCAGGAGGTGGGCCTCCTCCAGGATCGGTCCGCGCACGTCGTAGCGGACGTTCTGCAGCTTCGCGGACTGGTTGATGGGGCGCACGGCCCCATCCTCCCACCGGCCGCGTGCCGGAGGCGGGAAGGTGTGGCCGGGGACATGCCGGTATGCCGTGTCCGCCCGCATGCTGGGACGCCGCTCCCCGGCCTGCCGCCCGTCGCGACTACCCACGGTGGGGGCTTGGCGGCAGGGTGACGACCGCCCGCACGCCAGGCGCCGCATCCTCGAGCCGGATCGTGCCGGCGCTGCGGCGGAGCAGCTCGCGGGTGATCGCCAGCCCGAGTCCGCTGCCACCGGAGTCCCGGTCACGCGCCTCGTCCAGCCGCGCGAAACGGTCGAAGACGCGCTCGCGCTCGGACTCCGGTATGCCGTGCCCGTCGTCGCAGACGGTCAGCTCGACACCCTCCGCGGTGGCCCTTGCGGAGAGGGACACCTGTGTCGTCGCGTGGCGCACCGCGTTGTCGACCAGGTTGCCCACGGCGCGCAGCAGGTCCGACCGCGACGCCCGCACCTGAAGCCTGTTCGCATCCTCCTCTGATGTGTGCCTGGCCCGCACCGGGACCCGCGCAGCGGCATACCGGTCCGCCACCTCGGCGAGGAGGTCTGCG
>DASULG010000349.1:0-2728 GCA_036278335.1 Pedococcus sp.
ACCGGCTCGTAGCTGTCCGTCGAGTCGACGTACCCCAGCTGCGGGAAGGCCACCATGGTGACCTCGAGCTCGTGCTGGTGCCGGCGCACCAGGTCCTGGGCGGCATACGGAGAGTAGAAGGGACGACCCCCGCCGTCCGGACCCGGCCCGGCGTGGTCGCGTCCGACGATCATGTGCGTCGCCCCGAAGTTCTGGCGGATGATGGCATGCCACAGGGCCTCTCGCGGGCCGCCCATGCGCATGGCCAGGGGCAGCAGGGCCAGCGTCGCCTGACCGGTGCGGTAGGTCGGCATCAGCCGCCGGTAGCAGGCCACGCGGGTGACGACGTCGATGTCACCCGGCTTGGTCGGCCCGACCACGGGCTGGACCAGGAGGTGGGCCCCGGTCTCCCGGACCGCCCGCAGCGTCAGCTCCTGGTGCGCACGGTGCATGGGGTTTCGCGTGTTGAACGCGACCACGCGGGAGACCCCGAGCTCGCCGAAGTGCCGGCGCAGCTCGGCTGGGGTGAACCGCAGGTCCTCGCCCTGGCGCCCGGCAGCATGGACCGCCCGGGGCAGGACCTCGAGGCGGCCGCTGACGTACCAGCGGTGGGTGCGGTGCAGCAGCTGGTCCACGCTGGGGTGCGCCGGGTCGCAGCTGCCGAACACTGCCTGCGCCTCACTGGCCGGGTCGACCCGCCACGCGCCCTCGAGCGCCAGAACGGCCAGGAGGTGCCCGTCGGGCTCACGCAGCGCGAGGTGTCCGCACGACTCGGCGCGCCGGAGGGTCTCGTCGTCCACGTCGAGGGTCACCGGCATGGGCCACAGCGTCCCGTCGGCCAGGCGCATCCGCTCGCACACCTCGGCATGGTCCGCGCTGTCCATGAAGCCGGTCAGCGGCGAGAACGCGCCACTTGCCAGCAGCTCGAGGTCGCAGCGCTGTCGCTCGGTCAGGACCCGGTCGGGCCAGTCCGCCGCCCGCCGCTCCAGCTCGATCGCCCGCTCCCGGCCGACCAGCAGGTCCACCAGCCGGCCGCCATGCGGCGCCGACAGACCCCGATCCGCGTGCATGAGACCCCTCACCATCCCTCGCGGGCGTGGCCCGCTCCTGATCCGATTGTCCGACCCACGCGCAGCGGACGGCTCCCCCTTTTGACGCATCGGCGCAGCCGATCCCGGACGCCCCGGGCTGTCCGCGACCAGCGGCTGGTCCTTTTGGGCCATGGGACTCGGCCTTCGAACCTGCCTACGGTGGCAGCATGGACGTTCAGGAACTGCTCTCGCAGGTCACCGACAGGGCAACGGTCGCACGGGTCTTCGGCGAACCCATCGAGCACGGCAGCGTGATGCTCGTGCCCGTGGCGCGCGTCGGCGGAGGCGCCGGAGGCGGCACCGGCCCGACGGGTGAGGACTCCGGCGGCGGGGGCGGGGGCGGGTTCAACGCCAAGCCGGCCGGCGTCTACGTGGTCAAGGACGGCCGGGTCACCTGGCAGCCGGCCCTGGACGTCAACCGCATCGTGATGGGCGGGCAGCTGGTCGCGATCGTGGTCGCGCTGACCCTCCGCGCGATCTTCAAGCGTCACTGACCGCGGATCGTGCGCCGGCCAGGTCGCCGCCGCGGTCGACGACCAGGTCGAGAGGGCGGGAATCCGATCCTCCCGCACGGGTGAGGGTCGATTGGGGACCCTCTCCACGGCATACCGGTGGGGAACCGCCGTGGCCTCAGCCCGCGGGCTTGGAGGCGCGGACGATCGCGCCGTGTATGCCGGGCGCGGCCTCGTGCGTGAACGTGACCTCCGCGTCGACGAACCCGGCGGCCGCCAGGCCCTCGAGGTACTCCCGGCGGGACAGGGCGCCCGCGATGCAGCCGGCGAAGGAGCCCCGCTCGGCACGCTCGGCCGGGCTGAGGTGGTCCTCGGCGACGACGTCCGAGACGCCGATGCGGCCGCCCGGGCGGAGCACCCGGAACATCTCAGCGAGCACCGCCGGCTTGTCGGTCGACAGGTTGATGACGCAGTTGGAGATCACGACGTCGACGGCGGCATCCGGCAGCGGGAGGTCCTCGATGACGCCCTTGATGAACTCCACGTTGCGCACTCCCGCCTTCGCCGCGTTGGCCTGCGCGAGGCTGAGCATCTCGTCGGTCATGTCGACGCCGTAGGCGAACCCCCGCTCGCCGACTCGACGGGCCGAGAGCAGGACGTCGATGCCGCCGCCGGAGCCGAGGTCGAGCACCCTCTCGCCCTCCCTCAGCTCAGCCACCATCATCGGGTTGCCACAGCCCAGGCTGGCCGCGACCGCCGCAGCAGGGAGCTCGCCCTGCTCGGCTGCCGAGTACAGACCCGGGCCGAACACCGGGCCCACCTCCACGTCGCCCGCGCAGCAGGTGGCGACCTCGCCGCCGGCCGCAGCAGGGGCGCAGCACTCCGCATCGACGATCGGCAGGGCGGTGCGGCCGGTCGCCGCCAGCACGGCCGTAGCCGCCTCGGCGTAGTGGGCGCGCACCTTCTCGCGGACGTCTGCATCAGTCATGGCCAGCTCCTCACATCGACAACTATCTATATATAGAGTAACGCCGCGGCCGGCGGATCGACACCGGGACCTTCGTCCCCTCGCTGGCCGACGCCCGACGTGGGGACGCGGCCACACGCATGGTGGGGACCATCGCCACTGGTCCAGTGGCACCTGCCGGCCGAAGGGTGGTGCCGCACGGCACACCTGACGCACCGCTTGGAGCCCCTATGACACCG
>DASULG010000350.1:0-59324 GCA_036278335.1 Pedococcus sp.
GCCGATGCTCGGCGTGTGCCTGGGCCACCAGGCCCTCGGGGTGGTCTTCGGTGCGACGGTGTGCCGGGCCCCGGAGCTGCTCCACGGCAAGACGTCCAGGGTCATCCATGACGGCACAGGGGTCCTGCTGGGCCTCCCGTCACCGTTCACCGCCACGCGCTACCACTCGCTGACGATCGACCCGCCGACCCTGCTTGGCGAGCTCCTGGCCACCGGCCACACCGAGTCGGGGGTCATCATGGCCGTACGCCACGAGTCCCTACCGCTCCACGGGGTCCAGTTCCACCCGGAGAGCGTGCTGACCGAGGGTGGGCACCGGATCCTCGCGAACTGGCTCGTCCTCTGCGGGATGCGGGATGCCGTGCAGCGGTCGGCCGGCCTCAGCCCGCTGGTCCGCGACGCCGAGGGCGTCGCGCGGATGGTGTCAGCCGGCTAGCCCCTTTCGGCTCGCGCCATCCCTGCTCGCTCCAGGCCTCAGGGCGTGGACGTCGGGGTGGCTGGCGTCGTCGGCAGGGTCAGGGTGGTGGTGGTGGGCCCCGCAGGCGTGGTGGTGGTGGTCGTCGGTGGAGGAGTGGTCGTCGTCGGGGTGGGCGGTGCGGGCCGGGCCACCGTCAGCATCACCTGGGTGCCGTAGTCAGCGAGGGTGCCCTTGGCGATGCTCTGTCGCAGGACGGTGTCCTCGGGCTTGTCGCTGATGACGTACGTGGTCTTGTTGCGGAAACCGAGGTCGCTGAGGGTGCTGGCGGCCTCGTCGCGGGTCAGACCCACGACGTCGGGCACCACGACCTTGCCGCTGGACACCTTGAGCGTGACCGCCGAGCCGACGTCGACGCTCTGGCCGGCGGCGGGGCTGGACTCCACGACCTTGTCCTTGTCCACCCGCGTGTTGTTGACCTTCTGTTTGCCGCCCACGATCAGCCCGAGGTTCTTCAGCGCTGCCGTGGCCTCCTCGACAGTGAACCCCGCCAGGTCCGGGACCTCCACGGTGTTCGGGCCGGCTGACACGCTGAGGGTGACCTTCGACCCCATGTTCACCCGGTCCTTGGCCGTGGGGTTCTGGTCGACGACAAGTCCCTGTTCCTTGGTGGAGGGGACGTCCTGCGCCTCGGGGATGAGCCCGACAGCCTTGATCCTCGCCTCTGCCGTGGAGACTGGCAGGTCGACCACCGACGGGACGGTGACCATCTCGGCAGTGGCCGGGGGCCGGTTGAAGAGCGACTTCCCGGCGAGGGCCATGACGGCCACCGCTCCCAGCACGGCGAGCACGAGCAGGACGTAGGCCAGTCCGCGCCGCTTGCGCGGCTCCTCGTCCGGGTCGTGCCCGATGGCGGGGAGGGTCGCGGTGTTGCCGTGGTTTCCCTCGACGGGTGACCCCGGGGGCCCCACCGTCCCCGAGCCGAGCACGGTCGTGCGCTCGCCAGAGGCCAGCGTGTGCATGGCGACGGTGGCCGCGGCGCCGGCACCCACGCCAGCCCCGGCGGCCGTCCCGCGCGCCGCTGCGCTGATCGGCCGTCCCAGCCGGGCGGCCTGCAGGTCGGCGCGGAAGGAGGTGGCGTCCTGGTAGCGGGCCTCGCGGTCCTTGACCAGGGCGTGCAGCACGACGGCGTCGAGCGAGCCGTCGACATCGGGGTTGAAGGTGCTGGGTCGCGGCGGGGCCTCCCCGACGTGCTGGTAGGCGATGGCCACCGGAGAGTCGCCCTTGAACGGCGGCCGGCCCGTGAGCAGCTCGAAGAGCATGCACCCGGTCGAGTAGAGGTCGGAGCGCGCGTCAACCGGGTGGCCCTGGGCCTGCTCCGGCGAGAGGTACTGGGCCGTGCCGATGACGGCCTGCGTCTGGGTCATCGTGGCGCTGGTGTCGGCGACGGCGCGGGCGATCCCGAAGTCCATCACCTTGATCTCGCCGCGCGGACCGATCATGACGTTCGCCGGCTTGATGTCGCGGTGGACGATCCCCATGCGGTGGCTGTACGCCAGGGCTTCGAGGACGCCCTCGGTGATGTGGGCCGCCTCCGCAGGCTCGAGCATCGACCGGTCATTGAGCAGCTCGCGCAGGGTCTGCCCCTCGACGTACTCCATGACGATGTACGGGATCGACGAGCGGGAGCCGCCCGACTCCACCATGTGGTCCTCGCCAGAGTCGTAGACGGCCACGATGGAGGCATGGTTGAGCCCGGCTGCCGACTGGGCCTCACGCCGGAACCGGGTCAGGAAAGCGGGGTCACGCGCGAGGTCCGTGCGCAGCATCTTGATCGCGACGGGGCGCGACAGCCGGTTGTCGTGGCCGAGGTGCACCTCGGCCATCCCACCCCGGCCCAGCAGTTCGCCGACCTCGTAGCGGCCGCCGAGGATCTGCGGTGGTGCGCTCACCTCTTCTTGCCTCCGCCGTGGGCCTTGCCCTTGGCGTGAGCCGCCTTCGGCGCCGGCGCCGGGGCGGGGGCGGGGGCGGCCGGGGCCTTGGCCGTGGCAGCGTTCACGGGCCGAGCAGTGGTGGCGGACGGCCGGGGGGCGCCCGTGGTCGCAGCCGTCGCGGGGGCGGTGGGCGTGCGGGTGGCCTGAGGGGCAGGGGTGGTGTCCGCCTTCGCCTGGCCGACCGACGCGAAGGCGATGACCAGCACGAGCACCAGCGCCGCCAGGCCAGCCGCACCGCCGAGCAGCATCCGCCGGCGGCGTCGGGCGGTGTCGAAGGTGGTGACCGTGGTCGCGGGGATGGCGGGGGTGACCGGCGACATCGGGATGAGCGCGGTCGCGCCCTGCGGGTCGGGGGTGAGCAGTCCGCCGATACCGGCGACGACGGGGGTGACAGCCGACGCGGCGGCGGCGGTCAGGTGCGCGGGAGCCTCGCCCTCCGGCAGGCGCAGGGCCTCGGCGAAGGCCGCCGCGCTCTCGGGGCGCTGGTTGGGGTCCTTGGCCAGGCCCGCCATGACCGTGGTGCTCAGCGGCTCCGGCACGGACTCAGGAAGGGGCGGCGCCGGCTGGCTCACGTGGGCCAGGGCGGTCGTGATCATGGAGTCGCCGGCAAAGGGACGAGTGCCGGTGAGCATCTCGTAGCCGACGACTGCGAGGGCGTACACGTCGCTGGCCGGTCCCGCGGGTTTGCCCTGGGCCTGCTCCGGGGCCAGGTAGTGCGGCGTCCCGAGGACCTCACCGGTCTGGGTCAGCGAAGCCCCGGCCAGCGCACGGGAGATGCCGAAGTCGGTGAGCCTGGCGTAGCCGTCGTCGTCGACGAGGATGTTGGCCGGCTTGACGTCGCGGTGCACGACGCCTGCGTTGTGGGCGGCCTGGAGGGCGATGGCCGCCTGGTAGAGGATCTCGGTGACCTCCTCGGCCGGCAGCGGCGCCCGCTCGCGGATGACCGTCGACAGGGGCTTGCCCTCGATGAGCTCCATCACGAGGTATGCCGAGTGCGCACCCTCGCCGAAGTCGTGCACGGTGGCGATGTTGGGGTGCTGGAGGGCCGCGCTGTGCCGGGCCTCGGCGCGGAACCTCTCGACGAAGCCCGCGTCGTCCGCCGTGTCGGGGCGCAGCACCTTGACGGCCACAGCGCGGCCCAGGGTCTGGTCGGTGGCCCGCCAGACCTGGCCCATTCCGCCCGTGGCGATGACCTCCTCGAGGAGGTAGCGGTCGGCGACCAGAAGTCCAGGTTCGTAGTTCATCGCCCGATCACCGCCTCCATGACCGACTTCGCGATCGGCGCGGCGACCAGGCCCCCGGCGGCCTCGTTGCCCGCGTTGCCGCCGTCCTCGACCACCACGGCCACGGCGACCTTGGGGTCGTCGGCGGGGGCGAAGCCGGTGAACCATGCGTGCGGTGCCTTGCCCACGGCGTGCTGGGCGGTGCCGGTCTTACCGGCAACGCTCACACCGCTGATCTGGGCGGCTTGACCCGATCCGCTCTTCACTACGGCCTCCATCATGCGCGTGAGCGCGTTGGCCTGCTCGGCGTCGATGGCCTGCGACATCTGCGACGGGCTGGCCTCCTCGATCGTGTCGAGGTCTGAGCTGAGCACGCTCTTGACCAGGTAGGGCTTCATGACAATCCCGTTGTTTGCGACCGCGGACGAGATCATCGCGACCTGGAGTGGGGTGACCCTGACGTCGTACTGCCCGATCGCCGACTGGGCGAGCTGTGGGCGGTTGAGCTCGGCGGGCACGCTGCTGGGCGTGACCCGCATGGGAACTTGCAGGGAGTCACCGATGCCGAACTTCGCAGCCTGGGCGCGGAAGCTCTCCGCGCCCAGGTTCATGCCCAGCCAGGCGAAGGCGGTGTTGCAGGAGATCTCCAGGGCGTGCTTCAGCGTCGTCTTGTCGTCGGGGCCGCAGGCCTGCTTGTTGCTGTTGGGCAGGTCGGCAGTGGTGTCGGGCAGGTCGAGGACGGCCGGCCCCGGGATCACGCTCTCCTCGGTGAACCGGCCAGAGCTCAGTGCCGCCGCCGCGGTCACGATCTTGAACGTCGAGCCCGGGGGGTAGAGGTTTCCCGCAATGGCCCGGTTGATGAGGGGACGGGCGGGGTCGGCGTTGAGCTTGTTCCACGCGGCCACGACCTTCTTGGTGTCGTGGCTGGTGAGTGAGCTGGGGTCGTAGTCTGGGTTGCTGACCATGGCCAGGATCGCCCCGGTCTTGGGGTCGATGGCCACGACCGCCCCGCGCTGGTTGCCGAGGGCCTTGTCGGCTGCCTCCTGCGCCTTGGGGTTGATCGTGAGCTCGAGGCTTGCGCCTGCGGGCGTGTGGCCCGTCAGCATGTCCGAGACGCGGCGGTAGAAGAGCTTGTCGGACTGACCCGAGAGCAGGCCGTTCTCGGTGAGCTCGAGCCCACCGCCGGGGCCGTAGACGAACGAGTAGTAGCCGGTGACGTGGGGGTACCGGTGGGCCTCGGGGTACGTGCGGAGCCACTTCAGCTCGTCGTTGGACGGCACCGACTTCGCCACGGGGGCGCCATCGACCAGGATCTGGCCGCGCTCGCGGGCATAGGTCGCCAGCAGGGTCCGCCGGTTGTCAGGGCGCTCCTGCAGCTCCTTGGCCTGGACGACCTGGATCCACGTCGAGGCCACCAGCAGGGTGGCGAAGAGCAGCGCGACCACGGCGGAGAGGCGGCGGATGGGGGCGTTCACCGGACCCTCACCACCTCGGTGGCCTCGGCGGGCGCCGGGGCCGCCTCGTCCACCTCGGGCAGCGGACGGCGGGCGTGGTCGCTGATGCGCAGGAGGAGGGCGACGAGCGACCAGTTGGCCAGCAGCGACGACCCGCCGTAGGAGAGGAAGGGCATGGTCAGCCCGGTCAGGGGGATGACTCGGGTGACGCCCCCGACGACGACGAAGCACTGGAGCGCGACCGAGAAGGACAGGCCGGCGGCCAGCAGCTTGCCGAAGCCGTCGCGCACGCCGAGGGCGGTGCGCATTCCGCGCTCGACGAGCAGGAGGTAGAGCATGAAGAGCGCGAACAGGCCGTAGAGGCCGATCTCCTCGCCGAAGCTGGGGATGATGAAGTCCGACTCGGCGAAGTAGGTCAGGTCGGGCCGGCCGCGGCCGAGCCCGGTGCCCATGAGCCCACCGTTGGCCATGCCCATGAGGCCGCGGGCGAGCTGGTCGGAGACGGCCAGGGCCTGCGGGGAGAACGTGTCGAGCCAGAGCAGGACGCGCTGCTGCACGTGCCCGAAGAGCAGGTAGGCCAGGTAGGCGCCGCCCGAGAAGAGGACCAGGCCGATGGCGATCCAGGACCGGCGCTCGGTGGCGACGTAGAGCATCGCCACGAACAGGCCGAAGAAGAGCAGCGAGGAGCCGAGGTCCTTCTCGAAGACGAGGACACCCAGACTGGCCGCCCAGGCGACGAGGATGGGGCCGAGGTCGCGGGCTCGGGGCAGGGTGAAGCCGAGGACCTTGCGGCCGGCGAGGGAGAGGACGTCGCGGGTCTGCACCAGGTAGCCGGCGAAGAAGACGGCCAGCACGATCTTGGCGATCTCTCCCGGCTGGAACGAGAACGGCCCCAGGCCGATCCAGATGCGGGAGCCGTAGACCTGGCGGCCGAGGCCCGGGACGAGCGGAAGGATCAGCAGGCCGAAGCCGACCGCGGCAGCCGTGAAGGTGTAGCGCCGCAGTGCGCGGTGGTCGCGCAGGAAGAACAGCACGGCTCCGGCGATCGCGACGGCCAGTGCGCTCCAGGTGAGCTGCTTGAGGGCCAGGCCCTCGCTCACGCTGTTGCCCTTGGCGATGTCGAGCCGGTGGATCATCACCAGGCCCAGGCCGTTGAGGAGGGTGACGATGGGCAGCAGCAGGGGGTCCGCATAGGACGCGCGCCAGCGCAGCAGCAGGTGGAAGGCGAGGGAGATCACGAGCAGCCCGGTGCCGTGTGCAAGGAGCCCGGGCGGGAAGCTGCCCTGGGTGGCGAGGCCCACGTTCAGATAGGCCAGCACGACGATGCCGACGGCGAGGAGCAGCAGCGTCAGCTCGACGTTGCGGCCCTTGCGGGGTGGGAGCGAGGAGACCGTCGTCATGGCGTGGCCGTCGGCTTGGCGGAGGACGCCGGCGCTGGGCGGCTGGACGGGCTGGACGTCACGGACGTGCTCGGCGTGCTCGTCACCGTGGCCGCCGGCTCGCCGGCAGCGGTGCCGCAGCTACCCCCAGCGGCCTTGCGCGAGGCGCACCGCATGGCCTCGGCGCGCAGGCTGTCGACGAGGGTCTGGGCGTCGGCGAGGGTGTTGGTGGACACGGTGTTCTCGACCCGGTTGCGGTAGAAGTCGGGCAGGTCCACCGTCGAGACCGAGGAGACCTCCTCGACGCGTGACAGCGGGAGCGGCCCGAGGTCCTGGGAGACGCCACGGAAGATCGCGACGTGGCCCTCGTCGACCCCGACGTAGAACTGGCGCTGGGTCCAGTCGTACGCGGCATACGCGCCACCGACGAGGACCACGAGGGCCAGGAGGGTGACCAGGGCGCGGCGCAGCCACCGCGTCGTGCCCGAGCGGGGTGCCTCCTCGGCGAGGGTGACCTCCTCGTCGTCGGTGGCGCCGGCCACCTGGCGCGACAGCGCGGCCGCCTTGGCAGCCGGGGTCGCCGGGGCGGCTCGGGTGCCCTTGCGCCGGTGCGCTGCTGCGCCGACCACCTGGGGCACCGTGGACGGGGTGGTGCCGGAGTCGAGGTCGACCACGTCGGCCACGACCACCGTCACGTTGTCGGGCGCGCCGGCGCGCATGGCCAGCTCGACGAGCCGGTCGGCGGTGGGCCCGGCGCGCTTGCCCGCCGAGAGGACCTCCTCGATGGTGTCCCGCGCGACGAAGCCGGACAGGCCGTCGGAGCAGAGGAGGAACCGGTCCCCGGGCCGGGCCTCGCGCACCATGAGGTCGGGTTCGTCGCCATCGCTGCCGGTCAGCACGCGGGTGACCAGGGAGCGCTGCGGGTGGCTGTCGGCCTCGGCCTCGGTGATGCGGCCCTCGTCGACCAGGGACTGCACGAACGAGTGGTCGTGGGTGATCTGCGAGAGGGTGTCGCCGCGCAGGAGGTAGGCACGCGAGTCGCCGATGTGGGCCAGGGCGACCTTGTTGCCGGCGCGCAGGAGGGCGGTGACCGTGGTGCCCATGCCCTGGAGCTCGGGGGTGTGCTCGACCCGGGACTGGATCTCGGCGTTGGCGGCCGCGAGGGTGCGGCTGAGGTGGTCGGTCGCGTCGTCCCCGCCGTGGCTCTCGCCGTCGAGGGAGACCATCGTGCCGATGGCGATGGAGCTCGCGATGTCGCCGCCCGCGTGCCCGCCCATCCCGTCGGCGACGACGAGGAGGTGCGGCCCGGCATACCCGGAGTCCTGGTTCTCCGAGCGCACCAGGCCCACATCGGAGCGGGCAGCGTAATCGAGCGCGATCTTCATGGCGCGTGCCCGTCAGTTCCGCAGCTCGACGGCAGTCTTGCCGATGCGCAGCACGCTGCCAGTCTCGACCGGCATGGCCGAGGTGAGTTTCTGTGAGCCGAGGAACGTGCCGTTGGTCGACCCGAGGTCCTCGACGAACCAGCTGCCGTCGCGCTCGAATATGCGGGCGTGCCGACCCGAGGCGAAGTCGTCATCGAGCACGAGGGCGCACTCGGGGTTGCGGCCGATCAGCGTGCCCGACTCGCGCAGCCGCAGGCTCGTGCCGGTCAGCGGGCCTTCGGTCACGGTGAGCGAGCTCGGCACGCGGCTGCCGCGTCGGGGTTTCGGCTTGGGGGTCGCCGGCGCCTTGGCCCTCGGAGGTGCGGCGGGCGCGCGCTCCGGGGCGTGCCGCCGCGGGAGGCGGTTGACGACGCGGGTGCCGTACAGGTCGCCGCGCAGCACGCCGACAACGCTGAAGACGAAGACCCAGAGGAGGATGAGCAGACCGAGACGGATGATCGTGAGCGTGAGTTCACTCATGCCGGGCCATCACCGCCGCCCGGCCCGGTAGGTGACCGTGGTGCGGCCCACGGTGATCTCGTCGCCGTCTGAGAGGCGCTGGCTGCTGATCCGCTCGCTGTTGACGAACGTGCCGTTGGTGGAGTTGAGGTCGCGGATGCTTGCCACGAGGTGGGGGCCGTCGGTGGTCACGCGGATCTCGCTGTGGCGGCGGGAGATGCCCGGGTCGTCGAGAACGATGTCGGCGGTGTCGTCGCGGCCGAGGACGGTCATGGCCCCCATCAGCGGGTAGCGCTCGCCGTCGACGTCGAGCCAGGGGCGGTCGGCGGGGTTCACCCTGCGCGGCGGCGCGGGTGGGGCGACCGGGGCCTGCGCCTGCGTGGCCTCGAGCCCGTCCTCGTCAAGCAGGGTATGCCGGGGGGCCGGCTGTGCCGGGGCCGGCGCCGGTGCGGGGGTGGACGTGCCGCCGGGGCGGCGCGCCGTGGAGGTGCGCAGCCGGAAGACGCCGGTCTCGAGGTCGTCGGCCGTGGCGAAGTTGACCTGGAGCGGGCCGCCGGGCTGGTAGCGCTGCGACTCGGCGTGCTCCTGGGCTGCGGCCACGAGCTCCTTCTCGAGCTCCTCGTCGTAGGCCGAGAGGCGGTCGTAGTCGCTCTCGCTGAGCTCGACGGTGAACAGGTTGGGCACGATGGTGCGGCCGTGGCCGAGCACGGCGGCACGGTCGTCCATGGCGCGGCGGATGGCGCTGGCGATCTCCACTGGCTGCACCTCGGACTTGAAGGCGCGCGCGAAGGCACCGTTGACGGCACGCTCGAGGCGTTGCTCGACCCGGTCGAACAGACCCACTGCCCGGCCTCCTTGTTGTCTGTGGACTGACCGATGGTAACGGCCCTGACTGGGTACTGCGGTGTTGCGTGCCGGCAGCGCCCGCGGAGGGTGCGGTGTCGGGTTCCTGCCGGTTTGGTGTTCGGAGGGAGCTTGCCCCACAATGGGGCGTCCACGCGCAAGTGGCGGAACGGCAGACGCGCTGTCTTCAGGTGGCAGTGTCCTTATGGGCGTGGGGGTTCAAATCCCCCCTTGCGCACGCGAAACGAAAGGCCCCTGACCAAACGGTCAGGGGCCTTCGTCATGTCTGGGTGAGGGGCCCGTCGCCTTTGCGTCTCCAATGACAGGTGGCATGTGGGAGGTGCGGCGAGGGCCGTCCGGGTGTCTGGCGACGCGCAGGCTCGAGACCGGCGCCCGCCGTCTCGGGTTCAGGCGAGCCCTGCCGCGCGCAGGGCGAGCCAGAGGCGGCTGGCGACATCCGGGTCGTCGAGGTCGGCTCCCGTCACCCTGACCGCGGCCGCCATTCGGTGCCGCAGTGTGTTTCGGTGGACGCCCAGCGCGGCGGCGGCACGCTCCCCGTGGCCGCGGTGGCGCAAGTAGGCCGCGACCGTGCCCACGAGATCCGCCCGCCCGTATGCCTGGAGGGCCTCGAGATGGTGCTCGGCGCCGGTCATGTCCGGCGCTCCGCCCGTCGGGGAGACCTGACCGGCCGGACAGCGCTCGAGCTCATCGACCAGCGCGCCCTGCTGCGCGGCGAGCGACTCGACGAGCCCGTCGGGACCGGTCACCGCTCTGATCCCAGGCTCGGCGTGGGCGAGGGCGCGCAGGTCGTCGAGCACGGCCCCAGATGCCGGCTCGGCACCAAGGACCCACAGGACGGAGCCCTCCTCGGTCAGCCAGATCGGCCCCGCGGAGTCGCCCTGGTCCCAGCGGTCGAGCAGGTCGTCGGCGCCGACGGAGGGGGGCAGCGCGACTGCCACCAGGCGGCCTCGCACCGGGACCGGGTCGAGCCCGAGGCCGGCCGAGAGCGACCGGGCGGCGGGGACGTGCCCGCCGAGGACGAGTCGCAGCACGCACGCCCGCTGCACCCGCGCACGGGCCACCGCCTGGTGGCGCTGGTCGAGCTGCAGGGTGAGCAGGGCGCATGCCGCCAGCACGAGCTGGCGGTCGGGCGGACGCATCGGCCGGGGAGACCCGCTCGCGACGAAGCCGACGAGGCGCCCTGCCTGCGACAGCGGCTGTACGACGACGTCCTCGTGGTCGAGCGGGAAGGTTGCCGACGAGTGCGGGCCGGCGGCGCGCAGCCGCTCGATCTCACGTCGCAGCTGCCGGGCGGTGGCGCGTCGGCCCCTCGGCCATACCTCCATCACCCTGCCGTCGGGTGAGAGCCGCGCCGCCCAGCCCTCGACGGCCGAGGCCAGGGTGCGCACCACCGCGGAGACTGGGTCGCGCTGGCCCGCCGCCCGCACAAGGTCGCGGTACGCGCCCAGCGACGCGTTGAGCTCGGCCTGGCCGGCCTCCGCCAGCTGGTTCCAGTACGCCCGCGCCACTGCTTGGAAGGGCGTCGGCGCGGAGACGGTGAAGAACGGCAGCCCGGCCGCCTCGCAGGCCCGCACGAGTGATCGGGGCACGTCGTCGTGCACCGGCCCCAGTCCCAGGCCGAGCCCGGCTATGCCGTGTCGGGCCAGGCGCGCTGCGTACGCGCGTGCCTGTGCGCTCTGCCCCGTGAGCGGCATGCCGGTGGTCAGGAGGAGCTCTCCGCCGGCGAGGTAGGGCGTGGGGTCGACGAGTTCGCTGATGTGGACGCCGGTCACGTCGGAGTCGCCGCCTTGAAGCGGGCCCACGGGCGCAAGGCCCTCGCCGAGCGTCCGGCTGAGGTCGCGCAGGGTCGGCATGCGAACTCCGGGGGTATGTGGTGCAGGATGCACAAGAGCGGGCGATTGTCGTGCACTCTATCCAATGTGCGGCGACGCCTGGCGCTCGTACCGTGTGGCCCCTGGACGAAATCGAGAGGCACATCTATGACGACCTTTGAGACCCGGGCCCGCGTGGTCGCTCCGGCAGCCCCGGAGGGCCAGCCGGAGCAGCGGCGCATCCTGGTGACCGACCTGCCCGGCCCCCGCTCGACCGCGCTGCAGCAGCGACGCGATGGCGCCCTTCCGCCCGGCCTGGGCAAGACCCTGCCGGTGTTCGTCGAGCGGGCCGGCGGGGGAATCATCGTCGACGTCGACGGCAACCACCTCATCGACTTCGCCTCGGGCATCGCCGTCACGAGCGTCGGGGCGAGCGCCCCAGCAGTCGTGACGCGGGTGCAGGAGCAGGCTGCGCGCTTTACACACACATGCTTTCTCGTCACTGAGTATGAGGGCTACGTCGAGGTTGCGGACTGGCTGAACGAGCACACACCCGGCGACCATGCCAAGACGACGGCGCTCTTCAGCACCGGGGCGGAGGCCATCGAGACTGCGGTCAAGATCGCCCGGGCCAGTACCGGCCGGCCCGGCGTCGTGGTCTTCGACCACGCCTACCACGGTCGAAGCCTGCTCACGATGGCGATGACGGCCAAGGAGAAGCCCTACAAGGCCGGCTTCGGGCCCCTCGCGACCGACGTCCACCGCGCGCCCTTCCCCTATCCGCTGCGCTGGCCGACCGGGGCGGAGCACGCCGCCGAGGAGGCGCTCGCTGCCCTTGAGGAGCTCTTGGAGCGCGTCGGGGCCGAGACGATCGCCGCGATCGTCGTCGAGCCGGTTCAGGGCGAGGGTGGCTTCGTCGTGCCCGCCCCAGGGTTCCTTCCGGGCGTGCAGAAGATCGCTCGCCGGCACGGCATCGTCTTCGTCGCCGACGAGGTGCAGGCAGGGATGGCCCGCACGGGTACCCTCTTCGCCAGCGAGCACGAGGATCTCGTGCCGGATCTGCTCGTCACGGCCAAGGCGCTCGCCGGCGGACTGCCGCTCTCGGCGGTGACCGGGCGGGCTGAGGTCATGGCCGGCGCTGCCCCCGGTGGCCTCGGCGGGACGTATGCCGGAAACCCGCTCGCGTGCGCCGCCGCCCTGGGTGTCTTCGAGATGGTGAAGACCCACGACCTCGTGGGCCGCGCCCAGCGGATCGAGCGCCTCGTCCGGGAGCGGCTCGAGCCTGTGGTCGCAGAGTCGTCCGCGGTGGCCGAGCTGCGGGGCCGCGGCGCCATGATGGCCGTCGAGCTCGTCCGGCCCGGCACCCTGGAGCCCGACCCGGAAGCCGCCGCCGCGGTCTCCGCGGCCTGCCACCGCCAAGGCGTGCTGACCCTCGTGTGCGGCACGTTCGGCAACGTCATCCGCATGTTGCCCCCGCTGGTCATCGGTGATGACCTTCTGGTTGAGGGGCTCGACATCCTCGCCGCCGCTATCCGGGAGCTCGCATGAGCACTGACCTGAGCCACAGCCCACGCACCGGTTTGGCTGCTGCCGGACCGCACCACTCGACGCCGAAGGAGGTGGAGGCCGCCGTCGCTGCGGCTGCCCGGGCCGCCGCCGCCGTGGCCTCCGCCGCGCCCGGGGAGCGTCGGCGCTGGCTCGAGGCGCTGGCCGCGGCTCTTGAGGCCGACGCCGACCGCCTTGTCGCCATCGCCGACGAGGAGAGCGCCCTGGGCGAGCCGCGGCTGCGTGGCGAGCTGGCCAAGGCGGCGGCGAATGCCCGCTACTACGGCGCCGTCAGCGCCCGCGGGGTGTGGCTCGGCGCCCGGGTGCAGCGGGCCGACGACGGCAGCGGGCTCGACCTGCGGCGGGTGAACACCCCGCTCGGGCCTGTCGCCGTCTTCGGTGCCAGCAACTTCCCGTTCCAGTTCGGCACTGTCGGGCACGACACGTGCTCGGCCATCGCGGCCGGCTGCCCCGTTGTCGTCAAGGCGCACCCAGCGCACCCGCGGTTGGCCGTCGCCCTTGCCGAGGTGGCCACCGCGGCGCTGGAGCATGCCGGGGCGCCGGCCGGCACACTTGGTCTCGTCGTCGGGTTCGACGCTGGCTTGGGCCTCGTTGACGCCCCCGCCATCGCGGCTGTCGGCTTCACCGGGTCGCAGCGCGGCGGTCTGGCCCTCGTCGAGCGAGCCGCCCGGCGGGAGGTGCCCATCCCCGTCTTCGCCGAGATGGGCACGCTCAACCCGGTCGTCGTCACGCTGGCCGGGGCCGGACGCATCGCCGAGGTGGCGGCCGGTTTCGTCGAGTCGTTCACCCTCGGGGCGGGCCAGTTCTGCACCAAGCCGGGCCTGCTTCTCGCCCCGCGGGGGTACGAGGCCGCCGAGGCTGTCGCCGAGCAGGTCCGCGCTCACGAGGGGGGTTGGCTCCTCACGGCGGGCATCGCCGATGCCTACCAGGAGGGCGTCAGCGCGCTGCAGGACTCCGGCGGAGAGGTGATCGCTGCCGGCTCCCGTCCCGACCACGGGTATGCCGCGAGCGCGGCGGTGCTGCGCGTCGAGCCCGACGACCTCCGGCCCGGTTCGCGGCTGCTCGAGGAGTGCTTTGGGCCCGCTGCCCTTGTCGCGGAGTACGACACGGTGGAGCAGGCCCTTGAGGTCCTCGCCCGCATGCAGTCCTCGCTGGCGGGTTCGGTCTTCGGTGGTGGCGCCGGCGACGTCGACCTGCCCGCCGTGGTTGCCCGCCTCGCCGTGCAGACAGGTCGAGTCATCGTCGACGGGTGGCCGACCGGCGTCGCCTGTGTGGACGCCATGCACCACGGCGGTCCCTGGCCGGCGACGAGCCGGCCCGACGCGACGAGCGTGGGGGCGCACGCCCTGGACCGTTTCACCCGGCCGGTGTCCTATCAGGACGTGCCCGACGCCGCGCTTCCGCCAGCCCTGCAGGACGCCAACCCGTGGGACCTGCCGCTTGAACCCGACCACACCCGAGAGCACTGAGGTGACCACCGTGAAGCAGAACCGCAGCAAGCCGAACCCGCTCGACCTCGTGGAGATCGACGAGTTCCTCAGCGCCGACGAGAAGGCCGTGCGGGACGCCGTGCGCCAGGTGTGCGACAAGAGCGTCGACCCCTACGTCGCCGACTGGTACGAGCGCGGCGAGCTGCCCGTCGCGCGGGAGCTCGCCAAGGAGCTCGGCGCCGTGGGCCTCCTCGGCATGCACCTCGAGGGGTACGGCTGCGCCGGCATGAGCGCCGTCGACTACGGCCTGGCCTGCCTCGAGCTCGAGGCCTCGGACTCGGGCATCCGCTCGCTGGTCTCGGTGCAGGGCTCTCTGGCGATGTTCGCGATCTGGCGCTGGGGCACCGAGACGCAGAAGCAGGAGTGGCTGCCGCGGATGGCAGCAGGCGAGGCGATCGGCTGCTTCGGCCTGACCGAGCCCGATGCCGGCTCCGACCCGGCCGGCATGCGCACCCGCGCCCGGAAGGATGGTGACGACTGGGTGCTGAACGGCTCGAAGATGTGGATCACCAACGGCTCCATCGCCGACGTCGCTGTGGTGTGGGCCAATGCCGGCGAGGAGCACGGCGGCATCCGTGGTTTCGTCGTGCCGACGAACATCCCGGGCTTCTCGGCCCCGGAGATCAAGCACAAGATGTCGCTGCGGGCTTCCATCACCAGTGAGCTGGTCCTCGAGGATGTCCGCCTGCCCGCCGACGCCGTGTTTCCCGAGGTCCGCGGCCTCAAGGGGCCTTTGTCCTGCCTGAACGAGGCCCGCTTCGGCATCATCTGGGGCGCCATGGGCGCGGCTCGAAGCGCTTTCGAGACGGCGCTGTCCTACAGCATGGAGCGAGAGCAGTTCGGTCGGCCGATCGCCGGCTTCCAGCTGACCCAGCACAAGCTGGCCCAGATGACGGTCGAGCTCACCAACGGCACGCTGCTGGCGCTGCACCTCGGCCGGCTCAAGGACGCCAAGGGGCTGCGCCCGGACCAGGTCAGCGTCGGCAAGCTCAACAACGTCGCCAAGGCGATCGAGATCTGTCGCATGGCGCGCACGGTGCTGGGGGCCAACGGCATCTCGCTGGAGTACCCGGTGATGCGCCACGCCAACAACCTCGAGTCGGTGCTCACCTACGAGGGCACGGTGGAGATGCACACCCTGGTCATCGGCCAGGCCCTCACCGGCCAGGCCGCCTTCCGCTGAGCCGGGACCGGGAGCCGGGGGGCGGAGAGCGTCGCCCCGGCTGCCGGTGTTTCGCCCGTGGGCTGACGTGTGGGGCTCAGTCCCGGGTGCCCACCCCATGGGTGGCGACCGGCCCCCGGCCGCCCGCAGTCTCGAGCAGCGCCTCGCCCACGACGAGGCCCTCGAGGACGGCCTCCTCTACGGTCCGCGGCGCGAGAGCGTCGCCAATGAGGTGCACTGGCACGTCGCCGCGGAGTTCCTCGGCCAGCGCGTCGACGGATGTGCTGCCCTGGGCCAGGACGAGTCCGCAGACGTCCTCGACGATCACCGGCTCCCCGGTGAGGACGTGCTGCAGGTAGACGGTGTCGTCGTCCGCGCCATACGGCCGCACGAGGGGCACCACCTCGATGCGCGCCCGGGCGGCAGCGGCGAGCATCTCGTCGCGCACATACTGCTGGATGCGTTGCCCTGGGTGGTAGCCGGAGACGGCCAGCGTCACGCGGTGCCCGCGCTCGGCGAGGAGCAGGGCCGTGCCCAGCCCGATCCAGTCGGAGCGCCAGTCGGCGACGACGAGCCGGCCGCCGCGCGGCAGCTGGGTGCCGGAGACGACATCCCAGGCATTGACGCAGCAGGCGCCGTCGGCGAGCTCGAGGTCGATCGTGCGCGGCTGTGCCCCGGTGGCCACGACGACGGCGTCGGGGCGCAGACCCAGCACCAGCTGACGGTCTGCGGGTGTCGAGGTGCGCAGGTCGATACCGAGCGGCTCCATCTCGGCGAGGAGGTTGGTGGTCGCCCCGCCGAACTCAGCGCGTCCGGGCAGTCTCTCGGCCAGGCGCACCTGCCCGCCGGCCCGGGACTCCCTCTCGAGGAGGACCACCTCGTGGCCCTGGCGGGCCGCAGTGATGGCCGCCTTCATGCCGGCCGGTCCCGCGCCGACGACCACAACGCGACCTGGGGCGGTCGCCCGGCGGATGGTGCCGAAGCGGATCTCCCGGCCGGTCTCTGGCCGCTGGATGCAGGAGATGGGGTAGCCCGCGTGGAAGTGTCCGATGCAGGCCTGGTTGCACGCGATGCAGGCCCGGATCCGCTCGGTGTCGCCGGCGGCGGCCTTGCGCGGCAGCTCGGGGTCGCAGATCAGGGCCCGCGTCATGGCCACGGCGTCGGCCTGCCCGCCGGCGACGATCGCCTCGGCTTCCTGGGGCTGGTTCACTCGGCCGGCCACCATCACCGGCACGGGCACCGCGGCCCGCACGCGGGCGGCATACGGGGCGACGTAGCCGGTAGGCCGCGTCATCGGCGGCGCGATGTGGTCGGAGCCGGCGAGTGTCGCCGACGTGCCGAGCACGACACTGACGTAGTCGAGGAGACCGTCCTGCGCGCAGCCGCGCAGGGCGGCGAGGAGCTCTTGCTGGCGGCCGGGGTCGTCCGGATCCTCTTCGGTCGACACTCGCACGCCGACCGCGATGCCGGCGCCCGTCTGGCTGCGTATGGACGTGAGGCACTCGCGCAGGAACCGCGCCCGGTTCTCCGGGGTTCCGCCGTACTCGTCCGTGCGCCGGTTGACTCCGGGGTCGAGGAACTCGCCCGGCAGGTAGCCGTGCGAAGCCACCAGCTCGACGCCGTCGAGACCGGCACGCTGCAGTCGTGCCGCGGCGGCGCCGAACCCCTCGACGATCTCGGTGATGAGGGGGCGGTCGAGGGAGCGTGGCATGACGCCGAACCGCTCATTGGGCACGCTGGAGGGTGCGTAGGCAACCGGGAGCGAGCCGTCGTCGGAGGCGGTCGTCTCGCGGCCGCCGTGGAAGAGCTGGCCAAAGACGGCGCAGCCGTGCGGCTTGAGCACGCCGCAGAGCCGCCTGTACCCCTCGATGCAGTCGTCGGTGTCGGCCATGAGCATGTGCGAGGTGTACTTGGCGGTGGGATGCACTCCGGCCACCTGCAGGACGATGAGGTCGGCGCCGCCCTCCGCCCGCGCGCGGTGGTAGGCCACGAGCTGGTCGGTGACGTGGCCGTGGTCGGTCATGACGGTGTCGTGACCGGAGGAGAGCACCCGGTTCTTCAGACGGACGGGCCCGATCTGCAGCGGGGCGAAAAGATGGGGAAACGACGTGCTGGTCGCCGTTGGGGCCTGGGTCACGGAGGTCTCCTCGCAGATGGTTCCGGTGACCGCACGGGAAGCGCACGCCTGGCGTCGTCGACCGCACGGTGAGCGTCACTATGCCAGACAAGTGGCTACTGGATACAGTATCCGCCATGCTTCCTGAACCGTCGCGCAGAGATCGGACCGAGGCGGCCCTGGAGGGACTCCTCATCGCCGACTTCGGACGGGTCCTCGCCGGGCCCTACGCGACGATGCTCTTGGCAGATCTCGGGGCCGAGGTGATCAAGGTCGAGCGGCCGGGCTCGGGGGACGACACCCGAGCGTGGGGGCCGCCTTGGTCGGACGGCCAGGCGACCTACTTCCAAGGGGTCAACCGAAACAAGAAGTCCGTCGCCGTGGACCTGACGACCGAGGAGGGCCGGGCCGCCGCGCGCGCCCTCGCGCTGCGGGCGGACGTCGTCGTCGAGAACTTCCGTCCCGGCGTCATGGGGCGCCTCGGCCTCGAGTACGACACGCTCCGGGAGGGCAACCCGCGGCTCGTCTACTGCTCGATCACGGGTTTCGGGTCCGGGGAAGGGGCTGCGCTGCCGGGCTACGACCTGCTCGTGCAGGCCATGGGGGGCCTCATGTCGATCACCGGTGACCCGGACGGCGACCCGACGAAGGTCGGGGTGGCCCTCGTCGACGTCATCACGGGTCTGCACGCGGCGGTGGGCATTCTCGCGGCGGTGCGGCATGCAGCCCGCACGGGTGAGGGCCAGCGGGTGGAGGTCAACCTCCTCTCCTCCCTCCTGTCGGCCCTGGTCAACCAGGCCCAGGGCTACGTCGGCGCCGGCGTGGTCCCGGGTCGGATGGGCAACCGGCACCCGAGCATCGCGCCGTACGAGGCCTTCCCCACCCAGGACCGACTGCTCGTGCTCGCCGTCGGCACCGACCGCCAGTTCGGGGCGCTCTGTGACGCACTCGACCTGCCCCAGGTGGCCCGGGACCCGCGCTTCGCGACGAACGACCAGCGGGTGGCCCACCGGGACGAGCTCTGCGTCGTGCTGAGGGACCGGCTCGGCATGCAGCCGGCTGACCACTGGTTCAAGGCGCTCATGGACCGCGGTGTCCCGTGCGGACCGATCAACACCATCGACCAGGGTTTCGCTCTGGCAGCTCAGCTCGGCCTCGACCCCGTCGTGCGTGTACCGCAGATGACGCAGTCGCGGCCGGACCTCGGGCAGGATGGGGCGGTGACTCCCGCCACCATCGCCACCGTCGCGAACCCGATCCGGCTCTCGCGGACCCCTGCCGCCTACCGCTCCGGGCCGCCTGTGCTCGGACAGGACGGCCACGCGGGCGTCCTCCCCGGCGAGGACGCCGGCGGCGCCGCTGGCACCCAGCCCGGCCCCGGAGTCTCCTCGTGAGCGCCGCGACCTACCGCAGGCCGCCGACCGCCCAGGAGGCGGTCCTCGCCGAGCTGCGGCGTGCGATCGCCTCCGGCGAGCTGAAGCCCGGCCAGTCGATCGCCCAGGCCACTCTGGCGGACCAGCTCGGGGTCAGCCGGGTTCCGGTGCGCGAGGCGCTGAAGATCCTCCAGGGCGAGGGGCAGGTCGAGTACCAGCCGCACCACGGCTACTCCGTCACGCACCTCGACCTCGACGACCTGCGCGAGGCCTACCGGATCCGCCAGCTGCTGGAGACCGAAGCGGCTCGGATTTCCGTCCCCAGGTTCGGCCCCCAGGAGGTCCGCGCCCTGGCGCAGGCGGCCCGGGAGGTCGACAACGCCGGCGATGACGAGGACTACGCCACCATGGCAGCGGCCAACCGCCGCTTCCATTTCCTCCTCGTCGAGGGGGCGGGGATGCCGCGGCTCACGCACCTCCTGCGCATCCTCTGGGACGCCACGGACGTGTACCGGTCCTTCTACTACGCAGACGCCGACAACCGGCACCGGGTGCGCGCCGAGCACGCCGGCATCGTCAAGGCCGTCGCGGACGGCGACGTGGAGGCAGTGGTGCAACAGCTCGACGAGCACCGCCAGCACGCCATCGACGAGATCACCGGCACCATGTCGCTCGAGGGTGCGAGCCACGCCTGAAGCCGCTGGGCGCCGTGCGTGCCATGCCGCTCCCGGCAGTCCCCTGCCGCTCCTGGCAGTCCCCTGCCGCGCTGGGGTACCTCGTCCATCAAGAGCACTCTTTCGTCGATCCCCGGCCATGCTCCGCACGGCAGCGCCACGGTTTCGCCCGATGGCTGAGAAAGTGGATATTGGATACTTGTGCCGGGGACACCGCGGCCACTAGCGTCGGCCGGGACACCACCCCGCCGGCGGGTGGCTCGCGAGAAAGAGGGCAACGATGCTCCCTAGGAAACTCTTCGTGGTGGGCGTGGGCTGCACCCTTGCCATGGGCCTCTCGGCCTGCGGCGGCGGATCCGATTCCGGGTCGAAGCCTGCCAGCGAGACCAAGTCGATGACCTTCGTCTCCTTCGGTGGTGCCTACCAGGACGCCCAGAAGAAGGCGATGACCGACCCCTATGCGGCGGCCAACAAGATCACGATGAACCAGGACGGGCCCACGGACTACGCCAAGATCAAGGCGATGGTCGAGTCAGGCAACGTGCTGTGGGACGTGGTGGACGCCGACCCGTTCTTCGCAATCGGCAACTGCGACAAGTACGCCGAGAAGCTCGACTTCTCGGTCATCGACACCTCCAAGATGCCTAAGGACTTCGTCTCAGACTGCGCGGTTCCGTCGATGACGTACTCGTACGTCCTCATGTACAACAAGGAGAAGTACCCGAAGCCGCCACAGAACTGGCACGACTTCTTCGACACCACGAAGTTCCCCGGCAAGCGAGCGCTGCAGAACGCTGCCCAGGGCGGCGGTTATGAGGCGGCGCTCCTCGCTGACGGGGTGGCCAAGGACAAGCTCTACCCCATTGACTACGGGCGCGCTGAGAAGAAGCTCGACACCATCAAGAAGGACCTCGCCTTCTGGGACTCCGGCGCCCAGAGCCAGCAGATGATGGAGAAGGGCGAGGTCGACATGCTCCTCGCCTGGACCGGCCGCAGCTACAACGCGGTGAAGAACGGCGCACCGTTCGCGCCGCAGTGGAACGAGAACATGGCCGTGTACGACGTCTTCATGGTGCCCAAGGGCTCGAAGAACAAGGCTGCCGCGATGAAGTTCATTGCCTACGCCACGGGACCCGAGGCGCAGGCCAAGCTCACCGAGACGATCCCCTACTCGCCCATCAACTCGGACGCCAAGCCCAAGGTCGACCCGCTGATCAAGTCGTTCCTCTCCACGGAGCCCGGCGTGAAGGAGAAGGGCATCGTGCAGGACCAGGCTTGGTGGGCGAAGAACCAGGATGCGGCGACCGAGAAGTGGACTGCCTGGGCGGCGGGCTGAGGCTGGCATGAGCAATCAGCCCGCGACCGCGCGCCGCCGAGCAGTGCGGGGGCCGGCCGCATTCGTCCTGCCGGCCCTCGCCCTGCTCCTCGTGGTGTTGGTGTGGCCGCTCATGCAGCTGCTCTATCGCAGCTTCATGACGCCCACGTTCTCGCTGGAGAAGTACCAGAATCTCTTCACGGACGGCGTCTCCGTCACGATCCTGACGCGCACGATCGTCATGTCGCTCGTCGTGACCGTGGTGACTCTGCTGCTGGCCTACCCCTATGCCTACGCCATGACCAAGGTGACGCCGCGGACCCGGGCGGTGCTCATGGCCCTCGTCCTGTTGCCGTTCTGGACCTCCCTCATGGCCCGCACCTTCGCCTGGCTGGTCCTGCTCCAGGACACCGGGGTGGTCAACTCGCTTCTCAGCGCCATCGGCGTCGGGCCGCTGTCGCTCATCCGCAACACCACCGGCGTGACCATCGGCATGACCCAGGTGCTGTTGCCGTTCATGGTGCTGCCCCTCTACAGCACGATGAGCAAGATCGATCTGCGCCTCATGACCGCCGCAGTGAGCCTCGGTGCGCCCGCTCGCGTGGCGTTCCGAAGGGTCTACCTTCCCCTGTCCATGCCGGGGGTGGTGGCCGGCACGACGCTCGTCTTCATCATGTCCCTGGGGTTCTACATCACGCCCCAGATTCTCGGCTCGCCACAGCAGGCGATGATCTCCCAGCTCATCGCGACGAAGATCGACCGGCTGCTCGACTTCGGTTCGGCCGGGGCGCTGTCGGCGGTCCTCATCCTGATCACGCTCGTGCTGCTTGCGCTGATGTCGCGCGTGGTCAAGCCCTCTGAGGCGCTCGGCACGACAGGAGCGGAGGAGTAGATGCTCGACACCGATCGTCGTCTGTCGTGGCTCACCAAGGTCATGGTCGTCCTCGTTGGCGTCTACCTCGTCATCCCGACGCTCATCGTCATCCCGCTGAGCTTTACCGACCGCGCGAGCTTCGCCTTCCCTCCCCAGGGATGGTCGCTGCACTACTACCAGACCTTCCTCACAGAGCCCGTGTGGCGCGATGCACTGCTCACATCGGTGAAGCTCGGACTGGCGGTCATGGTCCTGGCCACCGTGCTCGGAAGCGCAGCGGCTGTGGCGCTCGTCCGGGGCCGTTTCCCCGGCAAGTCGCTCATCAACGGCCTTCTCCTGGCGCCGATGATCGTGCCGGTCATCGTCATCGCTGTGGCCATCTTCGGGGTGTTTCTACGGTGGCAGCTCGTCGGCAGCTTCACTGGCTTCCTGCTCGCACACACAGTGCTGGCCCTGCCGTTCGTCATCGTGACGGTCGGCTCAGCGCTGCGCACCTTCGATGACCGACTCGAGCTGGCGGCCGCCAGCCTCGGCGCCCCGCTGCTCACCCGGCTGCGACGCGTGACGCTCCCGCTGGTCCTTCCCGGCGTGCTCTCGGGGGCCGTCTTCGCCTTCGTCACGTCTTTCGACGAGGTCGTCGTTGCCCTCTACCTGCAGAGCCCCGACATGCGCACTCTCCCGGTGCGCATGTACACCTCGGTCACCTCCGAAACCGACCCCACGATCGCCGCAGCATCGACACTCGTGCTTGTCGTGACGACCCTGCTGATCCTCTTGCCGCAGGTAATCCGCCGCGGCGAGCGTGCGTGACCGGCGCACCCCTCCCACGCCTGACACGAACAGGACCGAGATGACCCAGGCCACACCGTCCGACCAGACCGCCCCGCGGGAGCACGCGATCCACCAAGGCTCCGGCGTGGCTGACTCCACGAGCGGAGGCGTCGCCCTGAGCCTGCGCAACCTGTTCAAGGAGTACCCCAAGACGACGAAGCCAGCGGTGCGGGACGTCAACCTCGACATCGCCTCCGGCGAGTTCATGACGTTTCTCGGACCCAGCGGTTCGGGGAAGACGACGACGCTGAACATGATCGCCGGCTTCGTCTCCGTGACGGCAGGGGAGATCCTGCTCGCCGGCGAGGACGTCGCCCGAATGCCCGCGCACAAGCGTGACCTCGGCATGGTGTTCCAGCACTACGCACTCTTCCCGCACATGACGGCGGCGCAGAATGTCGCCTTCCCGCTGGAACAGCGAAAGGTGCCCAAGAACGACATCGAGAGCCGGGTCACGGCCGCCCTGGCCAGCGTTCACCTCGAGGACTACGCGGCCCGCCTGCCGCGCCAGCTCTCCGGCGGTCAGCAGCAGCGTGTCGCCGTTGCCCGCGCCATCGTCTACAACCCGCGCGTCCTCCTCATGGACGAGCCGCTCGGTGCCCTCGACAAGCACCTGCGAGAGCAGCTCCAGTCCGAGATCACCCGGCTGCACCGCGAGCTCGGCCTCACCTTCGTCTACGTCACGCATGACCAGGAGGAGGCGCTGGCCCTCTCCGACCGAATCGCCGTGTTCAACGAGGGCGGCATCGAGCAGGTGGGAACACCGGACGAGCTCTACGAGAGCCCGCGCACGGTGTTCGTGGCGGAGTTCCTCGGTGACTCCAACGTGCTGCGCGGCACGGTGAGCCCCGACGGGCGCACCCTGAAGAGCAGCCACTTCGAGCTCGTCCTCGGCAACGGCCGCAGCCGGGTTGGCCCAGGACGCTCCGGAGCGGTCGTCGTCCGGCCGGAGCGGATCCATATCCTCACGGACGGCCAGGTCGCGGCTCCTGACCACAACGTCCTGGAGGCGAGCGTCACCGAGGTTGTCTACCTCGGTGCCGCGCGAAAGGTTGTCCTCGAGTTCCCTTGGGGTGGAAGGGGCCTCGTGCGGGAGGCGATGCGGCTGGCCTCCTCCGCCGACCGCGGCGACCGGGTGCGGGTCGCCTGGGCGCCCGAGGAGAGCGTCGTCGTCCCCGACGGACCTGACATGTACGACGACGAGATTGGGGCGGAGGCCACGTGACGACAGGACCGAACCGAGGGCCGGTGGACGGGCTCAAGGTGCCTCGGTTCAACGGCCCTGCCACGTTCGCCCGACTACCGCGGATGGACGAGGTGTCGAAGGCCGACGTCGCCGTCGTCGGAGTGCCCTTCGACTCGGCGGTGAGCTACCGTCCCGGCGCCCGCTTCGGCCCATCGCACGTGCGCGCCTCCTCCAAGCTCCTGCGCAGCTTCAACCCTGTGCAGGACATAGAGCCTTTCGCGGTGCAGCAGGTCGTCGACGCCGGCGACATCGCCTGCAACCCCTTCGACATCGGGGAGGCCATCCGCCAGATCGACGAGGGCGCACGGGAGATCGCCACCGCCGGGGCAAAGCTCATGACCATCGGCGGCGACCACACCATTGCCCTGCCGCTGCTGCGGGTCATGCACGAGATGCACGGGCCGATCGCGGTGGTCCACTTCGACGCCCACCTCGACACGTGGGACACCTACTTTGGCGCGCCGTACACACACGGCACACCGTTCCGCCGGGCGAGCGAGGAGGGGCTGATCGACAAGACCGGCAGCATGCATGTCGGCATCCGCGGCCCGCTCTACAGCCGCCAGGACCTCACCGATGACCAGGTGCTGGGCTTCCAGGTGATCGGCTGCCACGAGATGGACGACCTGGGCTGGAGGGGCGTCGTCGAGCAGATCCGCGCTCGGGTGGGCAACCGCCCGACCTATGTCTCCCTCGACATCGACGTGCTCGACCCGTCCTTCGCGCCCGGCACCGGCACCCCGGAGGCTGGCGGACTGACCAGCCGCGAACTGCTCAATATTCTGCGATCCTTCGCCAGCCTCAACCTCGTCGGCGCCGACATCGTCGAGGTGGCCCCGGCCTACGACCACGCGGAGATCACGGGCGTAGCCGCCTCTCACGCCGCTTTCGAGCTCATCAGCGCGATGGCCCCGCGGACGGGCTCGGCGGATGCCTGAGGCGCAGGGCGCCTCGGCGCCGCCACGCACCGAAGGGTTCGGAAACGGGCAGGTCTCCTTCTGGTACCGCGCGATCGGTGTGCCGAAGCGCCGCCCCGCCATGCCAGGCTCGACCGACGTCGACGTGGCGATTGTCGGCGGTGGCTACACCGGACTGTGGACCGCGTACTACCTGAAGAGGGCCCAGCCCGACCTGCGCATCGCCGTGCTGGAGAAGGAGTTCGCCGGTTTCGGCGCCTCGGGCCGCAACGGCGGCTGGCTCAGCGCCGAGCCGCCCGGCCAGCTGAGGCGCTATGCCAAGGCGCATGGCTGGCCCGCCGCCGTGGCGATGCAGAAGGAGATGTTCGCCTCCGTCGACGAGGTCATCGCCGCGGCGGCTGCCGAGGGCATAGACGCTGACATTCAGAAGGACGGGCTGCTGCACGTGGCCACCAACGAGGCACAGGCGAGGCGCATGCTGGGCCGCGTCACGGACCTGCGGCGCGAGGGCTGGGGCGTCGACGACCTGCACGTGTTGGACGCCGATGGCCTGGCCGAGCGCGTGCGCATCGCGGGCGGCAAGGCGGCGCTGTGGAGCCCGCACTGCGCGCGGATCCAACCGGCCAAGCTCGTGCGCGGACTGGCCGCCGTCGTCGAGCGTCTGGGCGTCCCCATCTACGAGGGCACCGAGGTCACCGAGATCCGCCCGCACGAGGCGGTGACCGACCACGGCACCGTGCGCGCGGCATACGTGGTGCGGGCGCTGGAGGGCTTCACTGCCTCGGTTGAGAGCCCCCGTCTCTGGCTGCCCATGAACAGCAGCATGCTCGTCACCGCGCCGCTCCCCGACAGGGCGTGGCAGCAGGTGGGCTGGCGCGGCGCCGAGCTCGTCGGAGATGAGGCGCACTCGTTCAGCTACATCCAGCGCACCGCCGACGGACGGATCGCCATCGGGGGCCGCGGCATTCCCTACCGCTTCGGCTCGCACTGGGACGAGGGCGGGGAGACCCGCAAAGCTACCCTCGAGCAGCTGACCCGCGTCCTGCACCAGCACTTCCCGGCGACCCGCGACGTGCCGATCGAGCACACCTGGTCGGGCGTCCTGGGCGTCCCGCGCGACTGGTGTGCGGCGGTGGATCTCGACCGCCGCACCGGCCTCGCCTGGGCCGGTGGCTACGTCGGCCACGGCGTCACGGCGACCAACCTGGCCGGCCGCACCCTGCGCGACCTCATCCTCGGCAGGGACACCGAGCTGACCCGCTTGCCATGGGTGGGACGGCACGTGCGCCGCTGGGAGCCCGAGCCGCTGCGCTGGCTGGGCGTACGCGGGCTGTACGTCGCCTACCGGGCCGCTGACCGGCAGGAGAACGCCGGCGGCGCGGCCACGTCTCCGATCGCGCGCGTCGCGGACCGGATCAGCGGCCGCTGATGGCGACGGTGGTGCTCACGACCGGGGGCACCATCGCGTCGCGCCACCGTGGCGAGCAGTCTGTCGTCGCGGTGGACGCGGGGACCGACCTCGCGGCTGCCGCGGGCCTGGACAGTCCGGGAGTCCGCGTGGAGGAGTTCTGCCGAGTCGGCAGCTATGCCATGACAGTGCCGCTGTTGGCCGCGCTCGGACAGCGCGTCCGGCAGCTCTGCGCCGACCCCGGCGTCGAGGGCGTTGTCGTCACGCACGGCACCGACACGATGGAGGAGAGCGCCTACCTCACCGACCTCGGCCACGATCGGCGCGCCGCCGTGGTGTTCACGGGTGCCCAGCTGCCGGCGGATCACGCCGAGACCGACGGCCCGGCCAACCTGCGCGACGCAGTGCTGCTGGCCCAGGACCCGGCCGCGGCCCCGCTCGGCGTCCTCATCGCCATGGCAGGACGGGCGTATGCCGCCGCCGAGGCCACCAAGGCGCACTCCACCGCCCTGGACCCCTGGGGTGCCGCTGGCATCCCGCCCGTCGCGGTCCTCTCTGGTGGGCGGTTCACCGTCACCCGGCGCCCCGGACCAGCGCCCCCGCCACTCGTCATGCCGCCCGAGCGCGCCACGCGCCGGGTGGACCTGGTCAAGCTCGCCGTCGGCGTCGACGGCGCCATGGTGCGGGCGGCGGTGGCCCGCGGGGCGGAGGCCGTCGTGGTCGAGGCGTTCGGCCTCGGCAACGCACCGGAGGACGTCACCGCCGCGGTGAGCGAGACCGTGAGGGCCGGCGTCCCCGTCGCGGTGGTGACCCGATGCGGGGCCGGCCCGGTCGCTGGCGTCTACGGCAATGGCGGGGGAGCCGATCTCGAGCGCGCCGGGGCTCTGCTGCTCGGCGGCTTCACCGGGCAGCGCGCCCGCATCCTGCTCGCCGTCGCCCTGGCCGCCGCCGACTCGACGTCCGCCGCCCTCGACCTCGTCCGGCGGAGGGCAGGCGTATAACCACCGGCCACGACCGAGCAAGTCCAGACGACCACGACAGGGAGAGCTGATGCACACCACCATCCCGGCCGGCCATGGCCGTGCCTTCCGACTGGCCGCCGGTCAGCGGCTGCGTGTCGCCACCGCAGAGGGTGGACAGGTGGTGGACACGTGGGCGCTGGCGCTGCCCGACCTCGACGAGTCGATGTCGATGGAGCACACCCGTGCGCGGCTCCTGACTCTCTCCCCGCGCGCCGGCGACGACCTCTTCAGCGACCGGCGCAGGCCCATCCTGCGGCTCGTGGACGACACCAGTCCCGGCATCCACGACACCCTCATCGCCGCCTGCGACCAGGAGCGCTACACCCAGCTCGGCCACGCGGGCCCACACCGGAACTGCGCCGACAACTTCCGGGCCGCCCTGGCCGAGCTCGGCTACGCGGCCCCACCCGTGCCCGCGCCCCTCAACGTGTTCATGAGCGTCCCGGTGGACGGGGACGGCACGTTGAGCTTCCAGCCGTCACCCGCGCGGCCGGGCGACGCGGTGACCCTGGAGGCAGTGCGCGATGTTGTCGTCGTGCTCTCAGCGTGCCCGCAGGACCTTGTGCCCATCAACGGCGCGGCGATGCGGCCCACCAGCGTCGGCGTCGACACCCCGGACTGACGGAGGCACGGCAGAGCGGCCGCGTGCCCCGATGGGGGCTCGCGGCGGCTCTGCCATGCCGCGCGACGCGCGGCCTCAGGAAAGGGCCGTCTGGCGTGCCGGGGCGGTGAGCAGGCCGTACAGGGCGGGCCGCCGGTCGCGCAGGGCGTCGTTGTGGGTGTTCGAAGCCTTGTCCCGCGCGAGGGCGAGGTCGCACACGGAGAGGAGTGTCTGCTCGGCGCCTCCCGCCTCGGCCAGTGCCAGCGGATAGCCGTTCGGCGCGATGACCGCCGACCCGCCGGCCCAATGAACGCCCCGCTCCTGGCCGACACGGTCGCAGACAGCAACGAACATCCGGTTGGCGAGCGCCGCCGCCTGGGCGTGGAGGACCTCCTCGGGCCGCTCGCCGGGCGGGACGGCCGTGGCCGGCCAGTTGGTCGGGACGCAGAGCAGATCAGCGCCACGCAGGGCCGCCGTGCGCGTCCACTCCGGGAACTCGATGTCATAGCAGAGGACGACGGCGATACGCCCGAACAGGCTGTCGATGACAGGGGGCAGCTCGTCCCCGGGGACAAAGATGTTGACCTCGTTGTCCCACAGATGCGCCTTGCGGTACACCGCACGCACACCGGTCGCATCGACGACGAAGGCACTGTTGCGCAGCCGCTGTGACTCGTCGCTCTCGGCGAAGCCCCCGATGACGATGACGTCAAGCTCAGCCGCCACGGTGGCGAAGGCCCGGAGCGCCGGGCCCTGCACCGACTCGGCGTACGGGCGCAGCTCCTCGGCGTCGGTGAAGACGTAGCCGGTGGTGACAAGCTCGGGCAGGACGACGATGTCCGCGCCCTGGGCTGCGGCGGAGCGGATCGCCCCGGTGGCCCGGGCGAGGTTGCCCTCGACATCCCCGAGCACCGGCGCGACCTGACAGGCCGCCACCACGGCGGGTCGACTGGGCTGAGAATCAGGCACGAGCCGGCGCGCTCTCAGTCGCCTCGAGCTCGGCCTCGTCGAGAGCGAGCTGCGGGGGACGGCGGGTCAGCCCGCGCGTGAGGAAGAGCAAGTAGGCCACCCCGACCGCAACCCAGACGCCGCCCACGACGAAGGTAGTTGAGGAAAGGCTCGTCCAGAGCCACGCGGTGAGCGCCACCCCGATCCCTGGCACCACGGCATACCGCACGAGGTCACCGCCACTCCGGCGCCCGCCGTCGATGACGTAGTGCTTGATGACGGAGAGGTTGACGAACGAGAACGCCGCCAGGGCCCCGAAGCTGATCATCGCGGCCGCGAGCTCGAGGCTGATGAAGAGGGCCACGAAGGACACCGCGCCGACGACCAGGGTGGCCAGCACCGGTGTGTGGAAGCGGATGCTGAGCCGCCCGAAGACCCGACGCGGCAGAACGCCGTCGCGGCCCATGGCGTAGAGGATGCGCGACACGCTCGCCTGGGACGCCATCGCCGACGCGAAGCACCCGGCGATGTAGGCGGCCGTGAAGAACGATGCCAGCAGGGACCCGCCGACGTGCTTCATGACGTCCAGGGAGGCGGAGTCGACGTCCGTGAAGGCGCCGTAGTCCGGGAAGGCGAGGTGAGCGATGTACGAGACGGCGATGAACGTGACTCCGCCGATGACGGTGGTCAGCATGATGGCCAGCGGGATGGTGCGCCTCGGGTTGTGGGTCTCTTCCGACAGGGTCGAGATTGCGTCGAAGCCGAGGAACGACAGGCAGAGGATGGCGGCACCGGCGAAGAGTGCGCCGTACTGCGGGTTGTCGCCGAAGAAGGGGGTGGTCAGCGAGGGAGCGCCATCGGCGGAGATGCTTCGCACCGCCGCAACGACGAAGACGGCGATGAAGATGAGCTGGAAGGCCACGAGCACGAGGTTCATCCTCGTCACGAGCCGGATGCCAAGGACGTTGAGCGCCGTGACCAGGACGATGGCGGCGACGATCCAGACCGGCTGCGCGATGGAGGGGAACTGGGCGTTGAGGTAGATGCCGATGACGAGATAGTTGATCATCGGCAGGAAGATGTAGTCGAGAAGCAGCGCCCAGCCGACGAGGAAGCCGGCGTGACCGCCGAAGGACTTCTGGGTGTAGGTGTAGGCGGAGCCGGCATAGGGGTGCACGGCGACCATGCGGCCGTAGCTGTACGCCGTGAAGAGCATCGCGACCAGGGTGAGCACGTAGGCCCCGGGGAGGTGGCCCGCGGTGCTGTCGGTGACGACGCCGTAGGTCGTGAACACCGTCAGCGGGACCATGTAGGCCAGGCCGAAGAGCACGAGTGCGGGAAGGCCCAGCACCCGTTGGAGGTGCGGGGCGGGGTTCAGTGTGGATGTCATGAGGGTCCTCTCGTGGAGCGGGAGAGCCGGTCAGCCGGCGGTGGTGGTGTCGGCGCGGTCGAAGACGACCCGGCCGCCGGCGACGGTGATGTCCACCCGGGCGTCGGCGATCGGCGCGCCACCGGTGAACACGTTGTGGTCGAGCAGGGCCAGGTCGGCCCGCTGTCCCACGGCAAGGCTGCCGGCGTCCTCGTCGTGGTTGACGTAGGCCGAGCCGGCAGTGAACGCCCGCATGGCCACTTCCAGTGGAAGGGCCTGCTCGGGCAGGAACGGTGAGTTGTGGCGGTTCTCGGGGTCGACCCGGGTGACCGCGACCTCGATCTCCTCCAGTGGGTTGGCGGTCGTGACCGACCAGTCGCTGCCCATGGCGAGGGCGGCTCCGGAGCGCAGGAGGTCCCCGAAGGGGTACTGGCGTTCGGCGCGGTCGCGCCCGAGGAACGGGATGGTGAGCTCCTCCATCTGGGGCTCCATCTGCGCCCAGTACGCCTGGCAGTTCGCGACGACACCGAGCTCGCGGAACCGCGGGACGTCCTCGGGCTGCACGACCTGGATGTGGGCGATGTGGTGCCGGTTGTCGTTGGCGCCGTTGGCCTTCCGAGCCGCATCGACTGCATCCAGCGCATTGCGAACGGCGCGGTCGCCTATGGCGTGGAGGTGGACCTGGAAGCCGTGCCGGTCGAGTTCGGTCACCGCTGCGGCGAGGAGGTCGCGCTCGACGTACGAGAGGCCACGGTTGTCCGTGTGGCCGCCGCAGCCATCGCAGTAGGGCTCAAGGAGCGCGCCGGTGAAGTTCTCGAGGACGCCGTCGGTCATGATCTTCACGCTCGTGGGGTGGAAGTTCCCGGTCCGACCGGCCTCTCGTTGGGTGAGGAACTCACTGACCTGGTCGAGCTCGCGGTGCCGGTCCCACCAGAGCGCGCCGACGACCCGGGCGCTGAGCCGGTCGCTGTCCGCCAGCGACCGGTAGGCCTCGAGCGTCGCAGGGGTCACCCACGCGTCCTGCCAGCCGGTGATGCCGAGGGAATGGAGGTGCCCCTGCGCCTCAAGGATGGCCGCCTCCCAGTCTGCACGGCTGGGGGTGGGCACGTGCTGGTCCTGGTAGCTGTAGGCCGCTCCCTCGTGGAGGGTGCCGCTGGGCTCGCCGGTCTGGGGGTCGCGCTCGATCCTGCCATCGGCAGGGTCGGACGTCTCGGCCGTGATGCCAGCGACCTCGAGGGCGCGGGAGTTGACCCAGGCGCCGTGGACGTCGCGGTTCATGAGGAACACAGGGCGGTCCGGCACAACGGCGTCGAGGTCCTCCTTGGTCGGCGTCCCCCCGGGGAAGTACTCCATGGCCCAGCCGCCGCCGATGACCCACGGCAGGTCGGGATTCGCCGCGGCATACTCGGCGATCCTGCCGAGATACGCCTCCCGGCCGGTGAGGTCGTTGAGCCAGACATGCAGCCGGTTGCGACCGGCGAACGGCGCATGGACGTGGGCGTCCTGGAAGCCCGGGACGACGAGGGACCCGGGCTGGTGGACCACGCGGGTCCGGGACCCAGTCAGGGCCGCAGTGGCCTCGGCGCCGAGCGCGACGACCCGGTCACCGCGGACGGCGATGGTGTCGGCCCAAGGGCAGCCTGGGTCGCCAGTCCACACCTGGCCGCCGGTGATGACAAGGTCAGCATGTCCGCTCATGGAAGCACCTTCGATTTGTGGTCGGTTAGGTCGGGAGGGGCGCGTCGACCCGTCAGAGGAAGTAGAGGCGCGACAGGGGAATGGTGTCCGCGGGCGGGCACCAGACCCGTTCCCCCTGAAGCCGCACCGAGCCGTCCGGGGCAACCTGTACGTCGGCGGAGGGCCGGTGGCGATTCATGGCGCCGAGAGTGAGCCCGCGCGTCCCGCGAACCGGCACGCGCCGTCGGCGGGTCGGCAGCCGGTCGGCGCCCTCGTCGTGTGTGGCCTGCGCGACGAACGCCACCGAGAGCTCTGCTGGGGCGCCGCCGAAGCCACCGAACTGGGGCCCCAGCACGAGCGGCTGGGCCCTGTCGATGGCTGCGTTGGGGTCGCCGGTGACGCCCCAGGCGGGGAAGCCGGCCTTGAGAACCAACTGCGGGCTGGCACCAAAGCGGGCCGGCTCCCACAGGACGATGTCGGCGAGCTTGCCCACCTCGAGCGAGCCGACCTCGTGGGCCAGCCCGTGCGCGATGGCGGGGTTGATCGTGAGCTTCGCGAGGTAGCGCAGCACGCGCTCGTTGTCGTGGCGGTCGTCCGCTGCCCCCCGGACGCGCTTCATGACGCCGGCGAGCGCAAAGGTGCGGCGCACGGTCTCGCCGGCGCGGCCCATTCCCAGGGCATCGGAGGAGGTGATGGGGATGATCCCGAGGTCGTGGAGCACGTTCTCGGCGCCCATCGTCTCGGCCCGGATGCGGTCGCGGGTGATGGCGGCGTCGGTGGGGACATCCGGGGAGAGCCCGTGCACCTCCATGATCATGTCGAAGTGCTCGGCGACCGCGTCCCGGCCGAAGGGCAGCGTGGGGTTTGTCGAGGACCCGATCACGTTCGGAACCCCAGCGAGGCTGAGGACATCAGGGGAGTGCCCGCCGCCGCAGCCCTCGACGTGGAACGCGTGGACGGTGCGGCCGTCGAGGACCTCGAGTGTGTCCGCGACGAGGAGGCTCTCGTTGAGGCCGTCGGTGTGCACCGCCACCTGCACGTCGTGCTCTTCGGCAACCGAGAGGGCCGTGTCGAGGGCCCGGGCGTGGGCGCCCATGTCCTCGTGGACCTTGAAGCCGCAGGCTCCGCCCTCGGCGAGCGCCTCGACCAGCGGTCCCGGGTGGGAGGACGAACCGCGGGCAAGGAAGCCGATGTTGACCGGCCAGGCGTCGAAGGCGGAGAACGCCGTGCGCAGCGCCCACGGCGAGTTGACTCCCACGCCCCAGACCGGACCGAACTCCTGGCCGATGATCGACGTCACGCCCGAGGCCAGCGATGCCTCCATGACCCTGGGGCTGAGCAGGTGCACGTGCGTGTCGATTGCCCCGGCGGTGGCGATGAGCCCCTCCCCGCTGACGATCGCGGTGCCCGTGCCGACGACGACCTCGACCCCGTCGAGCGTGTGGGGGTTGCCTGCCCGGCCGATCGCAGAGATGCGACCCTCGCGGATGCCGATCGAGGCTTTACGCACCCCGAGGACGGGGTCGAGGACCAGGACGTTGGTCACGACCAGGTCGCACGTCTCGCGCACGGTAGCGGCGAGCAGGTGCATCCCATCGCGCGCCGGGCGTGCGAAGCCGGTGGTGAACTCCTCGCCCACGGCCTGGGAGTCGTGCTCGACCTCGACGATGAGACCGGTGTCGCCGAGAGCGACCCGGTCGCCGGTGGAGGGTCCGTATGCCGCGTGCCCCCCGCTCATGCCGGCGCCCCGTCCCCTGTGTCGAGGTAGCCGCAGGCGCGGGCTCGCTGAAGGCCGGCCTCGAGGGCCCCGGGGGCGTCGAGCGGGCCATCGGCCAGGCCAGCGAATCCGATGGCGACCCGGTCGCCGCCGATGGGCACCAGCTGGACGGGTACGGGCAGGCCCGGCTCGAAACGCACCACCGCGCCCGATGGCACGCCGAGCCGGCGCCCCCACGCTGCCGCCCGGTCGAAGCGGAGCCGCGGGTTGGCCTCGAAGAAGTGGAAGTGCGACGTGACGCTGATGGGGACGGCGGCCTCGTTGACCACCGTCACCTCGACGGTGCCGGCCCTGGCGGTCGGCGGTGCGGGCTCGGCTGCCTGGACCGTGCCGGGGGCGGTGGGCCTACCCGAGGGCGGGCCGAACGGCGCTTCGACCACGGCGAGGCGCGTCCCGTCGTCGAAGACTGCCTCCACCTCCACCCGCCGCACCACGTCGGCCACGCCGGGCAGGACGTCCTGCGGCCCGAGAACGGCCTTGCCGGCGGCGACCGCCTCGGCGAGGCGGCGGCCATCACGGGCGGCCTCGGCCACGGTGTCTGCCACGAGGGCGGTCGCCTCGGGCACGTTCAGCTGCAGGCCGCGGGCCCGGCGGGCGCGCGCCAGCTCGGCTGCGGTGAACAGCAGCAGGCGGTCGCGCTCAGAGGGTGTGAGCTGCACGAGGTCTCCTGGCCGGGCGGGCGGGGGTGGCAGAGCTGGTGGTGCGGGACGGGCGTGTGGCGGTGCTGGGACGCCGTGCCGAGCACGAAACCACAAACAGAAACGTTTCTGCAATGGTTTGGGTACTTCAGATCTCGCGCACGTCAGCTCGGGACGACGTCGCATAGGGTCGGCACAGACATGGGCAAGGCAAACCGGGTGAGCATCCGCGACGTGGCGCGGGCTGCTGGCGTGTCCACGACCACCGTCTCCGACGCGGTGACGGGCCGAGGCCGGATCTCCCAGGCCACCCGCGACCGGGTGGCCCAGGTAGCGGCGGACCTCGGCTACGTGGCCCACCCGAACGCGCGGTGGCTGCGCTCCGGGCGCACTGGCGCCGTGGGCCTCTACCTGCCCGAGCGGACGGCCGGCTGGGAGTACTACATGCGCCTGGCCCTCGGCGCAGCCGAGGAGGCGTTCTCCCACCAGATGGCGCTGACGCTGGTGCCGACGTGGCCCGAGCGACATGCCGGACCGCCGCTGCACGTTGATGGTGTCATTGTCTCCGACCCGGTGCTCGGCTCGCCGATGATGGCCCGACTGGCCGGCCTGGGTGTCCCCGTGGTCACATGCGAGCGTGACGTCACCCCGGGGGCCGAGCATGCCGGCAGGGTTGAGGGCGACCACCAGGCCGGGATCCAGACGGTGCTCGACCACCTCAGCAAGCAGGGTGCCCGGCGGATCGCGGTGCTCTGTCCGCCGGACGACACCTCGTACGGACTCGACGTGCGAGTGGGCCATGCCCGGTGGTGTGCCGAGCGTGAGCTCCCGGCGCTCCTGTACGAAGTTCCCTTCGACGCGCCCGCGGAGGCGGTCACCCGCGCCACCCGGGCCGCCCTCACCGCGGAGCACCGCCCCGACGCAGTCATCGCGGTCCCCGAGGGTGGCGTCGGACCGTGCATGGAGGCCATCCGCGGGGCCGGGCTCGAGTTCCCGCGCGACATCCTTCTCGCGTCATATGTCGATGACCTCTTCCTCGCGTCTCTGCCTGTGCCGGTGACCGCCGTCGACCTCAAGCCGACGCTCATGGGCCAGCAGGCCTCCCGACTGCTCGCCGAGATCATCGACGGCCGGGCCCCGCGCGGACAGGTGCTGCAGGTCCCCACGGTCCTGCACATCCGCGCGAGCACAACGGGCGGCCGCTGAGCGCGCACGACATGGTGACGGACCCCGTCCTCGGGCACGCCCGTCCGGCTTGCCGCTGACCCCGGGGTCTGGGTACGACCTTCGGGTGCACTTTTCGACGAACGCCGCCCCGCGGCATACCGCTGTGGCTAGCCTGTGCGCCGCACTGCCGCACCATCCGGCATCCGGCCGGTGAACGCGGCGCAGGGGGAGCAGGGGGACTGCTGTGATGCGTGCACGCGCGCTGTGGGGACGAGTGGTGGCGGGTGCGGTACTGGCCGCGCCGATGGCGGGAGTGGCGGGGACCGCGCCCGCCCAGGCCGTGGCGGAGACCGAGACGTACTTCTCCTACGCCAGCCAGCCCGGTGACTACATCGGTCAGGGTCAGACGGCAACGCTGACTGCCCCGACCGGGTTCGCGATCGGGGGCACGGCAGGCTCGGTGAGCTTCAGTGCCGACACCGGCTCGGAGTGGTGGGACGTCACCCTCGCCGCGCCGCGCGGGGCGCAGCTCACCACCGGCGTCTACGAGAACGCGGCCCGCGCGCCCTTCAACGACGCGCAGCCGGGGCTGTCCGTGAGCTCGACGGGGCGCGGCTGCAACACCACCAAGGGCAGGTTCACCGTCTACGCGATCAGCGCGGACACCTCCGGCCGGATCACGTCACTCGACGCAGAGTTCACGCAGTTCTGCGACGGCGGCGCCGGTGCCCTGACGGGCACGGTGAAGTATGCCGCGCCGTACGTCGTGCCCATCGTGCTCACCTCCTCGAACCCCAGCACCGTGGTGGACCAGCCCGTCACCCTGACCGCGCGGGTCAACCCGGGTACCGGACCGGTGACCTTCCTGGACGGTGGCACGGTGATCGGGCAGGCCAGCCCCGACAGCGCGAGCCTCGCCCGGTTCACGACGAACCGACTCACCGCGGGCGCCCACGCGCTGTACGCCAGGCAGGGCACCTCCACCTCGGCCCGCCTGTCGCAGGCGGTCTCCGCAGCGGACACCTCGCTGTGGTTCAGCAGCGAGAACGGCGACTACATCGGCCAGGGTGCGTCGGCGAGCTACGTCCGGCCGACTGCCACGCTGACTGCTCGAGGTGACGCGGGCTACGCGTCGATCAGCGTGGACGACCCCACATCCGGCGACTGGTGGACCGTTGACGTCGCGGCGCCTCCCGGCCAGACCCTGGTGCCGGGGACCTACACCGGCGCCGTGCGCGCGCCGTTCCGCGGGACGGGCCAGCCCGGCCTCAGCGTGTCCGGCAGCGGCCGAGGCTGCAACGAGCTGATCGGCGACTTCACCGTCCACCAGATCGGCACGGCCCCAGACGGCACCATCGCCAGTCTTGACGTGAGCTTCACCCAGTACTGCGGTTCCAGCACCGAGGCGCTCACCGGGCGGGCTCGCTTCCAGGCCGGCCCAGCCAGCTCGCCGGTGGCCTCGACCACCTCCCTCGCGACAGCGGTCACGAGCGAAGGGCAGGTCTCGGTCGCCGCCACGGTCACCGGCGGAGCCGGCACACCCACGGGGCAGGTTGTCTTCTCCGAGGGCAGCACGACGTTGGGGTCCTCGACCCTCGACAGCAGCGGCCGAGCGTTCCTCGTGGTGACCATGGCGCGCGGCACGCACGCAATCACCGCGGCCTACAGCGGCAGCCCGACGTACCTGGGGAGCACTGCGACGACCCAGGTCGACGTCACAGGCATCGCCACCGCAACCACCATCGCCGTCGGCAAGACGGTCGTGAAGGCGGGCAAACCCCTGTCGGTCAGCGTCACCGTGGACGCGGCGGGGAGCAGCCTGCCGAGCGGGTTGGTCCGGCTCTACGACGGCGTGGAGCCCGTCGGCACTGCCGCGGCGCTCAGCAGCGGCCTGGCGACCATCGTGTGGACGCCGGTCACCAAGGGCACGCACAGCCTGACCGTGCGGTATGCCGGCGACGCCCAGCACGCGGGTTCGGAGTCCGATCCCGTGTCGGTCAGGGTCAACTGACCGCGGCCACCGCGCTCGGCAGGTGATCCCGGCTGAGCGCGGCGGCCACCCCCACCGTCGGCGCCGAGACCGGCAGCCCGGCAGCCCGCCAGGCCGCAAATCCGCCGATGACGTCGGTGGCCCGGTGGACCCCGAGCCTGACCAGCGCGTCGGCGGCGAGGGAGGAGGTGTAGCCCTCCTGGCACAGCACGATGACCCGGGTCTCGAACCCGGCCTCCGGCAGGCGCGCCGCCTGCCGGGGGTCGAAGCGCCACTCGAGGACGTTGCGCTCGACGACGAGGGGGCCGAGGTGCTCGGCGACCTCGCCCTCCCGCTCGCGCTGCGCGGCGGGGCGAATGTCGACCAGGTGGGCGCGCCGGTACAGCACCTCCTGGAAGGCGGCGCGGGCGCTCACCCGAGCCAGTCGGGTCCTGGCGTCGGCAAGCTGGTCCTCGATTCCGTCGAAGACCGGCGCGTCCCAGCTGCGGCCGGAGGGCCGCGCCCGGGCAGACGCAGATGCGGACGCGGACGCGGACGGGCCTACGGCGCCCGCGCTGAAGAGCCTGGTCTCCCAGTGGACGGTGGTGCTCACCAGTCCTCACCTGCCCTCTCCGCGCCGGTGTGCTGCAGGCCGCCGTCCACGACGGCATACCGGTTCATCCGCGTCAGCGCGGGTGAGTAGACGTGGACCGACAGTGCTGGGTGGGTGCCGAGGTTGCCCACCTGGTGGATGTGGTGCCTGCCGAACGAGCGGCCTTCGCCGACGGCCAGCTCCCGGGCGTGGGCGGTCTCGGCCCAGCTGGTCTCGGTCAGGGCGCCGAGGACGGTGAGGAACGCACCCTCGGAACCGTCGTGGTCGTGCCACCCGGTGCTGCTGCCCGGAGGCCACGTCAGCAGCCAGATCTCCAGGTGCGCCGTGGCGTCCAGGCGCCGCCACCGGCGCTCGGTGGCGTCGAGGTCGACGAGGGTGTGCAGGTCCGGGTCAGTGGCGAAGAGGCGGGCCGTGCGCAGCAGCTGGCTGCGGGTGAAGCGGTTGATGCCGGGGGTCCCGGCGGTGGTGAGGACGGTCATGTCTGCTCCTGAGGTCAGCGGGTTGAGCGTTGTCGGACGGGCGCGGGCGGTGGCTGCGCATTCGTCGACACAGGGCGCTGTCAGTCAGGTGCAGGTCGATGTGGATCCGGCGGTATGCCGTGAGGCTGGGTTTCATGGAAGGTCTCCGGGGTGGGGCGTCGGCGTTCTCGGTGACGCCGGGCTGGTGCGGGCGAGGGCTCAGGCGCAGCAGCAACACCGCATGGCGCACGGGCACATGGGGATCATGTGCGGGCGCCTCACAGCGGTGGTCGAAGACATGGCAGCAAGTGCAGCACGGCAGCCCGGCGGGCGTCCACCACGCGCACGGGCTGTCTCGCCCTGCGGACCTCGTGCTTCGGCATCGGCTGCGGCCGCGGGCGACCGGCCGCGGGTGACCGGGCGGGGGTGACCGGCCCGGCGGTCGAGGCTCTAGAGCTCGCCCCGCACGATCCAGCGACAGGCCTGCGCGAAGGAGGCGTCCATGTCGGACGAGAGGCTCACGACCGCGTCGGGGCGGTGGCGGGAACCCGGGTCGATCAGGACGGCCGTCCACCCGCCCGCCCCCATGGGCGGGCGCATCGTCACGGTGCGCTCGAGCGTGCAGGAGGCGACGACGAAGTCACGGTCACCGGTGACCCCGGTGACCTCGCGGACCGCGAAGGCGTGTCCGTCGACGACGTGGGTGCACTGGCTGGCCGCCCTGGAGCGGGCCTGGGCTCGGCCGAGGGCGGCCTGGGTCGCGTTGGTGCTGGAGAGGGCAAGGACCACCGCAGAGGGTGAGACGGCCCGTGCTCGCTCCACCTCGGCCAGCGCCACGTCGTGGGCCTGGGCCGCCCTGAGCAGCTCTGCGGCAACGTCCGCCTGCACCTCCGGCCGCGCGCTCGCCACATACCAGTCGTTGTCATAGAGCCGGTCCATCAGCCGCATGCGCTGCCACCCCACTGCCGTCCGCCCGGACGCCCCCGCGCCTCGCCCCGGTGCCCCCGCACCGAGACGACCATGCTCGTGACGGGTGCCGTCCAGGGGATCGGCCCCTTGGTGGAGGCCGCGTGCCGGGATGCGTGAGGACGGCTGCGAATGACAGCGTTTGCTGTGATGAGCGCCCCGCGGAGAGGTCGCGGAGGAATGCGGTGCGGTCTGGCGGGGTTGTCGCAAGACGTGGCAGCCGAGACAACCCGGACCGAGGTCGGACTGCGCAGCGAGCGGGGCCCGGTGCTCATCGCGGTGATGCTGTGCACGGCCCTGGTGGCGATCGACGCGACCATCCTCGCCGCCGCAGTGCCGGCGATCGTGACCGACCTGGGCGGCTTCAGCCAGTTCCCGTGGCTGTTCTCGATCTACCTGCTGGCCCAGGCCGTGTCAGTGCCCATCTACGGCAAGCTCGCCGACGCGCTGGGGCGCAAGCCGGTCATGCTGGTCGGTATTGCGCTGTTCCTTGCGGGATCGGTGCTCTGCGGTGCCGCGTGGTCGATGCCTCTGCTCATCGCCTCCCGGGCGGTCCAGGGCCTCGGCGCCGGCGCCACCCTGCCGATGTCGATGACCATCGTCGGCGACATCTACACGGTCGAGGAGCGTGCCCGCGTCCAGGGTTTCATCGCGAGCGTCTGGGGCATGGCCTCGATCGTCGGCCCCACCCTGGGCGGCGTGTTCTCGCAGTACCTGTCGTGGCGCTGGATCTTCTTCGTCAACCTGCCCGTGGGGGCGCTCGCCGCCTGGATGCTGGTGCGGCACTTCCACGAGCGCGTCGAGCGCAAGCGCCACAGCATCGACTACGCCGGCGCGGGCCTGCTGACAGCCGGGTGCTCGCTGCTGATCCTGGCGCTGCTCGAGGGCGGCCGCTCGTGGGCCTGGGGTTCGCCGGTCAGCATCGGCCTGCTCGCGCTCAGCGTGGTTCTGCTGGTGGCGTTCGCGTATGCCGAGCGGCGGGCTGCCGAGCCCATCCTCCCGATGTGGATGTTCACCCGCCGCGTGCTCGTGGGCGCCAACGCCGTCTCCCTGCTCGTCGGGGCGGTCCTCATCGGCCTGACGTCCTATGTGCCGACCTTCGCCCAGGGAGTCCTTGGTTTCGGGGCCCTGCTGTCGGGGTTTGCGCTCGCGGCCATGACCATCGGCTGGCCCATCGCCGCCGCGACCGCGGGCCGGATCTACATGAGGCTCGGCTTCCGCGACACCTCCGTGATCGGCGTGGCCTTCATCGTGCTCGGCTGCCTGCTGATGCTGAGCATCGGCGAGGACAGCAGCCTGTGGGTCGTCGCGCTCTACACCTTCGTGATCGGGGTCGGGCTCGGGTACACCGCCAGCCCCACGCTGGTCGCGGTGCAGTCGTCCGTCGGCTGGGACCGCCGTGGGGTCGTGACCGGCACCAACATGTTCGCCCGCTCGGTCGGCAGTGCGGTCGGTGTTGCCATCTTCGGCGCCATCGCGAACGCCTCGCTGACTCGCCAGTTCCAGCACCCGCCGGCAGGGGCCAGCGGGCGCCTCCCCAAGAGTGCCGACGACGCCTCGGTCGTGCTCGACCCCCACTCAGGGGTCGCGCCGGCCGTGCGCGACTTCGTGCGCGCTGCGCTGAGCACGGCCACCCACCACGTGTTCGTGGGCCTCGCCGTGCTGGCCGTGCTGATGGTGCTGGCCGTACTCGTGATGCCGCGGCGCGCGAGCCAGCTCGAGTTCGACTGACCAGCTCGACTGACCCCCCCGAGCGCCCCCGAGGACGCCCCGAGGACGCCCCGAGGACCCTCCCGGCGAACGGGTCGAACCGGCGTCGCCAACCACGCGGCGCTCCCCACGGGGCCCGCGTAGGGTCTGGGCATGGGCCAACAGGCAGAGCGGGTCACGTACGTTCTCATTGACGGCGAGAACGTCGACGCGACGCTGGGCACCTCGATCCTCTCGCGGCGCCCGCAGCCTGAGGAGCGTCCGCGGTGGGACCGCCTCCTGCAGTTCGCCGAGGAGCAGTGGGGTCAGCCCGCCCGAGGCCTGTTCTTCCTCGCCGCCAACAACGACCTCCCCATGCCCTTCATCCAGGCGCTTCTCGCGCTCGGCTACCAACCGATCCCGCTGTCGGGGGGTCCTCAGCAGAAGGTCGTCGACCTCGCCATCCAGCGCACCATCGTCGAGATCCAGAAGCGTTCCAGCGACGTCATGCTCGTCAGCCACGACGGGGACTTCCTCCCGCAGCTGGAGGGCCTGCTCGACGGACGCCGCGTGGGACTCGTGGCCTTCGAGGAGTTCCGCAACGCCGGCTTCCTGAGGCTGACCGGCAGGGGCCTGGAGTTCTTCGACCTCGAGTACGACGTCAAGGCCTTCACGGTGAGGCTTCCACGGGTCCGCATCATCCCGATCGACGAGTTCAACCCTGCCGACTTCCTCTGAGTGGCGGGGGCGGCGGCGCCGCTGACCTCAGCTAGACCACGCGGGGGCTGGTGGCGACGTCGCTGGCGGCGTGCTGCCGGCGGGCGAGCCAGACGAACGGCAGGGACAGCGCCGACAGCGCCGCACCGGCGACGTACGACGGCCCATACCCCCAGACGTCGGCGACCCGGCCGAGGGCCGGCTGGGCGCCCACGCCACCGAGCGAGGACATCATCGAGTCCAGCGAGAGCACGGTCGCCCGCTGCTGCGAGGGGATCAGCCCGTTGAGGTAGCTCTGGCGGATGGGCAGTGCTGCGGCATAGAGCAGGCCCCACACCACGATGAGCCCCAGCACGGCCCAGAAGCTGGGGATCACCCCGATGAGGGTCAGCGTGGCGACCTCGAGAGCACCCGTGGTGAGCAGCGCGCTGGTCCGCCGGTGGAACAGGCGCCGGATGAGGGGCGCCGCGAAGCCCCCCACGATCTGCGCGCCGGCGACGATCGCGGCGACGAGACCGGCGACCTGGTAGGCGTGAGGGTCGCCGTAGAGCTGGAGGAGGTAGGGCTGGAGGGCGTAGAACGCGTAGATGGTGACCCCGCCGGTGAAGGCGGACTGCACCATGAGGTAGCGCACCGGCGGCACCTGCCACCCGTACTGGGCCGAGGCCGCGACGATGGTGCGCATCTCGGTGGCCATTCCTCGGCCCCGCACCGGGGTGAACCCGATGTCGTGCATGAGCCGGAAGGCGCCGACGAACAGCGCCAGCAGGATGACGCCGCGCAGCACGAACGGGACGCCGAGGTTGGTGCGGTCGGCGATGAAGCCGCCTGCCGCCGAGCCGCCGAGCATCGCCGCTCCGGTGACGACCTGGGCCCGGCCGAACACGGCGTCGAGCTCCCCTTGGAAGCCCACCGCGGTCAGCGCGTCGACAAGCCACGCCTCGACCGCCCCGGAGAAGAAGGTGAACCCGAGGCCGATGAGCACCGACACCACCGCCCACTGCCAGAAGGGCGCGTGCAGCCGCCAGAGGAGCACGTACAACAGGGTGGACATGCTCAGGGTGACCGTGCCGAGCAGGTAGGAGCGACGGCGCCCGGCGGTGTCGGCGACCACGCCTGTGGGCACCTCGAACAGGACCATGCCCGCCGTGAAGAAGGCGTTGGCGGCAAAGGCCTCCAGGTTCGTCAGGCCGGCGTCGAGCAGGAAGATCGTGTTGATGCCCCAGATGAGCGAGGCTGCCAGGGTGTTGCCGAAGAGGAGCACGAGGTAGGTGCGCTGGACCGCTCGCGGGGACGGCAGGGCGCCCCCCTGACTTGCCTGCCCACTACTGGCTTCGGCGTCTTGCACAGTCGGGCCCGCCTTTGCTGCCCTGGTTGCCTCGTTGGTCTCAGAGGGCCACGAGGTTGGCCGCGGCGTCAAGAGCGAACGGGATGGGGTCGATGATCTCGAAGCCTCGAGCCGGTCGAAACCTGGTTCGTTCGGGCGGTGGCGTGTCGCCTCCAGCAGGCGCAAACTGATGGAGGGTCCACACCGCCTCCACCGACCCGTGGGAGTCACCATGTCGCGACGCGCCACCCTTTCCCCGGACATCGTTCCCGTGCTCTCGACCGGCCGACATCGCTCACCTCGCAAGGGCGCCTGCTTCATGGAGATGGCGTCCTACCTCGCGGGCGAGCGGTGGAGCGACCACCCGAAGTGCACTCATCCGCTGCTGGCCGGTCTTGCCCGCCAGATCAATGACACGGTGCCCGACTCGGTGCGCGCCAGGCTCGCCCCGATGATCCCCTCGGTCATCGGGCTGACCAGCGAGGACGTCCGCGTCGACGCCACGCTGGCGCTGCACTGTGCCATCACGGCGCTGCCGATCGCGTCGGCGTCCCGGCAGAACGTGCTCGCGCTCGGCGTGCTCTCCTGCGAGCGGGTGCTCGCGGAGCTCGACGCTCGCCCGGTCGACAGCATGACGCCGGTCTCGCGCGCCGCGCTCGACCAGGTGCCGGCGGCCGAGCAGTGGGCCCGTGACTTCCGGGCCGACCTGCCGCTGACCACCCGGGCCTTCCGGCGCCAGACCGCACCCCATCTCGTCGCCCTCTCGGTCGAGGGGATCTCCGAGGCCTGCACGGACGACCCGAACGGCGTGCTGGTCGACCTCCTCGGGGAGTGCATCGCGATGACGGCAGAGCTGACCGACGCCCGGTCCGCGCCGCCGGTGCAGGTCTCCTGGGCAGAGCCGGTCGAGAGCCCGGTGGAGAGTCCGGTGGCGGCGGAGAGCTGACAGCGGTCGCCCTCGGGCTCCTGCCTCAGCGCCCGGTCGGCGCCACGCCCGTCTTGAGCGTGCCCGGGCACCGTGCTCCACGGCATCCGAGGAGCACGGTGCCCTGAGCGCGCCCGAGGACGGAGGACTAGAGCGGCCCCATCCCGAGGACCCCGCGTAAGGCGTTCTCGACCCTGTCCGAGCGGTCGTGGCTGCCCATGCTCCCGGTGACGAAGCCGTAGGCGTAGGGGGCGCTGGTGCAGGCCCAGCCGACGCTGCCGCCGGTCCCGCCCATGCCGAAGCCCTCGTCCTCGACGCCGAAGCCCAGCCCCCAGCATCGGCGGCTCCCGCCCATGACCTCGTCGACGCCGCACGCCTGCTCCGCTGCCGCCTCCGTGAGCAGTCCCGGGCTGAGGACTTGACCCCGGAGGAGCTCCGCATAGAGGCCCGCGACGGCGCGCGCGGTGCCGTGGCCGTTGATGGCGGGGATCTCGGCACGGCGGAAGGCCTCGCTGTTGACGACCGCGCTGTCGAGCGCTCCCGGTGGGTTGAACAGCGCCCTCCGCAGCAGCTCAGATCGCCCGGGAGCCCCGGGCCGCCAGGCCGGGTCGTCGAGGCCGGTCAGGTCCACGGCCCGTGCCAGCCCGGCCGTGTCCAGGCCGATGGTGAAGTCCAGACCGCCCGGACCGCAGACCTCCTCGCGCAGGAAGGAGCCCAGGGTCCGGCCGTCGACCCGGCGCACCAGCTCGCCGACGAGGTGGCCGTAGAAGAGGGCGCTCTCCCCGATGGCTGTCCCGGAGGGCCACAACGGCTGCTCGGTGGCCAGCCGCGCGCACAGCCCGTCCCAGTCATAGAGGAGGGAGGCAGGCGCCGGGTCCGACAGCGCCACCAGGCCGACCTGGTGCGAGAGGAGCTGGCGCACGCTGGCCTCGGCACTCAGCTCCGGCCAGTACCGCTGCACCGGCGCATCGAGCTCGAGGCGGCCGCGGTCCACGAGCACGAGGGCGCACACGGCGACGAACGGCTTGGTCACCGAGTACGGCATGACGACGCTGTCGCGGTCCCAGGCCCGAGTCCGGGCCGCATCGGCGAACCCGCCCCAGAGGTCGACGACCCATCGGCCGTCCTGCCACGCGGCGACGGCGGCCCCGGTGCCCGGCTGGGCGGCCACCACCTCGGCGAAGGCGTCGCGCACCGCCTCGAAGCCTGGCGCCACCTCGCCATGGACGGTCATGGGTCCCAGCATGCCGCGCGACGCGAGGGCCGCAGTGCCGTTCGCGGCAGCTCCCGGCCAGGTGGCGAGCCCTCAGCCGCGTGGCAAGCCCTCAGCCAGGAGCGGAACGCGCTCAGCGCGGCTGGCGCCTCAGGAGCGGTGGCAGGTATGCCGCCCCGGGCGCGGCGGCGGTCAGCGCGGCCTTGTCCGCGGGGTTGGAGATGCCGCACTGCTTCAGGCTCAGACAGCCGCAGCCGATGCAGGAGTCCAGGCGGTCGCGCAGCGCCTCCAGCGCGGCCATCTGCTCGTCGAGACGCCGCCTCCAGTGCGCCGAGATGCGGGCCCAGTCGGCCTTGGTCGGCGTGCGGTTCTCCGGCAGCCGTCCCAGCTCCTCGCGAACCTCCTCGAGGGAGAGGCCAACGTTGGAGGCGGCCCGGATAAAGGCCAGCCGCCGCAGCACCGAGCGGGTGTAGCGCCGCTGGCCGCCGCTGGTGCGCGTCGCGTGGATGAGCCCCTCGCGCTCGTAGTACCTGAGGGCCGAGGCGGCGAAGCCGCTGCGGTGAGCGACCTCCGAGACGGTCAGCACGTCGTGCGTGTCCATGACATCCCTGCTCTTGACTTCAAGTTGACTTCAACTTCAAGGATGCCGGTATACGCACAGACACGCAATGGAGGAATGATGCCGACAGCCCTTGTCACCGGCGGTTCCGCGGGCCTCGGCCGCGCGCTCGCCGCGTCCCTCGCCCGGGACGGCTGGCAGGTCTTCATCGATGGCCGCGACGCCGACCGGCTGACCGCAGCCGCCCGGGAGACCGGCGCCCACGCCATCGCCGGGGACGTGTGCGACCCGTCGCACCGCGAGCAGCTCGTCCGCGCGGTGGCCGACACCGGGCGCCTCGACCTGCTGGTCAACAACGCCAGCACGCTGGGGCCCACCCCCCTGCCCACCGTCGCCGCCCTGAGCCCCGAGGCCCTCGACGACCTCTGGCTCACCAACGTCGCGGCGCCGTTGGCGCTCGCCCAGTCCCTGCTCCCGCTGCTGCGCGACAGCGAGGGGGCCCTCGTGAGCATCTCTTCGGACGCGGCCGTCGAGCACTACGAGGGGTGGGGCGGCTACGGCGCCACCAAGGCGGCCCTGGACCACCTCACCCTGACCCTCGCGGCGGAGAACCCGGGCGTGGCCGTCTACGCCGTCGACCCCGGGGACATGCGCACGTCGATGCACCAGGCGGCGTTCCCGGGGGAGGACATCAGCGACCGGCCCCTGCCGGAGACGGTCGTCCCGCGCCTGCGGGCGCTCCTCGAGCAGCGCCCGGCGAGTGGTCGCTACCGCGCCGCGGACTTTGCGGAGCACGGAGCGTCTGGGGTGTCTGGCGGGTCTGGCGGGTCTGGCGGGTCTGGGGCGCAGGAGGCCGCGTCGTGACCGCACTCGGGGCAACGCCGCGGACCCGCTTTGCGAGCCCGGACGACCTCACGGCCGCAGAGCCCCCGGAGGAGCGCGGGCTCCCCCGCGACGGGGTGCGGATGCTCGTGGCCACGCCGCAGGGAGTGGCGCACGCCCGCTTCCGCGACCTCCCGGCATACCTCTCGCCCGGGGACCTGCTGGTGGTGAACACCTCGGCGACCCTGGCGGCGGAGTTCGACGGCACGCGCGCCGGCCTCGGGCCGGTGGTCGTGCACGCGGCTGCGCGGCTGGATGACGGCACCTGGGTCGTGGAGCTGCGCACCGCGCCGGATGCGGCACGACCCGTGCTCGACGCCGCTGCGGGTGAGCGGATCGTGCTCCCGGGCGGGTCGGCGCTCGAGCTGCTCAAGCCGTACCCGCGGCCGGAGTCCTCCCCGACGGGGCGCGGAAACCGGCTGTGGCGGGCCGAGGCGTCCGGTCCACGCTGCCTGTCGCAGCACCTGCTGCGGCACGGGCGCCCGATCGCCTACGGGTACCTGTCGCACCGCTACCCCCTGTCGGCCTACCAGACGGTCTTCGCCAGCCGTCCCGGCAGCGCGGAGATGCCCAGCGCCGCAAGGCCGTTCACTCCAGAGCTCGTGACGACCCTGATCGCGACGGGCGTGGGCATCGCGACGCTCACGCTGCACACCGGCGTCTCCTCGCAGGACGCCGGCGAGGCACCGCAGCCGGAGCGCTTCGAGGTGCCCGCGCTCACCGCGCGGCTGGTCAACGCCACGCGCGCCGAGGGCGGCCGGGTCGTCGCCGTCGGGACCACCACCACCCGGGCCCTCGAGTCGGCCGTCGGGGCGGACGGCCTGCTCCACGGTGCCTCGGGCTGGACCGAGCGCGTCATCTCGCCACGGGACCCTGCGCGGGTGGTCGACGGCCTCATCACCGGCTGGCACAACCCGGAGGCCTCGCACCTGCTGCTCGTGGAGTCGGTCGCCGGCGCGGCACTGACCCAGCGCGCCTACGACGCAGCGCTGGAGCGGGGTTACCTCTGGCACGAGTTCGGTGACTCGGCCCTCCTGCTGCCGTGAGGGCCCGGGCCTACCATCGAGAGCATGACTCCTGGCGAGCTCCTGACGGACTGCTTCAACCGCGTTCACGAGAGCGCCAGGGAGGTGGTGGACGGCCTCGGTCCTGACCAGCTGGCCGAACGCCCGACGCCGACGTCCAACTCGATCGCGTGGCTCGTGTGGCACCTGACCCGGGTGCAGGACGACCACGTCGCCGACGTCGCCGGGCGCGAACAGGTCTGGACGGCCCAGGGCTGGGTGGACCGCCTCGGCCTGCCGTTCAAGGCTCGGGACACCGGCTACGGCCACAGCCCGGAGCAGGTGGCGAAGGTGCGGGTCGAGTCGCCAGACCTGCTGATGGGCTACCTCGACGCCGTCCACGAGCAGACCCTCGCGTTCGTCTCGGGCCTCGGCGCTGACGACCTCGACCGGGTCGTCGACGAGCGGTGGGACCCGCCCGTCACCCTCGGCGTCCGGCTGGTCAGCGTCATCAACGACGACCAACAGCACGTCGGCCAGGCCGCGTACGTGCGGGGGCTGCTCGACGGTCAGCGGTAGCGCTTGGCGTGCTCCAGGCTCTGGTGCACGTACTGGCCGCCGAAGAGCACTGCATGGATCATCAGCGGGTGCAGCTGGTGGAGGGCCACCCGCTCTGGCCACTGCGCGTCCAGGCGGTGGTGGGACAGGTAGCCCGAGACCACCCAGTCCAGGTGGGGGCAGCCGAACAGCGCGAGCATCGCCAGGTCGGTCTCGCGGTGCCCGCCGTGCGCGGCCGGGTCGATGAGGACGCCGCCCTCGCGGGTCCACACCAGGTTGCCCGACCACAGGTCACCGTGGATCCGGGCCGGCGGCGCACCGTCGTCGAACTCCCCCCGGTCGAGCCGGCGCACGATTGCCTCGACTACCGCAGTATCGGATCGGTGGTAGACACCCCTGTCGACCGCGAGCGCCAGGGTGCCGAGCACCTGCTGGGCGTAGCTCGCGCCCCAGCTCTCGGCCGGTCGCAGGCGCAGCGGGAGCGGCTGCGACAGGGGCCCGAGGAAGCCGTCGCCGGCCCACCCCTCAGGCGGGGACCCGAAGGCCGGTGCCCCGGCGTCGTGGGTGCGCGCCAGCGCGGCGCCGAACGCCTCGGCCATCGGCGGGTCAGGGTTGACGAACGTCAGGCGCCGCAGGCTGAGATGGTCCTCGGCGACCTCGCGCACCTCGGCGACTGCGGCGCCGCCCGGCGCTGCGCCCAGCCATGCGAGACCGGCTGCCTCCCAGCGGAAGTAGCCCCGTGGGGCTGTGGCGCTGCCCTTGTGGAAGCTGTCCTCAGCCATCCGTCCCCAGCCTGTGGTGCAGCCACGCCGGGCTCAGCGCGGGGTCCGCGAGGTGGGGGCTCGCAACGCAGCCCGCCGCCACCGCGGCGCCGGCCGCCAGCGACCGTGGCCAGTCCCAGCCGCGGCTGCGCCCGAAGGTGACCCCGGCGCAGAAGGCGTCTCCTGCGCCGTTGGGGTCGACGGCCTGGACCTCCAGTGCCGGGACGAACAGGGGGTCGTGGTCGGGCAGCAGGGCGGTCGCGCCCCGGCGGCCGTGCGTGACGACGACGATCTCGCGGCCCTGCACGAGGTGGGCGGCAAACCCGACCGGGTCCTCGAGGGCCTCGTCGGAGAGGAAGAGGCAGCGCGCTGCGTCGACGAACTCACGGTGGAAGTCGTTCTGGCCGTCCCAGTCGTGGACGTCCGCCCAGACCGGTATGCCGCGCGCTGCGAGGCCGGGCAGGGCGCGCCTGCTGTAGCTGGCCAGGTTCACCCAGACGTAGTCGGCGCCCGCGGTGAAGGCCGCGAGGTCGTCCTCGGTGACCGCGGGGTCCGCCGAGCCGCCGTTGACGTAGACGCTGGCGCGCCTGCCGTCCGGGTCCATCAGGTTGACGTGCCGCTCGGTGCCGGCGGGGTCGTGCACCCGGGTCAGCGCGACGCCGGCGCTGGTGAGCTCGGCGGCAGCACGCTCGCCCTCGGGGTCGTCCCCGACCAGGGCGTGCAGCCGTGTGTCGAGGCCGAGGCGGGCCAGGTTCAGGGCCTTTCCGGAGCCGGTGGCGCCGATCCCCTCCCTGGATGCCGTGGCGAAGAGCGTCTCGGTGCGCCCGATCGGCAGGCGGGGTACGTCGATGACCTGGTTCCAGCTCACGCCACCGATGACCGCGGCCACCGCTCGTGTTGGTCTCGCAGAAGGGGCGTGCATCCGGACATCCTGCCGCACGGCATACCGGATCTTGGACAACACCAGACCGGACTCTCGCCACTCGTTTGCCCTGCGGGTGGCAGGTTCTGGGCAGACAACCCAAGACCCGGCCGCAGGCGTCCGCGCCAGCGGTCTGCAGGGGGCCAGTGCGCCGCCGTCGTCATCCTCCGCGGCGGCGGCGCACTGGAGCTCACGAGGCGCTACTGAGGGGGCTTGCACCCCGCCCCGCTTCCGTCGCCGCGAGCCGCTTGCCGCTGCAGCGGACGCCCACCCCGGTATGCCGTTCAGCTGCGCAGACGTGATGAACTTGGGTGGGCAGGCATGGCGTGCACCTGCCCAGCAGGACCTGTGGAGAGGAGCAGCGTCATGGGCGAGTCGCAGCCAGAGACGATCGACACCCCGACGACCCGGCTGATGTCGGTGCTGTCCGGCGTGCTCGGCTCGATGGAGGACCTCGAGACCTACCTCAACAACCTCGTGTTCGCCGTGATGACCAACATCGACGGCTGCGACGCCGTGGGTGTCACCGTGGTCATGGAGGACCGGCCCCGCACGGCCGCCTACACCACGGCCAAGACCCTGGAGATCGACGCCGTGCAGTATGCGGTCGGCGACGGTCCCTGCCTCGACGCGTTCCGCCACGGGCGCGAGAACCTCGTCGACCTGGGCGGCGCCCTCGAGCGGTGGCCGATGTTCACGGCCTCGGTGCCGATGGACCACGTGCAGACCCTGTTCGCCGTCCCGCTGGTCAGCGGCACGCGATGCTTCGGTGCGCTGAACCTCTACGGGGAGCAGCGCCACGCCTTCGACCACTCCGACGTCGAGCTGGTGCGGCTGGCGGCCACCCGGGCGGCCGACGCGATCGGGGCCGTGGTCGACGTCGAGGGCGCTCGGACGGTGGCGGCCCAGATGGAGCAGGCCATGGCCAGCCGAGCCGTCATCGAGCAGGCCAAGGGCGTGCTCATGGGACGCCACGGCCTCGACGAGAAGCAGGCGTTCGAGCTGCTGCGCCAGCAGTCCCAGCGGCTGAACGTCAAGCTCCGCAGCCTCGCTGCCGAGCTGGTCAACGGCGCGTCGTCCAGGCCCAGCGAGGACGAGATGCCTGCCTGAGCGGTGCCGTCCAGCGGGTCCGTGCCACGGCCTCCACCGCGAACTCTGGGGCGAGGACGTGGGCGCTGGATGCGGGGTCGGGGATTCGCGAGTGCCGCAGATCCGCACCCGCGCAGTCTCCACACAGCGCGTTCCTTGGGTTACGCTCGCAGGACCTGAAGCAACCGGGTAGCTGGCCATGTGGCCCAGCCCGGTTGCTTTTTGTTTGCCCTGAGGAGTCCGCCCTTGACTGACCACGTGGCCCAGTACGTGCCCGCTGACGATCCTCGCGTGGTGTTCGTCTCGGTCTCGTCAGGCCTCGCCGCGGACTGCGGCTGGGTCGAGGAGACCGCGCACCTCTACGACGTGGTGCACTGGCACGGCGATGTGCAGGGGCTGACTGTCGATCAGGCACAGGCTCTGGCGGATGCCCTGCGGACGGCCGGCAAACCCTTGGTCGTCAGCGTTCCCGCTGATGTGCTCGACGCCGCCCTTCCCCCGTTCGGGCTGCCCCGGCTCGGAGATCACGAGCACGTCGATGCCTTCGCCGTCCTCATCGCAGCGGCTGCTGCTCTGCTCGCAGAGGACGGCGGCTCGGCCGAGGCCGTCTGGAGGGCGTGGGGCCGGAGCTGCCTCGTGGTGGCCGAGGGCGGCGAGGAGGCGGCTTCGGCCAATCTCTACCGCGCAGTGGTGGCGCAGGAGCCCCTGACCGTCGATGCCCCGCAGCTGTCCTCGGTGGCCCGCGCGACGGGACCGCGCGGATGAGGCCCGCCCACACCGAGCCCTGTCGCTCCTGCCGCCGGCGGACAGCGGGACCTGTCGACCACGACCTGCGCGGACGGTGCTTGCACGAGCACTGGAGGACGGGCGGCGTCCAGGGGCGGGCCGCACACGGCCGCGCCCGGGACCGCTGCGCCGGCACCATCGACCGTCCCCTGCTCGTGTACCTGTTCGACCCGTACTGCCCCTGGTCCTACGGGTACCTGCCGGCCCTGACCCACCTGCTGGACGTGGTTCGCGACGAGGCAGACGTCGAGGTGGTCACCATCGGGCTGCACGACGGGACGCGGATCGACCAGGCACCGGCGCCGATGCGGGCGGTGCAGCGCGCCACCGGGGTCGGGTTCGGCCCCGGGTACCGACGGGCTCTGGCGGAGGGCGAGATGCAGCTGCGCTCCCGGGACGCTGCTGCGGCCGTGATCGGGATGACCGCGGCCGACCCGGGGCGCGTCCCGGACGTCCTGTGGGCCGTGCACCGGGCCTTCTTCTGGGCAGGCCGCAGTCTCTCCGACGGCCCCACCGTCGCCCAGACAGCGCAGCGACTCGGGCTCGACGGTGCCGCGATCGAGGTCTTCGCGTCCTCGCCGCGCGCGGCGCAGATGGCCGAGGAGGACTTCCACCTGGCGCGCGACCTCGGCGCTCGCCGGGGGCCGACGCTGCTCGTGAGCCACGGCGACCGGCTCTGCGAGCTCGAAGGACCCGGGACCAGCGGCCAGCACCTGGTCGAGCAGTTCAGGGGTGTGCTGGCCAGGCCGTAGGGTTCTGGCCATGGCGAGACCCCACGCTGCATCGATCGTCGAGGACGCATGGCACCGGCAGGTCAACACGGTGCTGCGCAGCCGTGGGTGGCGCACCCGCCTCGTCAGCCACACCGGCTACGGGTCGGAGCGGTTCGTGCGGGTGCTCGGCCGGGTCCTGCTCACCCGTCAGCCCGAGACCCACCCCGGCGCCGACGCGGAGACCCCGATGCGCGAGCTGCGCGCGGCGGAGGACGAGCAGCGCGGATGGCGGGCGTTCATCACGGCGCCGGCGATGAACGTCCCGGTCACGATCGCCGTGGGCGGCCACACGATCAGGTCCCGCAGCGACCGCAGCGGCTACATCGACGTGTCGGTGAAGGACCACGGCCTGCCTCCCGGCTGGCACGACGTGACGATCAGCTCGCCCGACGCCGAGGACGTCAAGGCAGCCGTGCAGGTCATCGGTGGCGATGAGACCTTCGGCATCATCAGCGACATCGACGACACGGTCATCAGTACCTCGCTGCCCCGCCCCTTCATCGCCGCCTGGAACACCTTCGTGCGCACCGAGAGCGCGCGCCACGTCGTGCCCGGTATGGCGACGATGTACCGCGAGCTGCTCGACGAGCACCCGGGCGCGCCCATCGTGTACGTCTCCACCGGGGCCTGGAACACCTCAGCGCACCTGAACCGCTTCCTCAAGAAGCACGGCTACCCTCTCGGGCCGCTCCTGCTCACGGACTGGGGGCCGACGAACTCCGGGTGGTTCCGCTCCGGACAGGAGCACAAGCGGTCCTGCCTGCACCGGCTGGCCAACGAGTTCCCCAACATCCGGTGGCTGCTCGTCGGCGACGACGGCCAGCACGACCCGAAGATCTACGGCGACTTCGCCGAGGACCGCCCGGACCGGGTCGAGGCCATCGCGATCCGCGAGCTCACTCCCACCGAGCAGGTCCTCTCCCACGGCCTGCCGGTCTCCAACGAGGAGCTCGCGCCCCCGCGCCGCCACCGCCGTGACGTCCCGGTGTTCCGCGCCCCCGACGGCTACGGGTTGTTGCGCATTCTCCGGGTCGCGCTCCAGCACTGACGTCCAGGCCGGTCTGGCCCGGGCTTTCGCCGCTCGCCTCGCGCCGGCGCCTGCTCCGGGCAGAATGGCGTCATGCCGGAGCTACCCGAGGTGCAGGCGCTCGTCGACTTCCTGGCCGCCCGCACCGACGGGCTGGCGGTCACCGGGGTCGAGCTCGGGTCGATCTCGGTGCTGAAGACCTTCAACCCGCCGCCGCAGGCTCTCGCGGGCCTGCCGGTCGACGCCGTGGCGCGGCACGGGAAGTTCATCGACCTCGACTGCGACGGCACGCACCTCGTCTTCCACCTCGCCCGGGCGGGGTGGCTGCGCTGGAGCGACGCCATGCCGCCCACGATGCTGCGACCCGGCAAGTCCCCCATCGCACTGCGCGTCCGGTTCTCCGACGACTCCGGGTTCGACCTCACGGAGGCCGGCACGAAGAAGCGCCTCGCGGCATACATCGTCTCCGACCCCCACGAGGTGCCGGGCATCGCCTCCCTGGGCCCGGACCCGCTCGCGCCGGAGTTCACCCGCGAGGTGTTTGCCGGGCTCCTCCACGAGCGCCGGTCGCAGATCAAGGGCCTGCTGCGGGACCAGTCGGTGATCGCGGGGGTGGGCAACGCCTACTCCGACGAGATCCTGCACGTCGCGAAGATGTCGCCGTTCGCGATCGCGGCCTCCCTGGACGACGCCGCCGTGGACCGGCTGTATGCCGCGCTGCGGGAGACACTGGCGGCTGCGGTCCTCGCGGCGTCCGGAAAGCCCGCGAAGGAGCTCAAGGATGCGAAGCGGGCGGGGATGCGGGTGCACGGTCGTACGGGCCAGACCTGTCCGGAGTGTGGGGACACCGTGCGGGAGGTCTCGTTCGCGGACTCCTCCCTGCAGTACTGCGCGACCTGCCAGACCGGGGGCAAGCCGCTGGCCGACCGCCGGATGTCGCGGCTCCTGAAGTAGCAGCAGCCCCGACTCGCTCGGGTCAGGGCTCAGCCACGGCGGTCCGCGAGGACGGGTGGGTGGCATGGCCGTCCGCGCACGACCCCGGGTGCGGAGATCTACGCTGCTGGCGTGACGTTCGCAGATGACGCCTCGTGGACCTGCACCACCTGCGGCCGGGCGCACAGCGGGCTGGCGACGGTCTTCGGCTCGGACGCGCCCCACGACTGGCACGTGGCGACCGCGGCCCAGCGAGACGAGGGTGAGCTGACCGACGACGTCTGCTTCCTCCCGGACGCAGACCCGGCGCTGGGCACGCACTTCTTCCTCCGGGGCCACATTCAGCTTCCGTTGCTCGAGCCGCTCGGGGCAGAGGAGACCTTCACGTGGTCGGTCTGGGTCTCGCTGAGCATCGAGAGCCTGGAGCACGTGTTCGAGCACTGGGACGACCCGGACCGGGCGCAGCTGCTCCCCCCGATGTTCGGGTGGCTGCGCAGCGACCTGCCGTACGAGCCCTCGACGCTGGACCTGCGCACCCAGGTGCACACCCGGCCCCCTGGGCTCGTCCCGTTGGTGGAGGTCGAGCCCACCGGACACCCGCTGGCGCAGGAGCAGGCAGCGGGAATCTCGGTGCACCGGGTCGCCGAGCTCAACCGAGCCCTCCTCGGCGAGCTCCACTGACGCGCCTCTGCAGGGGGACGCGGGGCATGTGAGGATGGCCGGCATGAGCGAGATCCCCCAGGTCCAGAACTCCGACGTGTCGGACCACGCCGTCATCCTCGACGTCCGCGAGAAGGACGAGTGGGAGGCGGGCCATGCCCCCGGCGCCGTGCACATCCCCCTCGCCGAGCTGCCGTCGCGCGTCCACGAGCTGCCCGACACCGACGACGGCACCCTCGCCGTGACCTGCCGCGGCGGCGGCCGCTCCTCGCGCGCGGTCGCCTGGCTGAGCCAGCAGGGGTTCGACGTTGCCAACCTCGAGGGCGGCATGAAGGGCTGGCACGCGGCGGGCAAGAGCCTCGTGGCCGGCGACGGGGAGCCCCGGGTCATCTGAGCGGCCGATTGTCGGCCTCATCACTACGCTGACGGTCATGGCGTGGTTCAAGAGGGATCGAGACCGGTCGGAGGACGACGCGTCGTCTGCGCCCGCGCAGACCGCGGACAGCGGGCCCCTCGTCTCTGATCCCGAGGCGCCCCTGCGCCCTGTCGAGGCGGCGCTCGGAGAGGCGGAACGGGCCCGCATCGCCACAGCGCTGAGCGAGCTCAGTGAGGCCGGCGTCGACGTGGACGACCTGCACTCGCTCGGCAAGGGGCTCGACGAGGCCTTCGCCGCCTGGGAGGCCCTGCCCGAGAGCCAGCGCGAGGGCCACGAGCAGATCGTCGAGCGCTTCGCACTGGGGATCGGCGAGCACCTCCATCGACACACCGACCTGCGGTGGGCCGTGGTGACCGATGCCTTCGGCACCGACCTTGCGGTGTCTGGCTCGGGCCGCAAGGAGTTCGTCGTCGTGCCGACCAACCTCGTGGCCGTGCGGTGGCTGGGCCGTGAGCGCGGCTGGGTTCCGGGAGTGGTCGGGCACATCGTCCACCTCCGCGCTGACCGCTACAGCTGACCCCACGAGGCGTCGCCGCGCGCTCGCAGCCGGCCACCCGGCATACCGCGACACGATCGGGCCGTATCGGGAAATCTCAGGGATGCGCTAGAGACGCCCATACGCTGCGATCGTGGACCCGATTCGCAACCCCTACGCCCCCGGCGCCGGTCAGCGCCCGCCCGAGCTGGCCGGCCGAGACGAGCAGCTGCACGCCTTCGACGTCGTGCTGGAGCGGATCGCCCGGGGCCGGCCGGAGCGCTCCATCGTGCTGACCGGGCTGCGCGGTGTCGGCAAGACGGTGCTGCTGAACGCGCTGCGGTCCTCGGCCGTCCGCGCCCACTGGGGCACCGGCAAGCTCGAGGCGCGGCCCGACCAGGGGCTGCGCCGCCCGCTGTCCGCCGCGCTGCACGTCGCCGTGCGCGAGCTCGGACACCCGCAGGGCGACGACGTGGACCACGTGCTGGGGGTGATCAAGGCGTTCGCCCAGCGCGACGCCGCCCCGAACGCCAAGCTCCGCGAGCGGTGGAACCCCGGGATCGACGCGCCTGCCGTGACCGGTCGCGCCGACTCCGGTGACATCGAGATCGACCTGGTGGAGCTGCTCACCGACGTCGGCGGCCTCGCGGCGGACGTCGGCAAGGGCGTGGCCATCTTCATCGACGAGATGCAGGACCTCGGGCCGGACGACGTCTCGGCCGTCTGCGCCGCCTGTCACGAGATCAGCCAGTCGGGGCTGCCCGTCATCGTCGTGGGGGCCGGCCTGCCGCACCTGCCCGCTGTGTTGTCCGCCAGCAAGTCGTACAGCGAGCGGCTGTTCAAGTACCAGCGCATCGACCGCCTCGACCGCGCGGCCGCCGACCGTGCCCTGAGCGCCCCGGCGAAGGAGGAGGACGCCGAGTTCACGCCAGAGGCGCTCGAGGCCCTGTATGCCGCGACCGCTGGGTACCCGTTCTTCGTCCAGGCGTACGGGAAGGTGGCCTGGGACGTGGCGCCGCAGAGCCCCATCGCCGTCGAGGACGTCAGGGTCGCCGCACCGGAGGCCGAGGCGGAGCTCGCCGTGGGCTTCTTCGGCTCGCGCTACGAGCGGGCGACGCCTGCTGAGCGGGAGTACCTGCGCGCCATGGCGGATGCCGCGGTCCAGCTCGCGGAGTCCGGCGACGAGCACGTCGACGAGACGGAGTCGGTGCCGACGGCCTCGGTCGCCTCCGTGCTCGACCGCAAGCCGCAGTCGCTGTCCCCCGCCAGGGACGCCCTGCTCAAGAAGGGCCTCATCTACTCCGGGGAACGGGGGCGGATCGCGTTCACCGTGCCCCACTTCGGCAGGTACCTGCGGGCCAGCGGCTGAGCGCGCACTCGCCAAGGCCCGGTTGCTACGGTCGGAGCATGACTGAGCCAGTCGAGAACGCCCGTGTCGAGAGCCGTGCCGATCTCCTCCCTGAGGAGCGCGCCGCCGGCAGCGACGATCCCGGCGAGCAGGCGAGGGCGATCCTCGAGGAGTCAGATGAGCGCACCGAGCACCCCGAGGAGACCATGCTCGAGTCGACCCAGACCCCCGACTAGTCCCTCTGCTACCTCTGCCAACCTCGGTCTGCTGCCCTTGTGCCGGCGCAGCCTAGGCTCGGGGACATGCCTGCACCTGATCCGCAGATCGTGGTCGGGGGCGCCGACCCCGACCTCGAGGCCGAGCTCACCCGCGAGCTCGACGTCTACAACCTCAGCCGGACCGCCACCGACGCACCCCGTGAGCTGACCCTGAAAGCCCATGACGCAGACGGCCGTCTCGTGGCGGGGCTCAGCGGCTGGACGTGGGGCACCTGCGCCGCGATCTCCATGGTGTGGGTACGCGAGGACCGGCGCGGAGAGGGCTGGGGCAGGCGCTTGATGGCCACTGCGGAGGAGGAGGCCCGGGACAGGGGCTGCGAACGCGCGGCGGTCTCGTCGTTCACGTTCCAGGCGCCCGGGTTCTACCAACGCCTCGGCTACGTCGAGACGGGCCGCACCATCGGCATCCCTCTCGAGGAGTGCGACGACGTGCACTTCACCAAGCTCCTCTAGGCCCACGAACGGTTCGCGACCTTGTCCCAACTAGACGATCCGCGACATCACCGGCACCCAGCTGACCAGCAGCCAGGCGAGGGCGAACGATCCCGCAACCCCGCCGGCGGCGATGAGGAGGGCCTTCACCTCAGCAGGAAGCCCCACGCGCTGCAGCCGGAGGTAAGGGCCCTACGACCCGACCGCTCAGGTCGGCGGCGGTCCGGTCGAGACCACCTCACGGTGGTCGACGGGGTAGGTGGTGAACGAGTGACCCAGTGGGTTGGTCCACGTCACGACTGCGTCAGCATCCATGGCCACCCGCCAGCCGGGCTGCTGCTTCGTGCGGTGGTGGCGTCGGCACAGGCTCATCAGGTTGGTCCGGTCGGTCGGCCCGGCCGGCCACGCGATGACGTGGTCGGCGTCGCACCGCCGCGCGGGCGCGGCACAGCTAGGGAACCGGCAGGTCCCGTCGCGGTTCTTCACGAACCGGTCAAGCGCGCTCGGTGGGCGGTAGACCTCGGTGGCCATGCCGGTGAGCGCCCCGTTGGCGGGGTCACAGCTGGCGATCGAGATCTGGGTTGCGAAGGACGTGGCGAGCGACCCGATGCCCGACCACGGGACCACGCCCACTCCGGGTACGTGGACGACGCCCTCGGTGCCACCCCCGCCTGCCTCACAGCCAGCCGTGGGCTGCCCCCCGCTCTGGGCAAAGGTCTCCGGGACGGTGAAAACCATGCTGGTCTGCACCGACGCATGGCCGAGGATCAGGTCGAGCAGCGCGTCACCGCGTGCCTGCTCCAGGGTCGCGGGCGCGCCGCCGTGCTCGCGGTCCTCCCGCTGGTAGCGGCGCGCGAGAGCGTCAACCGCCTGCCATGCCGTTGCAGCCTGCTCGGCCGGAAGCAGCGCGTGCCACTCCTCCACCCCCGGCTCGGCCTGCCAGCGTTGCAGGCCGCGACCCTCCCGGGCTCGCGTGACGCGCTCGACCAGCGATGCCGAGTCCACTCGCTGAAGGATGCGGCGGCATCGGCGCCGCACCTCGCCCGCGGAGTCCCGGAGGGCCGCCGGGAAGAGGCGGTCCTCGACCTTCGCAACCACGTCCGGTGAGCTGTCGTGGAGCTCGGTGGCCACCGCCCGGGCGCGTTGCCAGTCGAGCTCGCCGGACGCCATGGCCTCGAGCGTGCCTGGCATCGTCGAGACGACGCGGGCCGAGATGCCCACCCGCTCCTCCGCCGCGCGGGGCCCTAGCCCCAGCTCCGGCCCGATCACGGCAGAGGCGAACGGGGACACATGCCCCACGGGGAAGTCGCGCTGACCGATCGTGCCGTCC
>DASULG010000351.1:0-16251 GCA_036278335.1 Pedococcus sp.
CACGGGCTCGGCGCCGCCGTGATGGCCACCCTCGCTGTCGGCGCCTATCGGCATGCTCGGCGCTTCAACCTCGGGCTGGAGGAGCTATACGCGGCGATGGACGCCGCAGTGGCCACCCAGTTCACCGCGGACCACTTCGCGACCGCGCAGATGGCGCTCCTCGAGGTCCGTTCGGGCCGGCTGCAGTGGGTTAACGCGGGCCACCCATCCCCGCTGCTTATTCGTCAGCACCGCGTTCTCGCATCGCTGGACAGCCCGACGACCCTGCCAGTCGGCTTTGGCGGGGCAGTGCCCGTGGTCAGTGAGAGAGCGCTTGAGCGCGGTGACCGGGTGCTGTTCTTCACCGACGGGGTTGTCGAAGAACACCGGGACGGCGGCGAGCAGTTTGGTGAGGCACGCCTGATCGACTTCGTCGAGCGTGCCAGCCGTGAGGGAGGCGCGGTGCAGGAGGTGGTGCACCGCCTCTCCCGCGACCTCATGCGACAGCGAGGCGGGGTCACCACTGATGACGCCACCCTGCTGCTGCTCGAGTGGCGCGGCGGAAGCGTAGACCAGCTCGCCAACGTGGAAGAAGCCCTGACGACGGCGAGCTAGCTGTACTTCCCCAGCACGTTGTGAGCGTGGCGTGAGCTGACCCGTGGCCGCGCCCGTTGCGTCGTGTGACGCAGAAGCTGTCGTCTGACGCAGAAGCTAATGGCTGATGGCATCCGGACTCTCTACGTGGAGGTAGAGGCATGAAGTACCAAGTCGGTAGCACCGACTCTCGCCGAACCGGAATGACCAAGCGCCCCGAGCTTCTGACCTGCAGAGACTCGGGGCGCTGTTGGTGTCCGGAGGGGGACTTGAACCCCCACGCCCGATAAAGGGCACTAGCACCTCAAGCTAGCGCGTCTGCCATTCCGCCACCCGGACAAGGTGGTCAACAGGCCCTTTGGGGAGTGCCTGTCGCGCGCCGGAACGATAGCACGCGGCAGGCCTCATCTCCGAACCGCCGAAACCGGCATACGGCCAGGCGCCGGGGGACCTCGCCGGCTGCCTAGGGTGGGGCCATGAGCGCGCCCACCAGCCCTGCCGACGAGGTCGTCCGCATCTGCCAGGAACTCATCCGCATCGACTCCACCAACCACGGCGACGGCTCCGGTCCCGGCGAGCGGGCCGCTGCCGACTACGTCGCCGGGCTGCTCAGTGAGGTGGGCCTCGACCCGACGATCGTGGAGAGCCGGCCGGGCCGCACCAGTGTCGTCGTTCGCCTGGAGGGCGAGGACCGCGACCGCCCGGCCCTCTGCCTGCACGGCCACCTCGACGTGGTCCCGGCGAACGCAGCCGACTGGCAGGTCGACCCCTTCAGCGGCGAGCTGCGCGACGGCTGCGTATGGGGCAGGGGAGCGGTGGACATGAAGAACATGGACGCGATGATCCTGGCCACGGTGCGCCAGCTGGCGCGCACCGGCACCAAGCCGCCGCGGGACCTGGTCGTCGCGTTCTTCGCCGACGAGGAGGCCGGCGGCGTCCACGGGTCCCACTACGTCGTGGAGCACCACCCCGAGCTCTTCGAGGGCGTGACGGAGGCCATCAGCGAGGTCGGCGGGTACAGCGTCACCGTGCCTTCGGCGGACGGGGGCGAGCCCACGCGGGCCTACCTGCTGCAGACCGCGGAGAAGGGCATTGCCTGGCTCCGGCTGCACGCCCGCGGGCGAGCCGGGCACGGCTCGGTCCCCAACAGCGAGAACGCGATCGTCCGGCTGGCGGAGGCGGTCTCGCGCATCAGCTCTCACGTCTGGCCGCGCGAGTACATCGCCTCGGTGCGCGAGCTCCTCGACGGGCTCAGCAAGGTCACCGGGATCGCCTACACCGACGAGGACGCCGATGAGCTGCTCGGGCGGCTGGGCGGGGCGCAGGGCTTCGTGCGGGGCACGCTCCAGGACACCGCCAACGTGACGATGGCGGCCGCGGGCTACAAGCACAACGTCATCCCGCAGTCGGCGACCGCCGCGGTGGACTGCAGGTTCCTGCCCGGTCACGAGGACGAGCTGATGGAGACCATCCGGCGGCTCGCGGGCGAGCACGTGGAGGTGGAGGTCGTGCACCGTGACATCGCCCTGGACGCACCGTTCAGCGGGCCCCTCGTCGAGGCCATGACCGCAGCCCTGCAGGCCGAGGACCCGGAGGCGCGGGTCCTGCCCTACTGCCTCTCGGGCGGGACCGACAACAAGGCGCTGAGCCGCCTGGGCATCACCGGCTATGGGTTCGCGCCGCTGCGCCTTCCGGCAGACCTCGACTTCGCCCCCATGTTCCACGGCATCGACGAGCGGGTGCCGGTGGACGCCCTCGAGTTCGGCGCCCGGGTCCTGCACCGCCTCGTCCTCACCTGCTGAACCGCTGCCGCGCCTGCTGAGCGGCAGCGACCTCGGCTCGACCCTCGCGGTGGCGCCCGGCCCCGCCCTGGGGTCCGTGCTGACCCGGCAGGCGCGCGGGCGCGGGTTCGCGCCCAGGTGTATCCGGCCTTGTCACCGGTTCCGGCGGTGTCGGCCTACGCGGTGCGCCTGGCCCGGATGATGCGCCGGCGCAGCCAGCTCCGCTGCTCGCCGCCGAGGTAGATCCGCGTCCGGTGCAGCTCCCAGTGGCCGTACTCGGCATGGTCGGCGAGCGTCCGGCGGATGTCGGCGCGGGAAACGTCTCGGGTGAACCGCAGCACGCGGTACTCGTACTCAACCATCGCCCGCCATTCTGGCCCAGAACCCGCTACGGTCGGGACATGACCTCGGATCCGCGAGCCGTTCTCGCCACCTTGGTGGCCGCTTTCGAGCGGCACCTGGAGGCGGCGGCATCCAAGAGCGGGGAGGACGACCCGACGGTGATCGCGGCCTACGAGGACCTCGCCGACGCCTTCGAGGCCTACGACGAGGCACTCCTGATGGCCTTCGGCGAGATGACCCCGCTCGACCTCTACGACGAGGCCGAGGAGGAGATCGACGACCACTCCGACGAGGATGGCGACGGCGACATGTACTCCGGCCTCGACGACGAGGAGTACGACGTCGACGAGGACGAGACCGGCAGCTGAGCCGCGCTCAGGCAGACCCAGCTCAGGCAGGCACCTCGCTCAGGCAGACACCTCGTCGAGGGCCGCGACCAGCTCCTCAGGCAGCACGAGGTCGTCCGCGGCCAGGGAGGTCTTCAGCTGGGCGGTGGTGCGGGCGCCAACGATGGGGCTGACCACACCCGGCCGGTCGCGCACCCAGGCCAGGGCCACCTCTGCGGAGCTGACGCCAAGCCCCTGGGCGGCGATCGCCAGCGCCTCGACGATGGTGGCGCTGCGCTCGTCGAGGTAGCGGGCCGTGAACCGCGGGAAGTCGCGCGAGGCCGCGCGGGAGTCTGCCGGTATGCCGTGGCGGTACTTGCCGGTGAGCACGCCGCGCCCGAGGGGGGACCACGGGAGCAGCCCGAAACCGAGGGACTGCGCCGCGCCGAGCAGCTCGTGCTCGGCCGTCCGGTTCAGCAGGGAGTACTCGACCTCGTTCGCCACGAGCGGGACGCGCGCCTGCTCGAGCAGCGACAGGGCGCGCGCGCTCTGCCAGCCCGAGTAGTTCGAGACCCCGACATAGCGGGCCCGGCCCGTGTTGATCGCCCACTCCAGCGCCGAGAGCGTCTCGGTCAGGGGTGCCTCGTCGCTCCACGTGTGCACCAGCCAGAGGTCGACGTGGTCGGTACCGAGCCGCTCCAGGGAGGTGTCGAGCTGGCTGAGCAGGCTGAACCGAGAGGTGTCCACGACGCGCTTGCCTGACCGCCTGGAGATCCCGGCCTTGGTGCAGATGACCACGTCCTCCCGGTCGAGCTCCTCGTCGATGATGCGGCCGAGGAACTCCTCCGCTGCGCCCTCGGAGTAGCCGTGCGCGGTGTCGACCAGCGTCCCGCCGACCGACAGGAACGTGCGGAGCTGGTCGCTGGCGGTCTCGAAGTCGGTGCTGCGGCCCCAGGTCATGGTGCCGAGGGCGAGCGAGGACACCGACAGCCCGGAGGTGCCCATTCGTCTGTGGCGCATGACTGCGTACGTTATCCGTCGCGCCGCGCAGGCACCGAGCGGCCCGCCGATAGCCTGCCCCGCATGGAACTCGGCGTGAACCTCGGCTACTTCGGCATGGGCATGGACGCGGACAACGTCGCGGTGGCCCAGGAGGCCGATCGTCTCGGGTATGCCGTGGCGTGGGTCGCCGAGGCCTACGGCTCGGATGCCCCGACCGTCCTGGCGTGGGTCGGCGCCCAGACGGAGCGGATCGGGCTCGGAGCGGCCGTGATGCAGATCCCCGCCCGGACCCCTGCGATGACCGCGATGACGGCGGCGACCCTGGACACGCTCTCGGGTGGCCGCTTCCGGCTGGGCCTCGGTGTCTCGGGCCCCCAGGTCAGCGAGGGCTGGCACGGCGTGCGGTTCGCCGAGCCCCTGGTGCGCACCCGCGAGTACGTCGACATCGTGCGCATGGCCCTGCGGCGCGAACCGGTCTCGTACCAGGGTCGGCACTTCACGCTGCCGCTGCCCGAAGGCCCGGGCAAGTCGCTCAAGCTCACCATCCGCCCCCCGCGGCCGGAGCTCCCGCTCTACCTCGCGGCGGTGGGCCCGAAGAACCTCGAGCTGGCGGGGGAGGTCGCCGACGGCTGGCTGGCGATCTTCTTCAGCCCGGAGCACTCGGCCGACCTGGTCGCCTCCGTGGAGACCGGTGCCCGGCGCGCGGGCAAGGGGACCGCCGACGAGCCGCTGGCCGGGTTCGACATCGCCCCCTCCGTCCCGGTGTGCATCTCGGACGACGTGGAGGCCGCAGCGGCGGCCGTGCGCGGGTACGCCGCCCTCTACATCGGCGGCATGGGCTCGCGGAAGCAGAACTTCTACAACCAGCTGGCCTGCCGCATGGGGTTCGAGGAGGCCGCCGCGCGGATCCAGGACCTCTACCTCGAGGGGCGGCCCCGCGATGCCGCGGCGGCCGTGCCCCTCGAGCTGATCGACTCGACCTCGCTGATCGGCCCGCGGGAGCGGATCCGCGACCGGCTGCAGCGCTACGCGGACGCCGGTGTCGGCACCCTCTCGGTGGCACCCTTCGCGGCCACGCTGCCGGAGCGGCTGCATGTCGTGCGCACCATGGCCGAGCTCATGGGGGAGACTGGCCTGTCGGCGCCGCCCCCTGCGGTGCCCACCCACGGTCCGGCCACGCACGATCCAGCCACCCCTGCCCGATCACGCCCGACCACGCCCGACCACGCCCGCCTCGACCAGACCTGAGAAGGACCTGCTGTGACCCTGAGCTACCTCGACGCGATCATCCTGGGCGTCGTGGAGGGACTGACCGAGTTCCTCCCCGTGTCCTCGACGGGCCACCTGACCATCGCCGAGCAGCTCCTTGGCCTGCCCGTGGACGCCAAGGTCGTCACGGCATACACCGCGATCATCCAGCTCGGCGCCATCGCGGCGACCTTCCTGTACTTCGCCGGCAAGATCGGCCGGCTCCTCGTGGCTTGGGTCCGCGGCCTCTCCGGCGAGGAAGGTCGCCGCAACCCCGACTACACCCTCGCGTGGGCGGTCATCGTCGGCTCGCTGCCGGTGGGCGTTGTCGGGTTCCTGCTCCGGGACGTCATCGAGGGTCCGCTCCGCTCGCTGTGGGTGGTCGCGGCGGCGCTGCTGCTGTGGAGCGGTGTGATGTGGTTCGCCGAGCAGCGCCACGTGCAGCTCGAGCGCGCCGGGGTCCATCGCGACGAGCACGACCTGACGCTCCGTGACGGCCTGGTCATCGGCCTCGTGCAGTGCCTGTCCCTGGTCCCCGGGGTCTCCCGCTCCGGTGCCACGATCTCCGCGGGTCTGCTCCGGGGAGTGAACCGCGTGACCGCGACCGAGCTGTCGTTCTTCATGGCCATCCCGGCCCTGACCGCGGCCGGGGTGTTCCAGGCCCTCGACCAGCGCCACAACCTTGGCGAGCTCGGCTTCGGGCAGATGGCGGTGGGCATCGTCGTGGCCTTCGTCGTGGCCTACGCCTCCATCGCCTGGCTGCTCAGGTACGTCGCGAACCACTCGATCATGGTGTTCGTCTGGTACCGAGTGGCGCTCGGCCTCCTGCTCGCAGGCTTGCTGGCGACCGGGGTCATCAGCGCCACCTGACCTGCCGGCCGGGGCGAGCGACTAGAGCCAGCCCGAGCGGCGGAACGCGCGGTAGAGCGACAGGCACGCGACGAGCATGACCGTCAGCACGGCTGGGTAGCCCCAGACATGCGAGAGCTCGGGCATGTGCTTGAAGTTCATGCCCTCGATGCCCGCGATCATCGTCGGGACGGCCGCGATCGCGACCCACGCCGAGATCTTGCGCATGTCGCTGTTCTGCTGCACCGAGATCTGGGCCTGCTGCACCGACAGCTGCGCCAGGTGCGCATTGAGCACGTCGGTCAGGAGCCTGTCGTAGGACTCGACGTGGTCGATCACCCTCAGCAGGTGGTCGGCGACGTCACGCATCAGCAGCCGCACCTCCTTGCTGGGCACGGGGGAGCGGGAGCCGTCGTGGAGCATCCGCAGGGGCGCGGCGAGGGGCACAGCCGCGCGCTTGAACTCCAGCACCTCGCGCTTGAGCCGGTAGATCGTCTGGGAGTCCACCTCCGGGTTCCCGGAGAACACGGCCTGCTCGATCTCCTCGAGGTCGGTCTGCAGCTCGGAGTCGATGAGCACGTAGTTGTCGACGATGGAGTCCATCACCGCATGGAGGACGGCGATCTCGCCGTACCTGAGCTTGTCGTGTTCGGCCTCGAGACGGTGGCGCACCATGGCCAGCGGGTTGGCCTCGCCCCGGCGCACGGTGACGACGAACCGGTCGCCGAGGAACACCATGACCTCTCCTGTCTCGATGTCCGAGGTCTCCTCGAGGTACCGGAGGGTCTTGAGCACCACGAAGATCGTGTTGTCGTACAGCTCGACCTTGGGTCGCTGGTTGCCCTTGACGGCGTCCTCCACCGCGAGCGGGTGCAGCTTGAGCTCGTCGTTGACGAGGTCGAACTCCTCGTCGGTCGGGTCCTTCAGCCCGATCCACAGGAAGTCCTGGGGGCGGCCGCCGGTGCGGAGGGCTTCCAGCTCGTCACTGAGGTCCCCGCAGGGGCGGCGCCGCCCGTCGCGGTATACAGCCTGGTCCACGATCACAGGCGCTACTCCATCACGTCGCCGTCCGCCGCGCACGCACCGACGACGTAGAGTGCGGCCGTGCCCATCTGCCTGCTCGTGCGCCACGGACACTCGACGGCGAACGCCGAGGGCGTTCTCGCCGGCAGGACGCCCGGCGTCCACCTCGACGAGGCCGGCCTGCAGCAGGTCCGGGCGCTGGCCGCGCGCTTCGCCCCACTCGGGGTGGCCCGCGTCGTCTCCAGCCCACTCGAGCGGTGCCGCGAGACCGCTGACGCGCTGGCGGCCGCGGTCCAGGGGCCGCTCGACGTCCGGATCGACGAGGGGCTGGTGGAGTGCGGGTACGGCACGTGGACGGGGCGGCTCATCAAGGAGCTTGTCGACGAGCCCCTGTGGCGGACCGTCCAGGACCAGCCCAGCGCCGCCCGGTTCCCCGACGACGAGGGGTATGCCGCGGAGGGCCTCCTCGAGATGGGTCACCGGGCCGTGCGGACCGTGCGCCGGCACGACGCGGAGGTGTCGGCCGAACACGGCCCCCATGCGCTCTGGGTGGCGGTCAGCCACGGCGACGTGATCAAGGCGGTCCTCGCCGAGGCGGCAGGCAGCCACTTCGACCACCTGCAGCGGTTCCGCGCGGACCCCGCTTCCGTCTCGGTGGTGCACTACACCCAACGCCGCACGTTCCTGGTCGGCGCCAACGACATGGGCTCGGATCTGGCGCGGCTCCTGCCGCCGCCTTCCCCGGAGGTGCCCGAGGGTGATGCCCCCGTGGGCGGCGGATCAGCCGAGGGCCGGACCCGGCGTTAGAGTGCCGACATGTCGGTCAACGAGTTCGACCCGCCCGACCGCTTCGTGGCCGGGACCGTGGGCCCGCCAGGGCAGCGGACGTTCTTCCTCCAGGCCAGCGAGGGTCGGCGCGTGTCCTCCGTCTCCCTCGAGAAGCAGCAGGTGAGCGTCCTCGCGGACCGCATCAACGACTTGCTCGACAGCTACACCGGCGGCGAGGGGGGCGAGCACGCCGCGGCGGAGGTCGAGGACAACGCCCCTCTCGACACTCCCATCGAGGACGAGTTCCGGGTCAACACCCTCAGCCTGGGCTGGGACGAGGCCCGCGAGGTCGTGGTCATCGAGTGCCTGGACCGCGACCCCGACGAGGTCGCCGAGGAGGTCGAGGTCGACCCGGTGCTGTCCGAGGAGCCACGCCTGATCCGCGTGGTGCTCACCCCGGCGCGGGCCCGGGCCTTCGCCCGACGGTGCCAGGCCGTGGTCGCCGCCGGCCGCCCTCCCTGCCCCTTCTGCGGTGGCCCCCTCGAGGCTGAGGGACACATATGCCCACGCGCCAACGGGTACAAGCGCTGAGCAGCGCCCAGGTCCTGCGACTCCTCGCAGAGGGCGAGGTCACCCTGGTCGGCCGGCTCCTCGAGGCCTCAAACCACGCCTTCCTGGCCATGGTCACGTCCGAGACCAGCTCGATCACGGCGATCTACAAGCCGGTGGCCGGTGAACGCCCCCTGTGGGACTTCCCGGACGGGACCCTCGCCGGCCGGGAGGTCGCGGCATTCCTCGTGTCGGAGGCCGGGGGGTGGTGCGTGGTCCCGGAGACCGTCCTGAGGGAGGGGCCGCACGGCACCGGTTCGCTCCAGCGGTGGGTGGGCGACCCCGAGGCACCGCAGGAGTACGTCGTCGACGTGGTCGCGCCCGACGCCGTCCCCGAGGGCTGGCTGCCGGTCCTGAGTGGGGAGAACGAGGAGGGCAGGCCCGTCGTGGTGGTCCACGAGGACTCCCCGTCCGTGGCAGCCGTCGCTGTCTTCGACGCCGTGATCAACAACAGCGACCGCAAGGGCTCGCACCTGGTGAGGGAGGCCAGCGCGGTGCGGGGGTTCGACCACGGCGTCAGCCTGCACGCCGAGAACAAGCTGAGGACCGTGCTGTGGGGCTTCGCGGGCCGGCCGCTCCCGGCCACGGAGATCCAGCGGCTCCACAGGCTGGCCAGCCGGCTCGAGAGTGCCTCGCCGCTGTGGTCGCAGCTCGAGGGGCTGCTCACCGATGAGGAGCTGCGCGCCCTCGGGGCGCGGGTGCGACGACTCCTGGAGCTGCCGGCATACCCGCTGCCCGGGAAGGGCTGGCCCGCCATCCCGTGGCCGCCGCTCTGAGGGGCGCACGTAGGCTGCACCCGTGATCTCCTGGCCTGCACCCTTCATCCCTGCCGTGCCTGGCACGGGCCTGCCGGTGCGCATCTTCGACACCTCGACCGGCACTGTCCGGCCCATCACCCCTGGGCCGACGGCGCGGATGTACGTCTGCGGCATCACGCCCTACGACGCCACCCACCTGGGTCATGCCGCGACCTATGTGACCTTCGACGTGCTCGGGCGGGCACTGCGCGACGCCGGTCACCGCGTCTCGTACGTCCAGAACATCACCGACGTCGACGACCCGCTGATCGAGCGGGCAGAGCGCGACGGCCTGCACTGGGAGCACCTGGCCACCGCTGAGGTCGCGCTCTTCCGCGAGGACATGACCGACCTCGCGATCATCCCGCCGGACCACTACATCGGGGTGGTCGAGAGCATCCGCCCCATCGCGGCGGCAGTGGCCCAGCTCCTGGAGAAGGGCATGGCCTACCGGGTCCCCACTCCGGAGTCGGTCTCGGACGACATCTACTTCGACCTCTCCCAGGACCCCGGCTTCGGCTCGGTCTCCAACTGGGACCGCGGGCAGATGATGGCGGTCTTCGCCGAGCGGGGCGGCGACCCGGAGCGGCCCGGCAAGCGTGACGCCCTGGACCCGCTCCTGTGGCGGGGCGCCCGCGATGGGGAGCCGTGGTGGGACAACGAGAAGCTCGGGTCCGGCCGCCCCGGCTGGCACATCGAGTGCAGCTGCATCGCCCTCGAGCACCTCGGGATGGCCTTCGACGTCCAGGGCGGTGGCAGCGACCTCATCTTCCCGCACCACGAGATGACCGCCTCCCAGGCCGTGGCCCTCAGCGGCGAGCGGCCCTTTGCCCGTTCCTACGTGCACCAGGCGATGGTGGGGCTGGACGGCACGAAGATGAGCAAGTCCAAGGGCAACCTCGTCCTGGTCTCTCGGCTTCGCGCCGACGGGGTGGACCCGATGGCCATCCGGCTGGCGCTGCTGAGCCAGCACTACCGCTCCGACTGGGACTGGACCAGCAGCCACCTCGCCGACGCCGAGAAGCGGCTGGAGACCTGGCGCTCGGCGCTGTCGGTCAACGCGGGTCCGAGCGCTGAGGCGACCGTCCAGCGGGTCCGCGAGCTCATCGCCAACGACCTCGACACGCCTGGAGCCCTTGCGGCCGTTGACCGCTGGGCCCACGAGTCCCTCACCCGAGGTGGCGAGGACCCGGCCGCACCCGGTCTGGTCGGCCGGCTGCTCGACGCGCTCCTCGGCATCCGGCTCTGATCAGCCGGCGCCGCCGCCGTCCTGTCCGCGGCGGCGCAGGTAGCGCTCGAACTCGCGGGCGATCGCGTCACCGCTGGCCTCCGGCAGCTCCGCGGTGTCCTGGGCCTCCTCGAGGGACTGGACGTACTCCGCCACCTCGTCGTCGGTCTCGGCCAGCTCGTTGATGCCCCGCTCCCAGGCGCGGGCGATCTCCGGCAGGTCGCCGTGGGGGATCGGCGCGTCGAGCAGCTCCTCCAGCTTGGAGATGAGCCCGAGCGTCGCCTTGGGCGAGGGGGAGTGCCCGGCGTAGTGGGGGACGGCCGCCCAGCACGAGATCGACTGGAGCCCCGCCTGGGTGGCCGCGTCCGCGAGGACCCCCACGATGCCCGTCGGCCCTTCGTACTTGCTCGGCTCGAGGTCATAGCGGTGCAGGACGTCGTCGTTGTCCGACGTTGCCGTCACGGGGATGGGCCGGGTGTGGGCCACGTCTGCCATCAGGGCGCCAAGGGTGAACACCGTTGTCACGCCGACCTGCTGGGCGAACTCCATCAGCTCGATCGTGAAGGCTCTCCAGCGGAAGGACGGCTCGATGCCCTGGATGAGGATCACGTCGCGGTCGATGCCCGGCGTCGTGGCCAGCAGGATGCGCGTGGTGCGCCAGCTGATGCGTCGCTGGCCCTCGTCGAGGACGACCCGCGGCCGGTTGACCTGGAAGTCGTAGTAGTCCTCCGGGTCCAGCGCGGCGATGGCCTCCGCATCCCAGATGTCGATGAGGTGGTCCACGGCAGCGGTGGCGGCCTCGCCGGCGTCGTTCCAGCCCTCGAAGGCCGCGATCATCACCGGGTTGCGCAGCTCCGGGACGTCCTCGAGCTCGATCACCCAATGCCTCCTCGTCGGTCTGCTTGCACTGCCCAGCCTACGGAATGCGCCACCACCCTCGTGGGGCGGTCTGCGTAGACTCGCCGGGAACCCCCGCAACAACCGTGAAGGCAGACAATAGTGAGCAGCCGCTCCGACCTCTTCCGCAGCGTTTTCGGTGACCGCGTGCTCGTGGCCGACGGCGCCATGGGCACCATGCTCCAGGCCGCTGACCCCTCTCTCGAGGACTTCGAGGGCTACGAGGGGTGCAACGAGATCCTCAACGTCACCAGGCCCGACATCGTCCGGTCGGTCCACGACGCCTACCTCGAGGTGGGCGTGGACGCCATCGAGACCAACACCTTCGGGGCGAACCTGGCCAACCTGGGGGAGTACGACATCCCCGAGCGCATCCACGAGCTCGCGGAGGCCGGTGCGCGCATCGCCCGCGAGGCGGCCGACCACTGGTCCGCGGACGGCCGACCCCGGTTCGTGCTCGGTTCCATGGGGCCGGGCACCAAGCTGCCCTCCCTGGGCCACGCACCGTATGCCGCGCTGCGGGACGCCTACGCCGAGCAGGCCCGCGGGCTGGTCGCGGGCGGTGCCGACGCGTTCCTCATCGAGACCTCCCAGGACCTCCTGCAGGCCAAGGCGGCGGTGGTCGGCTGCAAGCGCGCGCTGGCCGAGGCGGGCGAGTCGTTGCCCATCCTGGTCCAGGTCACCGTCGAGACCACCGGCACCATGCTCCTCGGCTCGGAGATCGGCGCGGCGCTGACCGCCCTCGAGCCGCTGGGCATCGACGCGATCGGCCTGAACTGCGCCACGGGCCCGACGGAGATGAGCGAGCACCTGCGCCATCTGTCGCGCAACGCCCGCATCGCGGTCACCTGCATGCCCAACGCCGGACTGCCCATGCTGACCAAGGAGGGGGCGGCCTACCCCCTGACGCCGGCCGAGCTCGCCAAGGCCCACACCCAGTTCGTCGAGGAGTTCGGGCTCGCCCTCGTCGGTGGTTGCTGCGGCACGACGCCCGAGCACCTGCGCCTGGTCGTCGAGGCGGTCGGCGGAGCGCCGGTCAAGCGGCGCCGGCCTCGTTCCGAGGCCGCCGTGGCCTCGCTGTACCAGTCGGTGCCGTTCCGGCAGGACGCCTCCTACCTCTCCATCGGGGAGCGCACCAACGCCAACGGGTCCAAGGCCTTCCGCGAGGCCTTGCTCGCGGGCCGGTGGGACACCTGCGTCGAGATCGCCCGCGACCAGACACGCGACGGAGCCCACCTGCTCGACGTCTGCGTCGACTATGTCGGCCGTGACGGCGTCGGCGACATGAAGCAGGTCGTCAGCCGCCTGGCCACCTCGAGCACGCTCCCGCTCGTGCTCGACTCCACCGAGCCGCCGGTCATCGAGGCCGGCCTGGAGATGCTCGGCGGCCGGGCGGTGATCAACTCGGTGAACTTCGAGGACGGCGACGGGCCGGACTCGCGGTACCAGCGGATGATGCGGCTGGTACAGGAGCACGGCGCAGCCGTCGTGGCGCTGACCATCGACGAGGAGGGCCAGGCGCGCACCAGCGACAAGAAGGTCGCGATCGCCTCCCGCCTCATCGACGCCCTCACGGGCGAGTGGGGCATGCGCGTGGAGGACATCATCGTCGACACGCTCACCTTCCCGATCGCCACCGGGCAGGAGGAGACCCGCCGCGACGGCCTGGAGACCATCGAGGCGATCCGGGAGCTCAAGCGGCGCCACCCGGAGGTGCAGACCACCCTCGGTGTCTCGAACGTCTCCTTTGGCCTCTCGCCCGCCGCCCGGATCGTGCTGAACTCGGTGTTCCTGCACGAGTGCGTCAAGGCCGGCCTCGACTCGGCCATCGTGCACGCGGCCAAGATCCTCCCGATGAACCGCATCCCGGACGAGCGGCGGGACGTCGCCCTCGACCTCATCTACGACCGCCGGCGTGAGGGGTACGACCCCCTCGAGCGCTTCCTGGACATCTTCTCCGGGGTCGACGCGGCGTCGATGAAGGCCACACGCGCCAACGAGCTGCTGGCACTCCCGCTCGAGGAGCGCCTGGCCCGTCGCATCATCGACGGCGAGCGCAAGGGCCTCGAGGAGGACCTGCAGGCCTGCCTGGACAAGGGCACCGGCCCGCTCGACATCATCAACGACTACCTCCTCGACGGCATGAAGACCGTGGGCGAGCTGTTCGGCAGGGGCGAGATGCAGCTGCCGTTCGTGCTGCAGTCGGCCGAGACGATGAAGGCGGCCGTGGCGTACCTCGAGCCCTTCATCGAGGAGCAGCTCGGCGGCGGCAAGCGCGAGGCCAAGGCGCGGGTGCTGCTCGCGACCGTCAAGGGCGACGTCCACGACATCGGCAAGAACCTCGTGGACATCATCCTGTCGAACAACGGCTACGAGGTGGTCAACCTCGGCATCAAGCAGCCCATCTCGGAGATCATCAGGGCGGCCGACGAGCACAACGTGGACGCCATCGGCATGTCGGGCCTCCTCGTGAAGTCGACAGTCGTGATGAGGGAGAACCTCGAGGAGCTGAACTCCCGCGAGCTCGCGGCGCGCTGGCCCGTGCTGCTGGGCGGGGCTGCGCTCACCCGCGCCTACGTCGAGAACGACCTGGCGGAGGTCTACCAGGGGCAGGTCCGCTACGCCCGGGACGCCTTCGACGGGCTGCGCCTCATGGACGCCGTGGCCCTGGCCAAGGCGAGCCCGGACCTCGACGTCGCCGACGCGCTGCCCGCGCTGCGCAAGCGTCGGGTCCGCCAGGTCGCCCAGGACCACGACGACGCCGCACTGCGGGACACGACGCGCTCCGACGTGGCCACCGACAACACCATCCCCAGACCGCCGTTCTGGGGCACCCGGGTGGTCAAGGGCATCGCCCTGGCCGACTACGCGGCCTACCTCGACGAGCGAGCCACCTTCCTGGGGCAGTGGGGCCTGAAGCCCAGCCGCGGCAAGGACGGGGCGTCCTACGAGGAGCTCGTGGAGACGGAGGGCCACCCCCGGCTGCGGATGTGGCTGGACCGGATCAAGACCGAGGACCTGCTCGAGGCGGCCGTCGTCTACGGCTACTTCCCGTGCTACAGCGAGGGCAACGACCTCATCGTGCTCTGGCACGAGCCGGGCCCCGACGGCGAGGCCGAGGGCACCGAGCGGCTGCGCTTCACCTTCCCCCGCCAGCGTCGCGACCGGCGCCTGTGCCTGGCCGACTTCTTCAAGAGCCGGGAACGCTACGAGGCCGACGGGCTGCCCGACGTCATCGCCTTCCAGCTGGTGACCATGGGCTCGAAGATCGCGGGCGCCACCGCCGAGATGTTCGCTGCCGACGCCTACCGTGACTACCTCGAGCTCCACGGCCTGTCGGTGCAGCTGACGGAGGCCCTCGCCGAGACGTGGCACGCCCGGGTCCGCGAGGAGCTTGGCTTCGGCGAAGAGGACAGCCCGGAGCTGGGCGACATCCTGCGCCAGCGCCACCGGGGGTCGCGGTACTCCTTCGGGTACCCGGCCTGCCCGGAGCTCGAGGACCGCGCGAAGCTCGTGCAGCTGCTCGAGCCGGAGCGCATCGGCGTCTCGCTGTCCGAGGAGCTCCAGCTCCACCCCGAGCAGTCGACCGACGCGCTCGTCGTGCACCACCCGGAGGCCAAGTACTTCAATGCCGGCTGACAGCCCCTCCCTGACCCGCGCCACCGCCATCGGCCTGCCGGCGGCGGTCTTCTGGGACATGGACGGCACGCTGGTCGACACCGAGCCCTACTGGATCAGCGCCGAGCACGCGCTCGTGGAAGAGCACGGCGGCGTCTGGAGCGACGAGTACGCCCACGAGCTGGTGGGCAACGACCTGATGGTCTCGGCCGAGTTCATCCGGGCCCACTCGCCCGTGACCCTGACCCCCGTGGAGATCATCCACGAGCTGCTGGAGCGGGTGATCGTCCAGGTGCGCGAGCACGTGCCCTGGCGTCCCGGGGCCCGTGAGCTGCTGACCGCTCTGGGCGAGCAGGGCGTCCCCTGCGTGCTCGTGACGATGTCCTGGCGTTCGCTGGCCGACGCCGTCGTCAGCGCCCTGCCGGAGGGCGCGTTCACCGCCCTGGTGACCGGCGACGAGGTCGAGCACGGCAAGCCGCACCCGGAGCCCTACCTCGCCGCGGCACGGCTGCTCGGGGTCGAGGTGGGCGACTGCGTGGCCATCGAGGACTCGCCGACAGGGGTCCGGTCCGCGGTGGACGCCGGAGTCCCCACCCTGGCGGTGCCGCACGTCGTGCCGGTGCCGATCATGGCCGGGGCGGTGCAGGTCCCGTCGCTGCGCGGCCTGACCCCACAGGACCTGACCGCGGTCTTCGTGGGTCGCTGACCCCTCGCGTCAGTCGTCGGCCTTCTCGGCCTCGCCGGAGCGCTGCGGGTCGAGGGCAAGATCCGAGGCGTGGTCAGGCAGCGGGGGCGGGGTGCCGCCCCAGGCGGGGCAGAGCGCGCGGTGGTCGCACCAGTCGCACAGCCGCGACGTGCTCGGTCGCCAGTCGCCGGTCTCGGCAGCCCGCTGGATGGCCACCCACAGGGCCTTGAGCTTGCGCTCCGTCGCCCGGAGGTCGGCCTCGTCCGGGCTGTAGCGGACGGTCTCGCCGTTGCCGAGGTAGACCAGCTGAAGCATCCGCGGCACCTCGCCCCGCAGCCGCCAGAGCACCAGGGCATAGAACTTCATCTGGAAGAGCGCCTTGCCCTCGAAGAGCTCGGAGGGCGAGCGCCCGGTCTTGTAGTCGACCACCCGCATCGCCCCGTCCGGCGACACGTCCAGGCGGTCGACATACCCCCGGATCAGCAGTCTCCGCTCGCCCTCGCCG
>DASULG010000352.1:0-2509 GCA_036278335.1 Pedococcus sp.
GACCCGGTCGCCACGGTGCAGTCGCACCGCGGCACCCACGTGGTCCGCGCGGTGCCCCTGACCGACGAGGCGGAGACCATGGAAGTCGTCGCCGCGTTGCGCCGCTTCGGGGCGTCGTGGTTCCGGGGCTACCTCACCTCCCAGGGCCTTGATGACACCAATGAGGAGATCCTGCAGCACTGGCAGCGCCTGCACCTGCGGCGGCTGGAGCCCACCACCGAGCCAGGGCCACCGCCCCTGACCGCCGATCTTGCCTGGGTCTGGCTCGTTCCCGCTTCCGCGCTGGTGTTCTCGCTCATGGCGAGGCGGCGCCGGCCCTGAGCCGGGCCATCCCCCACGCAGGCGAAGAGCCCCCGTCCGGTGGACGGGGGCTCTGGTCGCGTAGCCCCGACGGGATTCGAACCCGCGCTACCGCCTTGAGAGGGCGGCGTGCTAGGCCGCTACACAACGGGGCCCTAGCTGGTCTGTCCGGCGCTTCTCAGCGCTCGGGCAGCGGAGAGAACGTTACCTGCAAGAGGAGCTTTCTCCGAATCGGCCTCAGGTCGCAAAACCCGAGGACACGCGCTGGGGTACCAGGACTCGAACCTAGACTAACTGAACCAGAATCAGTCGTGCTGCCAATTACACCATACCCCAAGGGGGTATCACTGCCGTGGGCCGTGAGGCCGTGGACGGTGAACCGAGTGGCGATACTACCGGCCCCCGTGACCCTCTCCCAAATCGGCCCCTCAGCCCCCGGCGAGCTCCTCGTGGAGGCGGCGCAGCCGGGTCAGCGTCGAGGTCTTCCCCAGGATCTCCATGGACTCGAACAGCGGCGGCGAGATGCGCTGGCCGGACACGGCGGTCCGCAGCGGGCCGAAGGCGAACTTGGGCTTGATGCCGAGGCCGTCGACGATCGCGGTGCGCAGGGCCGCCTCGATCGCGGCAGCGTTCCAGCCGCTCTCGGAGCCGAGGACCCCGGTGCCGGTGTCGTCGATGCCCTCGAGCACGCCGATGGCGGTGGCCAGCACCTTGTCGGCGTCGTCCTTGAGCTGGGCTCGCGCGTCCTGCGCGATCTCGAGGGCGTCGTCGGCCACGTAGAACGGGGCGACCAGGGCGCTGGCCTCCGACAGCAGGGCCATGCGCGTCTGGATCAGCGCGGTGATCGACTTGAGCCGGGCCAGCTCCCCCAGGCTCGGGTTGCCCGAGAGCACGCCGTCGCGCTCGAGGTAGGGCAGCAGCCGGCTGGCGAGGTCGCCGACCTCGAGGTCGCGGATGTAGACGCCGTTGAGCCACTCCAGCTTCTTGAGGTCGAAGATGGGCCCGACGGGGTTGACCTTCCTCCAGTCGAAGTCCTCCGAGAACTCCGCGAAGGTGAAGACCTCCACGTCGTTGCCCTCGGCGTCCTGCTTCGGCGGGTAGGCCAGCAGGGCGAGGAAGTTCACCAGGGCTTCCGGCAGGTAGCCCTGCTCCTGGAACCACGTCAGCCGTGCCGCCGGGTTCTTGCGCTTGCTGATCTTCGACTTGTCGGTGTTGCGCAGCAGCGGCATGTGCGCGAAGGCCGGAGCCTCCAGGCCGAGCCAGCGGTAGAGCAGGACGTGCTTGGGGGTGCTGCTGATCCACTCCTCGCCGCGCACCACGTGGGTGATGCCCATCTCGTGGTCGTCGACGACGACGGCGAGGTGGTAGGTCGGGAAGCCGTCGCCCTTGAGGATGACCTGGTCGTCCGGTGTCGGCGCCGAGACCCGGCCGCGGATCAGGTCGTCGAAGTGCAGCTGCACGTCGTCGGGGATCAGCATGCGCACCACGGGCGTCTCGTTGAAGCCGGGCAGCAGGGACCGCTCCTCGGCGGTCTTGCCGTGGCAGAGGCGGTCGTACCCCGTCGGCAGCTTGAGCTTCTGCTGCTTGTCCCGCATCTCCGCGAGGCGCTCGGTTGAGCACCAGCAGTGGTAGGCGTGGCCCTCGGCCAGGAGGCGCTCGACGTAGGGGCGGTAGGTGTCCAGCCGCTCCGACTGCCTGTAGGGGGCGTACGGACCGCCCACGTCGGGGCCCTCGTCCCAGCTCAGCCCCAGCCAGTGCAGGGTGTCGAACACCTGCTGCTCGCTGTCGGCCCGGAACCGCGCGCGGTCGGTGTCCTCGATCCGCAGGACGAAGCTGCCGCCCTGCTGGCGCGCGAACGCGAGGTTGAACAGGGACATGTACGCCGTGCCGACGTGCGGGTCACCCGTGGGCGAGGGCGCGACGCGCAGGCGGGGGGCGGAGGGGGGGAGTTCGCTCATGGTGGTCCTGATTCTAGGAGCCGGTGCGAGAGGTGCCGTATGCCGTGGGGCCCGGCCCCACGGCATACCTCACCTCAGCGGCGGACGAACGGGTTGGAGAGCGTCCCGATGCCCTCGATCTCGACGTCGACCCGCTGACCGGCCTCGACCGGGCCGACGCCCGCCGGGGTGCCGGTGAGGATCACGTCGCCGGGGATCAGCGTCATGACCGCGCTGACGTAGGCGACCAGCGCGGGGATGTCGTGGATGAG
>DASULG010000353.1:0-2940 GCA_036278335.1 Pedococcus sp.
CGGCTACATCGCCACGCCCAGCCTGGGTCGGCTGCTGCAGACCCCGCTCAGCGCGCTCGGCCTCCAAGGCGACGCACTCATTTCGGTCTCCGCCACCCTGGCCCTGCTCATCGCCACCCTGTTCTCGATGGTCCTGGGCGAGCTGCTGCCGCAGTTCCTCGGCATCTCGGCGCCGCTGAAGACGGCCAAGGTCGTGGCCGGGCCGGTGCGGGTCTTCGCGGTCATCGCCAAGCCCCTGATCGTCGTGCTCAACGGCTCGGCCAACCTCGTGCTCAGGGGCCTGGGCATCACCCCGCAGGAGGAGCTCTCCGGCGCCCGCACCCCCCAGGAGCTCGCCTCCCTGGTGCGGCGCTCCGCGGAGGCCGGCACCCTCGACGTCGGCACGGCCCGGCTGGTGACCCGGTCGCTGGGCTTCGGCGAGCAGACCGCCGCCGACGTCATGAGCCCGCGGGCCCGAGCCACCTCGATCGAGCGGACCGCCACCGCCGAGGACGTGCTGCGCCTGGCCCGCAGCACCGGCCACTCCCGCTTCCCGGTGACGGGGGAGGACTGGGACGACATCGACGGCATCGTCCACGTCAAGCGCGCCATCGCCGTGCCGCACGACCGGCGGGCCGACGTGCCGGTGTCAGCGCTCATGGTGCCGCCGCTGCTCGTGCCCGAGACCATCCGGCTCGACCCGCTGCTGCTGCTCCTGCGCGAGGCCGGGCTGCAGCTGGCCATCGTCGTCGACGAGTACGGCGGGACCGCTGGGGTCGTCACCCTGGAGGACGTCGTCGAGGAGATCGTCGGCGACGTCAGCGACGAGCACGACCGGTCGCGCACCACCGCCCGCGAGATGACCGACGGCTCCTGGACCCTCCCCGGCCTGTGGCGCCCGGACGAGGTGCGCGAGCGTCTGCGGGCACCGGTCCCGGACGGGCCGGCATACGAGACCATCGGCGGCTGGGCCATGGCCGAGCTGGGGCGGGTGCCCGTCGCCGGCGACATCGTCGAGCTGCCCGGCTGGAGCGTCACGGTGCTCGCGATGGACGGGATGCGCGTCGACCGGCTGCGGTTCGTGCCGGTCGGGGGCGACGACGGCCTCAACGGGAACGCCTCGGCCGAGGGGGAGGAGTCCTGATGGGCGCCCTCGCGATCTGGGTCACCGTGGTCCTGCTGCTGCTGAACGCGTTCTTCGTCGGCGCCGAGTTCGCGGCGATGGCCGCCAGGCGCTCGCAGCTCGAGCCGCTGGCCAGCGGCGGGTCCCGCCGCGCGCAGATCTGCCTGGACGCGCTCGAGCAGATGGGCTCGCTCCTGGCCTGCGCGCAGCTCGGCATCACGGTCTGCTCGGTCCTCCTCGGTGCGATCTCCGAGGCGGCGCTGCACCACACGCTCGTGCCGGTGCTCGAGGCTGCCGGGGTGCCCTCGGGGGTCGCCGACGGTGCCGCGCTGGCCCTGGCGCTGCTCATCGTCATCTACCTGCACGTCGTCGTCGGCGAGATGATCCCGAAGAACCTCGCCATCGCCGGGCCGGAGCGCGCCGCGCTGATCCTGGTGCCGGTGCTGCTGTTCATCACCCGGGCGCTGCGGCCGCTCATCCGCGTCATGGAGGCGGTGGCCAAGTCCCTCGTGCGGCTCTTCGGCGTCGAGCCCAAGGACGAGCTCACGTCGGCGTTCACGGCGGAGGAGGTCCAGCACATCGTGGCCGAGTCGCGCCGCGAGGGCCTGATCCAGGCGGACCAGCACGGGCTGGTCGGCGCGGCCCTGGAGTTCAGCGACAAGGACGCCATCGACGTGGCCGTCCCGCTGGCCCAGCTGGTGACCCTGCCCCTGACCGCGACGCCCGATGACGTCGAGCGGCTCGTGGCCAAGCGCGGGTTCTCCCGCTACCCGCTGGTGGACCGCGCCGGTGCCCTGACGGGCTACCTGCACCTCAAAGACGTCCTGTATGCCGATGAGTCCGAGCGCGACCTCCCCGTGCCGGTCAAGCGGGTGCGCAAGCTCGCGACGGTGCAGCCCGAGGACGAGGTGGAGGAGGTGCTGGCCACCATGCAGCGGACCGGCGCGCACCTGGCGCGGGTGGTCGACGGGGAGGGTCAGGACATGGGTGTGGTGTTCCTCGAGGACGTCCTGGAGGAGCTGGTCGGCGAGGTGACCGACGCCTCCCAGCGCTGACCACCCCCTGAGGTGACCGCACTACTGAGGTGACCCGCCCGCCGGGGTGACCCGCCCGCTGGGGTGACCCGCCCCGCTCACCCTCGCCCCCGGCATACCGTCGAGGGGGTGGGAAACCGACTCTCGAGCGCTCGCGAGGGTCGAAATGCCGCCCCCTCGACGCCGAGGTAGCGGGCGAAGCGGCTGAGCATCGAGTGCCGGCGCCCGGCGTTGAAGTAGTCGTTCTTGGTGACCTCGATGTACTTCCAGCGCGAGTCCTCGGCCAGCAGGCGCCGGGAGATGTCGTCGTCGCCGCGGCCGAAGCTCTCGAAGTGGTCGGCGCCCTGGTACTCGCCGATGACTCGCTGCCTGCGCCAGACGAAGTCCGAGACGCAGAGGAAGCCGCCGTCGTCGTGGCTGACGTCGAGGTTGAGCTCGGGCTCGGGCAGGCCCGACCGCACGAAGAGCAGTCGGGTGCGGCTCTCCATCGGCGAGCCGGAGCCGACTCGGATCCACCGCAGCGCCTCGCGTAGCACCCTGGCGCCTCGGGGTCTGGTGCGGCGACCGAGCGTCGCGGCCAAGGGCGTCACCGTGCGCAGCCGTGTGGCCACCGCGTCGCCGAGCACCACGAGGTCGTCGAGCCCGAGCAGGTCAGCCAGGTCACACCAGGTGTCGGCCATCCCCACGACGGGCACGCCATGAGCGTGGGTGGTCTCACGCGACTCCAGGCCGCGGTGGGCGAGGCACTCGGGCCGGTCGATGCGGTTGCGGCCGCTCGGACGCATGACGTGCAGCGGCCAGAGG
>DASULG010000354.1:0-2289 GCA_036278335.1 Pedococcus sp.
ATGCGCGTCTTCTTCACGGGCGCGTTCCGCAAGCCTCGTGAGCTCAACTGGGTCATCGGCGCCCAGCTCTCGATGCTGGCCCTGGTCGAGGGCTTCGCCGGCTACTCCCTTCCCGACGACCTGCTGTCGGGCACCGGCCTGCGCGCCGCTGAGGGCTTCATGCGCTCGATCCCGGTCATCGGCAGCTACGTCTCCTACTTCGTGTTCAACGGCCCCTTCCCGGGCGAGTCGATCATCCCCCGCCTGTATTCCGTGCACGTCCTGCTGCTGCCCGCGATCCTGGTCGGCCTGTTCACCGCGCACATCGTGCTGGTGGCGCTCCAGAAGCACACGCAGTTCCCCGGGCCGGGCCGTACCAACGAGAACGTCGTCGGGTACCCCGTCATGCCGGTGTACGCCGCCAAGGCCGGTGGGTTCTTCTTCATCGTGTTCGGTGTCGTGGCCCTCATGTCGGCCCTGGTGACCATCAACCCGATCTGGGCCTACGGGCCCTACGACCCGTCCCCGGTGACCGCGGGCGCCCAGCCCGACTGGTACATGGGCTTCGCCGACGGCGCCCTGCGACTGCTGCCCGGCTTCCTCGAGTTCCAGGCCTTCGGCTTCACGTTCAGCTTCAACGTCATGATCGGCGCCATCCTGCTGATCCCCGTGATGTACGGCCTGCTCAGCCTCTACCCCTTCCTCGAGGAGTGGGTCACCGGTGACAAGCGCGAGCACCACCTGCTCGACCGCCCGCGCAACAACCCGACCCGCACCGCGCTGGGCATGGGCGCCATGACCATCTACGGCGTGCTCATGTTCGCGGCCGGCAACGACATCATGGCCATCAAGCTGGGGCTGTCGATCAACGACATCACCCACTTCCTGCGGGCGGCGTTCTTCATCGCCCCGCCCATCGTGTACTGGGTCACCAAGCGGATCTGTCTCAGCCTGCAGCGCCGCGACCGCGACCTGGTCCTGCACGGCCGCGAGACGGGTCGGATCATCCGCACCGCCGAGGGCCGCTTCTACGAGCAGCACGAGCCGCTGGATCCCTACACCCGCTGGAACCTGGTGCAGCACGAGCAGCACCAGCCGCTGCAGCTCACGGCCGGGACCGACGAGCACGGCGTGGCCGCTCCCCATGCGCGCAGGGAGCGGCTCCGGGCCAAGGTGTCGCACTTCTACTTCAAGGACCGTGTCGAGCCGGTGACCCCCGCAGAGCTGGAGGCCGCCCACCACGACGGCCACCACGCGGAGGAGATCGAGCATCAGGAGGCAGGCGGCGCCCCGCTCGTGGAGGTCTCTTCGAGCGGCTCCGCCGAGAACCCCGACGCTGCCGGACGACACGACCGCTGACCCCAGCGGGGCCCAGCGCACCCCAGCGCACCCAGGCGGGTATGCCGCGTCCTCGAGGACGCGGCATACCCGTCTGTGCATCCGGCGGCTGCGTTCCTGACGGTCCGGGCCGTCCCGCTGCCCTGCGACGTGTCCCGTCAGAGAGGGTGCAGCAGCGCCTCGAACCGCTCCGCGGCGTCGGGCGGCGCGGGCTCGAGCTCCAGCACCTTGGTGCGGCTGCGCCCCCCCGCGACGAGCCGCACGGCTGACCTGCGGGTGCCGAACGCGGTCGCGACCGCCTCGAGCACGGCCGCAGTCGCTGCGCCGTCGAGTGCACGCTGGCGGACCCGCACGACGAGCACGGCCGGCTGCCCGGCCCCCGCGTCGCCGTACTGGCCGCCAACAGCGGTGCGCGAGGCCCCGGGCTGGACCCGGACGGTGATGCGCACGAGGCCATCATGGCAGGCTGGAGGCGTGCACCCCATGAGCCAGCAGGAGTTCGAGGATGCCGTTGGCGACGCCCTCGACGCGGTGCCCGCCGAGCTGATGGGCTTGTTGGACAACGTGGTCTTCTTCGTCGAGGACGAGCCCCCGGCGGAGGACCCCGATCTCCTCGGCGTCTACGACGGGGTGCCGCTGACCGACCGCGGCGACGCCTGGGCAATGGGTGCCCTCCCCGACAGGATCACGATCTACCGGGGGCCGCTGACCCGGATGTGCGCGGACCGGGAGGACCTGCTCGACGAGATCGCCGTCACGGTGGTGCACGAGATCGCCCACCACTTCGGCATCAGCGACGCACGCCTGCACGAGCTCGGCTGGGGGTAGGCGCACGCCGGGTCGGCGCACACCGCGCCGGGGGCTCGGGCCGCTAACCGCTCCTGGGTCGGCCCGGCGTCACGACAGGGCGCTCTGCGCCTTCCAGCCGGCGAAGTCGTACATCCACACCCCGATGCCCTCCTGCGGCAGGAA
>DASULG010000355.1:0-3810 GCA_036278335.1 Pedococcus sp.
GGCGACGGCTGGGCCTATGACATCGGCTCCGGCGGGCTGGACCACGTGCTCGCCAGCGGCCGCGACGTCAACGTGCTCGTGCTCGACACCGAGGTGTACTCCAACACCGGCGGGCAGATGTCCAAGGCCACCCCGCTGGGCGCGGTCGCGAAGTTCGCGGCGGCGGGCAAGACGGCGGCCAAGAAGGACCTCGCGCTGCAGGCCATCGCCTACGGCAGCGTCTACGTCGCGCGTGTGGCGATGGGCGCCGACCCCCAGCAGACGCTCACGGCGTTCCGGGAGGCGGAGGCCTTCGACGGGCCGTCACTCATCATCGCCTACAGCCACTGCATCGCCCACGGCATCGAGATGAAGGACGGGCTCGACCAGCAGTACCGCGCCGTCGCGAGCGGCCACTGGCCGCTGGTGCGCTACGACCCGACGGCGCGGGCCAACGGGCGCAACCCCTTCATGCTCGACTCGCCCCGGCCGCGGATCCGGCTGGAGGACTACGTCTACCGCGAGCTGCGCTACCGCATGCTCCGCAACTCCGACCCGGTCGAGGCCGAGCGGCTGCTGGCGCTGGCCCAGGAGGCGGTCGACCAGCGCTGGGCCACCTACGAGGACATGGCGACGCGCAGCGCCAGCCAGTTCACGGCCGATGCACGAAGGAGCTCCTGATGGACCTCTCCACCCCCTATCTCGGCCTGCGGCTGCGCAACCCGCTCGTCGCCTCCGCGTCACCGATGACCCGCAGCGTCAACGGGATCCGCAAGCTGGCCGCAGCAGGCATCGGCGCCGTGGTGCTGCCGTCGCTCTTCGAGGAGCAGCTGCGCAAGGAGCAGGAACGCGACGACGCCCTCGCCGAGGGCGGCTCGGACGCCTTCAGCGAGGCGCTGACGTACTTCCCCACCGGCTACAGCGGCCTGCCGGGTCGCCCGCAGCGCTACCTCGACCTCGTCGAGCGCGCCGCCGGCATCGTCGACGTGCCGGTCATCGCCAGCCTCAACGGCAGCACCGTCGGCGGTTGGGAGGACTTCGCGCGCTCGCTGCAGGAGGCCGGCGCCGCCGCCATCGAGATCAACGTCTACTTCGTGCCGGGCGACCCGCACGTGACCGGCCGCGAGGTCGAGGACACGCACGTCGCGATCCTGCAGCGGGTCAGGTCGGTCGTCTCCATCCCCGTGGCGGTCAAGCTCAGCCCCCACTTCAGCTCGCCCGGCGAGATGGCCCTGCGGCTCGACGACGCCGGCGCCAACGGCCTGGTGCTGTTCAACCGGTTCCAGCAGCCCGACATCGACGTCGAGACCCTCGCGGTGCACCCCGCGGCCGGGCTGTCGCGGCCCGATGACGCCCGGCTGGCGCGCACCTGGATCGCCATCCTGCGCGGCCACGTGGTCTGCTCGCTGGCGGCCACGACCGGTGTCGACCAGTGGGACGACGTCGTGAAGTACCTCCTCTCCGGCGCGGACGTCGTCATGACGGCCTCCGCGCTCCTGCGCCACGGGGAGGAGCACGCCCGCACCCTGCTCGACGGCCTGGAGGAGTGGATGTCGCGCAAGGGCTTCACGTCGCTGGAGGAGGTGCGCGGCCTGCTGGCCGTGCCCCGCGGCGTGGACCCCACGGCATACGAGCGGGCGGGGTACGTCAGTGCGCTGGAACGGGCGCGCAGCACGTACGGCGACCTGCGGGTGGGCGCGCACCGGTAACGGCACGGCTGCGCCCGGCCGCAGCACGCGAAAGTCAAGGCTTGGTCAAGAAGCCCGGTATGCCGTGCCCTCGCCGGAGAGGCCTCGTTCGGCAGTGTGCGGGTAGGAATGCCTAGGCCCGCCCTTGTCCTTCTCCCTGTGCACGTTCGCAATGTGCGTAGCCATCTTGACCTCCGGTCCGCTCGTGACCACGACTACCCGCCCCGAACTTGAAGCCCCAGCCCCGAGCCTCTCCCCCAATTACAGCCCGCCGAAGGCGAACAACCGCTAGTGCCATTCGTCGTCATCGAAAGGCGGCAGGGATCCCCGACACGCAACCCCTGGCGGGGCTACCCGCGCACCTTCGGCGCAGAGTGCACTCGCGTGCCGGCCCGGGGCTGAGCTGACAGGGCGGCAACAGCGTCGGTCACCTTCGGCCAGGTCCAGGCGTAGTAGGCGACGCCTGCCAGCAGAGCGGCCTCCGTGAGACTTCCGAGGATGTAGTAGTTCCACTCGCCGATGGAGCCCCCCGCGACCGTGACGGCGTAGAGGACGGCCAGGACGAGGTTCGCCATACGCGTGACCCTCACTGGCAGGACGAGGCTGAGGAACACCATCAGGCTGGGAACGATGACGTAGATGGTCATGCCCAGCAAGACGCCTTGTCCGATGGTGAAGGCGAAAACCTTGCCGGCTTCGATGTCGGCACGTACGTCGCTCCGGAACAGGCCGAACAAGTCCACGTAGGCAAAGATGAACAGCATGGCAGTCCACAGTGCGGCGATCTTGATCCGTGGGTTGATCCAGTAATCCTGGTAGTCGTCGGCCGTGGCGGACATGATGACCTCCCAAAGGCTGTTCGGGTCTGCGGCACCCGATGCCGGGACACGGAGGACCCCGCCTCCAGTTCAAACCTTCTCTGTCGCTCCACGAGTCGGCAGAGGCGCAAGTCCCATGGTGAGACTCGTTCTTCGCCTGTCGATCGCGCCCACCGCCAGCAACTCCGGCCGACCGGTCGGATCGACGTACCGGCTCAGGCGGTACGTGCCGACGGGAACGGAGGTCGTGGCGCGCTTGCCCTTGCTGTCGAGTGGGTCACGCACCGCGACCTCGCCGCGGATCTCGTTCCAGGCCGGGGTGAGGGCCACCTCAAGGTCCGGCCCGTCGACCTGCGCCTTCGACCCCTCGGTGGCGAGCTTCAGGGCGACGTCGAGGTCGGGAGCCTCGAGAATCCAGAAGCCCGCGAGGAACCTCTTCGACTCCACGAACGGCCCGTCGGTGAACACCGCCTCGCCACGCCGGTTGTCGACGACGGTGGACGTGCTGGGCGACGCGAGGCCGCCGGCGAAGACCCAGTGGCCCTCGGCCTGGAGCCGGTCGTTGACCGCGTCGATGGCCGCCATCTCCTCCGGGGTGGCGAGGCCGGCCCCTCGTAGACAGCCTCGCACCAGTGCTACGAACACCTCTGCCCCGATCCGACACCGCCGCCCGGCTTTCCTTCAAGGACTTTCCGGTATGCCGTCGAGTGCCCCCACGTGGCCGACGACAACGCCCCCGGGTGGTCCCGGGGGCGTTGTCGCTGTTGGTGACGTCTCAGTCGAGCGTGCCGAGCACGGCCTCGCGCAGCGTGTCGAGACCGACACCGCCGATGTCGAGCGCGCGGCGGTGGAACGCCTTGATGTCGAAGGACTCGCCCTCGCGGCGCTGCACCTCGTCGCGCAGCTGCATCCAGAGCCGTTCGCCGATCTTGTAGGCGGGGGCCTGGCCCGGCCAGCCGAGGTACCGGTCGAGCTCGAAGCGCAGGAAACCCTCGTCCATGTTGGCGTGCTCGGTGAGGAACTGCCACGCCTTCTCATAGGTCCACTCGCCGCCGCCGACCTCCGCGGGCGCCTCGAAACCGCAGTGCACGCCGATGTCGAGGACCACGCGCGCCGCGCGCAGCGACTGCCCGTCGAGCAGGCCCATCCGGTTGCCCGGGTCGTCCATGTAGCCGAGCTCGGCCATGAGCCGCTCGGCGTAGAGCGCCCAGCCCTCGCCGTGTCCGGAGGTCCAGGCGAACATGCGCCGCCACCGGTTGAGCAGCTCGGAGCGGAACACCGTCTGCGCGACCTGGAGGTGGTGACCGGGGACCCCCTCGTGGTAG
>DASULG010000356.1:0-15629 GCA_036278335.1 Pedococcus sp.
ACCTTGTCGACGAACGGCACCAGGAAGTGGATGCCGCCCTCGAGGGTCCGCGAGTACCGTCCCAGCCGCTCGATGATCAGAGCAGTCTGCTGCGGCACGATGCGCACCGTGCGGATGATGACGATCGCCGCGAAGACGACGAGCAGCGCCAGGACGATGTATCCCGCCGAGATGTCCATGCTTAGGTCATTCCCCTCTCTGCGGGAGCACGTCGCCGGCAACGATCGCCGTGGCCCCCTGGATGGACACGACACGGACCTGCTGGCCCGGCGTGCACGATGTCCCGCCCTCGGCGATCCTGGCCGACCAGGTCTCGCCCGCGAGTTTGATCCGGCCGTCGGTGGTCGTGACCGTCTGGAGCACCCAGGCCGTCCTGCCCACCAGGCTGCTGGCGCCGATGGTGTCACCGGCGCCGGTGTTGAACTGCCGCTTCACCCACGGGCGCACCGCGACCAGCAGGGCGATGGCCACGACCACGAAGACGACGATCTGCAGCGCGAACCCCGCCCCGAACGCTGCCGCCACAGCGGAGGCGAGTGCGCCCGCCGCAAGCATGATGAACACGAAGTCGACGGTGGCGGCCTCGATGGCCGCCAGGACCAGGGCCACGCCGAGCCAGGCCAGCCAAGGGTTGTCTCCCAGCCAGTCCATCAGTCCCCTCCCCTAGGTGCGGTCACTCTAAGGACGCTGGGCGCACAGCGGGCGTTCCCACGCCGTTGCGCGCCCGGGCAGACCATCGGCCGCCATGGCGCTCGAGCGCCAGCGGGAGGCCGAAGGTCCGGGAGAGGTTCTCCTCCGTCAGGGTGATCTCAAGGGGACCCTGCGCCACGATCCGCCCCTCACGGAGCAGCAGGACGTCGGTGAAGCCGGGCGGGATCTCTTCCACGTGGTGGGTGACGAGGACGAGCGCAGGCGCCTCCACGTCGGCGGCGATCTCGCCGAGGCGGCGGACGAGGTCCTCGCGGCCTCCGAGGTCGAGGCCGGCGGCCGGCTCGTCCAGCAGCATGAGCTCCGGGTCGGTCATGAGCGCGCGGGCGATCTGGACCCGCTTGCGCTCGCCCTCCGAGAGGGTGCCGAAGCTCCGGTCAGCCAGGTGGTCGGCCCCGAGGGCCTCCAGCAGCTGGGCCGCCCGCACGTGGTCGAGGGTGTCGTAGGCCTCGCGCCAGCGGCCGACGACGCCGTAGGAGGCGGTGACGACGACGTTGTGGACCGCCTCGTCGCCGGGGATCCGGTCGGCCAGGGCGGCCGAGGCGAGGCCGATACGCGGTCGCAGCTCGAAGACGTCGACCGCCCCGAGCACCTCGGTGAGCACGCCGGCCACCCCCCGGGTCGGGTGCAGGCGCCCCGCCGCCAGCTGCAGCAGCGTCGTCTTGCCCGCTCCGTTGGGCCCGAGCACCACCCAGCGCTGCCCCTCTTCGACCTCCCAGGTGATGTCGTCGAGCAGGGTGGACTGGCCTCGCACGACGCTCACACCGGCGAACTCCAGGACGTCACTCATGCCCCGCACCCTAGTTGACGCCCGCCTCCGTCCTGCGCAGGCATGACGGCACCTGGGCCACGCCCTGCGGCCCGCTGCCAGGTATCGGCCCTGGCGTTGCGCGGCGCCGGCTCCACATCGGCACCGACCACGCCCTCGCCGCTGCGTGTGCTGAGCCGGACGCCTCATTACGATGCTTGGATGCCCTCCCTGCCTGCCTCGGTGCGCCTCTCCCTGTGGACCACGGCCGCCTGGTCGCGTGATGAGGACCTCGAGGGAGCCCTGACCAGGGCGCTGCCGGATGTCGACCACGTGGCCGGTGACCTCGCCCACCTGCGGCTCTGGCACGACCTCGGCGAGCGGGCGCTGCTGGTGGCGCTGCCAGCGCCGGGTGACCTGCTCGGTATGCCGGGCGCTCCCGCCCCCGCGCAGGGCGCTGCTGCGGAGGCCGGCGAGTGCGTGTTCGTGCCCGCCGTCGGCGGGCTGCTCGTCCCGACCATCGCAGACTTCGGCCCCCGGTCAGGCTCGGCGCTCGACACCGGCACCCGGGTGGACTGGAGGGCCTACGATGCCGACCCCGTGCCGCGGCACCGCCTCGAGGCGCTCGAACCCTCCCAGCTCGAGCGGCACCTGCGCCTGGAGCTGATCGAGGCGATCGAGGCGCTGGAGCGGGTTGGCGGCCGCCCGTTCGCCGGGGAAGCCGCGCGCGAGCTGGCCGACGCGGCGCTCGGCGGGCGCTGGGGCCTCCCGGACGGCCTCCCTCCTCGGGCTCAGCGGGTCATCGCGCTCGCCGGGACCATCGGCCAGGTCGTCGACGTGGCGCTCGACGGCCCGGACGACGCGCTCGACACCGGTACGTCCCAGTCGCGCCGCTCGCTCCTCCTGCGGCTTCAGCGCACCGCCGACCGGGCGCTCGCCGACGCCGTGAACGCAGCCTGCGCGGTCTTGGCCGGCTGGCGTCCCGCGTGAGAGCGTGAGCCATGGCTGAAGAGACCGGTCCCGCAGTGGCGACGGTGCAGGCGTGGCATGCCGCGGTCAACGCCGGCGATGTCGAGGGGGCGCTCGTCCTCTGTTCCCCCGACGTGGCGGTGAGCGGCCCTCGCGGCACCGGCCACGGCCACGACCTCATGCGCGCCTGGCTCGCCCGGTCCGGCATACGGCTCGAGCCCCAGCACCCCCTGCGGGAGGTCGACGGGCGGGTCTTCGTGCACGAGCACGCTCAGTGGACGAACGCCGAGGGCGCGCCCGCGCAGGCGCCGACCGACCACCCCGTCGACACGTGGGTGGTGTTCACGGCCGCCGACGGGCTGGTGACCTCGGTGAGCCGGTTCGAGACCGAGGACGACGCCCTGCGCTCCGTGGCGGCCGTCAGCTGAGCGCGGCCGTCAGCTGAGCGCGGCCGTCAGCTGAGCGCGGCCGTCAGCTGAGCGCGCGACGGCGCAGCACGTCGAGGTAGACCTGCATCGTCCGGTCGCCGATCGTGGACCAGGAGAAGGAGTCCACGGCGCGCCTGCGGCCGGCCAGGCCCATCCGGTCCGCGCGTGCCGGGTCGCTCACGGCGTCGTTCAGCGCTGCGGCGAGGTCGGCCACGAAGCGGTCGGGGTCGACAGGGGTGCCCGTGCCGTCCTGGACCTGCTCGATGGGCACGAGCCACCCGGTCTCGCCGGGCACCACGACCTCGGGGATCCCCCCGGTCGCCGTCGCGACGACCGGCAGCTCACAGGCCATCGCCTCCAGGTTGACGATGCCGAGCGGCTCGTACACCGAGGGGCACGCGAACACGGTCGCGGCGCTCAGCAGGGCGATGACCTCGCCGCGCGGGAGCATCTCCGGGATCCACACGACGCCGTCACGGCGCGCCCGCAGGCCGTCCATCAGCGTCTCGACCTCGGCGAGGATCTCGGGGGTGTCCGGGGCGCCCGCGCACAGGACCAGCTGGACCTCCGGCGCCAGCTCGGCGGCGGCGCGCAGCAGGTAGGGCAGGCCCTTCTGGCGAGTGATGCGCCCGACGAAGACCACCGAGGGCCGGTCCGGGTCGACACCGTGGCGGCGGACGATGTCGAGATCGGCGTCGCGCTGCCACAGCTGGGAGTCGATGCCGTTGTGGACGACGTGCACGCGCTCCGGATCCACGCTCGGGTAGCTGCGCAGGACGTCCTCGCGCATGCCCGCACTGACCGCGATGACCGCGTCCGCCGCCTCGAAGGCGGTGCGCTCGATGAACGAGGAGACGCGGTAGCCGCCGCCAAGCTGCTCTGCCTTCCACGGCCGCATCGGCTCCAGGCTGTGGGCGGTCACCACGTGAGGCATGCCGCCGAGCAGGGAGGCAACGTGGCCACCGAAGTTCGCGTACCAGGTGTGCGAGTGGACGAGGTCGGCGCCCACGCAGTCTCCTGCCATGCGCAGGTCGACGCCCATGGTCTGCACCGCGGCGTTGGCGCCGGCGAGGTCCGGCAGGTCGGGGTAGCCGTAGCTGTCCGGCTCCTCACGCGGTCCGCCGAAGGCACGGACCCGGGCATCGACGTCGCCCCGGTCGCGCAGCGCACGGACCAGCTCAGCGACGTGCACCCCCGCGCCGCCGTAGATCTGGGGCGGGTACTCCTTGCTGAGGATGTCGACTCTCACTTTGGCGACAGTAGCGGTGAGATCGGGTCGCCGCGAGGCCCGACTTTCCCTAAGGTCATGTCATGCCGTACAGATCGGGTGGACCCAAGGTTCTGGCCATCGTCCTGGCGGGCGGTGAGGGCAAGCGTCTGATGCCCCTGACCGCGGACCGGGCCAAGCCCGCGGTGCCGTTCGGAGGGATCTACCGGCTCATCGACTTCGCGCTGAGCAACGTCGTCAACTCCGGCTACCTCAAGGCTGTGGTGCTGACCCAGTACAAGTCCCACAGCCTCGACCGACACGTCACGAAGACCTGGCGCATGTCCAACATGCTGGGCAACTACGTGACCCCGGTCCCGGCCCAGCAGCGGATCGACAAGAACTGGTACCTCGGGAGCGCGAACGCGATCTACCAGAGCCTGAACCTGGTGCACGACGAGCGGCCGGACATCGTCGTGGTGGTCGGCGCCGACCACGTCTACCGCATGGACTTCTCCCAGATGGTGAACCAGCACCTCGAGACCGGCGCCGGCGTGACGGTGGCAGCGATCCGCCAGCCCCGCTCGCTGGCCGACCAGTTCGGGGTCATCGAGGTCGACAGGGGCGACGTGCGCCGCATCGACGCCTTCCGCGAGAAGCCGAAGGACGCCGTCGGCCTTCCGGACTCCCCCGACGAGGTCCTGGCGTCCATGGGGAACTACGTCTTCGACGCCGACGTCCTCATCGACGCGGTCACCAGGGACGCCACGCGCACCGGCAGCAAGCACGACATGGGCGGTGACATCGTCCCGGCCTTCGTCGACGAGGGCGAGGGCTACGTCTACGACTTCAAGGACAACGCCATTCCCGGGGCGACCGACCGTGACCGCGCGTACTGGCGCGACGTCGGCACGCTGGACTCCTACTGGGAGGCCAACATGGACCTCGTCTCGGTCCACCCCGTCTTCAACCTCTACAACTACGAGTGGCCCATCTACACCGACTACGGGCCGTACCCGCCGGCCAAGCTCGTCCACGGCGCGCAGGGAAAGTTCGGCGAGGCCCACAACTCGGCCGTCTCCCCCGGTGTCGTCATCAGCGGGGCCGTCGTCACGAACTCCGTGCTCTCGCCGCGGGTGCACGTGCACAGCGCGACGACCATCGATGACAGCGTCCTGCTCGACGGGGTGGAGGTCGGGCGCCACGCCGTCATCCGCAGGGCCATCATCGACAAGAACGTCTACGTCCCCGAGAAGACCAGCATCGGGGTCGACCCCGAGCACGACGTCGCCCGCGGGTTCCAGGTCACCGAGTCGGGGCTGACCGTCGTGTCCAAGGGCCAGGAGGTCACGCTCTGACCGCGGAGCGTCCCATCCGGATCGGCGTCCAGCTCCAGCCGCAGCACGCGCAGTACGCCGACCTGCGCCGCGCCTGCGCCGAGGCCGAGGAGGCCGGTGTCGACGTGGTGTTCACCTGGGACCACTTCTACCCGCTCTACGGGGCGCCGGACGGCGCCCACTTCGAGTGCTGGACGACGCTGGCGGCCTGGGCGGAGGCCACCGAGCGCGTCGAGATCGGCGCCCTGGTCACCTGCAACTCCTACCGCAACCCCGACCTGCTGGCCGACATGGCCCGCACCGTCGACCACATCAGCAACGGTCGGCTCATCCTGGGCATCGGCTCCGGTTGGTTCGAGCGGGACTACGACGAGTACGGCTTCGACTTCGGCACGGCGGTGGGCAGGCTCAACGCCCTCGCGGAGGCCCTCCCCCGGATCAAGAGCCGCTGGGAGCGCCTCAACCCGCCGCCGACGCGTGAGATCCCGGTGCTGATCGGCGGCGGCGGAGAGCGCAAGACGCTGCGCATCGTCGCCGAGCACGCGGACATCTGGCACGGGTTCGGTGATGCCAGGACCATCGCGCACAAGCACGAGGTCCTCGACAGCTGGTGCGCGCGAGTCGGACGAGACCCCCGTGAGATCGAGCGTTCCTCGGGAGTGTCCCCGCGTCCCGGGCGCTTCCCCGAGGATGCCCGCGACTACGCCGCGGGGGCAGAGGCGCTGTATGCCGTGGGCACCCGCCTCTTCACTGTGGGCCTGAGCGGTCCCCACTACGACCTGGGCCCCATCCGCGACCTGGTCGCATGGCGAGACTCGCGCCGGGAGTCCTGAGACCGGCCGATATCGTTGGGCAGTGGACGAAGCCAGGTCTCTGAGCGCCCCGACCCTGCTGGTGACGGTCAGCGGGGACGACCGGCCCGGCGTGACGAGCGCGCTCTTCGACGCCATCGCCGACGTCGGCGCGCAGGTGCTCGACCTCGAGCAGGTCGTCGTGCGCGGCCACCTCACCCTCGCCATGCTGCTCGCTCCGGGCGCCGGCGCGGACAGGCGGCTGGAACGCGTCGTCGCAGAGGTCGCCGGCCAGCTCGGGCTGACCGCCCAGTTCCAGACCGGCCTGGGTGACAACGCGCCACGGCGGACGGGGCGCGTGGCGGTCGTCCTGTTGGGTGCTCCCCTTCTGGCGAGTGCCGTGGCGGCGGTCACGTCGCGGATCGCGGCCCACGGGGCCAACATCGACCGCATCCGAAGGCTCTCGCGCTACCCCGTGACCACTGTGGAGTTCGACGTCTCCGGTGCCGACGTCCTGGCCCTGCGCCGCGAGCTGGCCCTGGAGTCGCACGTCCATGGGGTCGACATCGCGGTGGCACCCGCCGGCCTCGCGCGGCGCGGGCGCCGCCTCGTGGTCATGGATGTCGACTCCACCCTCATCCAGGACGAGGTCATCGAGCTCCTCGCGGCCCACGCGGGCCGGGAGGCCGAAGTGGCCGCCGTCACCGAGGCAGCCATGCGCGGCGAGCTCGACTTCGCCGCAAGCCTCCGGCAGCGCGTCGCCGTCCTGGAGGGCCTGCCGGCCAGCGTCCTGGACGAGGTGCGCACGGCCGTGCAGTTCACCCCGGGGGCGCGCACTCTGGTGCGCACGCTGAAGCGGCTCGGCTTCACCGTGGCCATCGTCTCCGGCGGCTTCATCGAGATCGTTGCCGACCTCGCGCGGGAGCTCGGGATCGACCACGCGCAGGCCAACCAGCTGGAGATCGTCGACGGCCGCCTCACCGGCCGGGTCATCGGCGACATCGTCGACCGGGAAGGCAAGGCGGCCGCGCTCCGCCGGTTCGCAGCAGAGGCAGGGCTGCCCCTGTCACGGACCGTGGCGATCGGTGACGGCGCGAACGACCTGGACATGCTCGAGGTGGCCGGCCTCGGCATCGCCTTCAACGCCAAGCCCGTCGTGCGCGAGCAGGCCGACGCCGCGGTCAGCGTGCCCTACCTCGATGCCGTGCTGTTCCTCCTGGGCATCACGCGCGAGGAGATCGAGGAGGCGGACGCCGCCGACGGCACGCCGACCCCCGCTCCCCCTATCCCCCAGCGCTGACTCCTAGGCTGTCGCAATGGCACGTTCCTCAGGCGGGAAACCGACCCTCTTCATCATCGGCGGAGCCGAGGACAGGGTCGGCAAGGCCATCGTCCTGCGCCGGTTCGTCCGGCTGGCGGGAGGGCGCCGCGCCCGCATCGTCATCATCCCCACGGCCTCCTCCTTCCAGGACGAGGTGGTCTCGGCCTACCGAGAGGTCTTCGGACGCCTCGGAGCCGACGACGTCTCGGTCGTCAACCCGGAACACCGGCTCGACGCCCACGACCAGACAGCGGTCGCGCTCATCGACGAGGCCACTGGCGTGTTCATGAGTGGCGGCAGCCAGCTCAAGCTGAGCCAGCGGCTCCTCGGCACTCCCCTGGGCGACGCGCTCCACCGGGCCCACGACCGCGGCGCGGTCGTGGGCGGCACCTCGGCGGGCGCCTCGATCATGAGCCAGTTCATGATCTCCATGGGCGACGAGGGCATCACGCCGCGCCAGCGGCACAGCCAGCTCAGCGCCGGCCTGGGACTGCTCGAGGGCGTCATCATCGACCAGCACTTCGGCCAGCGGTCCCGCTACGGGCGTCTGATGTCGATGGTGGCGGGGTCTCCCAACCTGATCGGCATCGGCATCGACGAGGACACCGCCATCGAGGTGCACGACCGCAGCACGTTCGTCGTGCACGGGCGGGGGGCGGTGTTCGTACTCGACTGCCGCAGCGCCACCTCTGACGCGCCTGAGGCCCGCCGGGGTGCACCGATGATGGTCTCGGGTGCAGTGGTGCACTCGCTCCCGGCGGGCGCTACGTTCGACCTTCGCGAGGTGCGGCTCATCGACTTCGTCGAGAGGCACCCGGACGTCACCGTGACGCTGGCGGCGGCCAAGGCCTGAGCTGCACCCGGCTCGACCCCTGTTCAACCGCAAGGAGACCACCCATGGCAGCAGAACGACCGATCCCGGCCGGCCCGGCTGCACCCGAGCTGCGCATCGTCGAGTCGCGGGTGTACCGGGGCGGCAACATCTGGTCGTACAGCCCCGCCATCCACCTCGTGGTCGACCTCGGCGTGCTCGAGGGCTACCCCACCGACACCCTCGAGGGCTTCACCGACCGCCTCGTCGACCTGCTGCCGGACCTGCACCACCACACCTGCTCCCGTGGCGTGAAGGGCGGCTTCATCGAGCGGCTGCGCGAGGGCACCTGGCTGGGGCACGTCGCCGAGCACGTGGCCCTGCAGCTGCAGCAGGAGGCCGGCCACGACCTGCGCCGCGGCAAGACCCGCGCGGTGAAGGGCACGCCAGGCGTCTACAACGTGATCTACGACTACGCCGACGAGGCCGTGGGCCTGGCCGCCGGCACCCTGGCCGTTCGCCTGCTCAACCACCTCGTGCAGGCAGAGGAAGGCTTCGACTTCTCCGAGGAGCTCGACGGGTTCCTGCGGCGCGCCCAGCGCACGGCCTTCGGGCCGTCCACCGCCGCGATCCTCGAGGAGGCGGTCAGCCGCGACATCCCCTACATCCGGCTGAACACGGCCTCGCTCGTCCAGCTGGGGCAGGGCGTCCACGCGCAGCGGATCCGGGCGACGATGACCTCCAAGACCGGGGCCCTGGCGGTGGACATCGCCAGCGACAAGGACATGACCACGCGCCTGCTGGGTTCCGCTGGCCTCCCGGTTCCCAAGCAGGAGACCGTCCGAACCGCTGATGCCGCGGTGGCCGCCGCCCGCAGGGTCGGCTTCCCCGTCGTGGTCAAGCCCCTCGACGGCAACCACGGCCGCGGGGTGTGCCTCGACCTGCAGTCCGACGACGAGGTGCGCGCCGGCTTCGCCACGGCCGAGGGCGAGTCGCGGCGCGGCTCGGTCATCGTCGAGTCGTTCGTCACCGGCCGTGACTACCGCTGCCTCATCGTGGGCGGGAAGATGCAGGCCATCGCCGAGCGGGTCCCGGCCCACGTGATGGGCGACGGGACCCACACCGTCGCCGAGCTCGTCGAGCTCACCAACGCCGATCCCCGCCGAGGCGTCGGGCACGAGAAGGTGCTGACCCGCATCAAGGTCGATGCTGCTGCGGTGGCGCTGGTCCGCGAGCAGGGCTTCGCCATGGAGGACGTCCCCGACGAGGGCCACATGGTCAAGCTGGCCATGACCGGCAACATGTCGACCGGCGGCATCTCCGTCGACCGCACCTTCGACGCGCACCCCGACAACATCGAGATCGCCGAGGAGGCGGCACGCATGATCGGCCTCGATGTGGCGGGCATCGACTTCATCTGCCCCGACATCGCCTCCCCCGTGCGCGAGACCGGTGGGGCCATCTGCGAGGTCAACGCCGCCCCGGGTTTCCGTATGCACACCCACCCGACGGTGGGCGAGCCGCAGTACATCGCCAGGCCCGTCGTCGACCTGCTGTTCCCGCCCGGCTCGCCCTCCCGGGTGCCCATCGTCGCCGTCACCGGGACGAACGGGAAGACCACCACCGCACGCATGATCGCCCACATCTTCAAGGGCATCGGCCGCAAGGTCGGCATGACCTCGACGGACGGCATCGTCATCGACGAGCGCCTCGTCATCAAGTCCGACGCCTCGGGGCCCCGCTCGGCGCGCATGGTCCTGCAGAACCCGCGCGTCGACTTCGCCGTGATGGAGGTGGCCCGCGGCGGCATCCTGCGCGAGGGCCTGGGCTACGACCGCAACGACGTCGCCGTCGTCACGAACATCGCGCCCGACCACCTCGGCATGCGCGGGATCGACACCCTCGAACAGCTGGCCGACGTCAAGGCGGTCATCGTCGAGGCGGTCCCCCGTGACGGCTTCGCGGTGCTCAACGCCGACGACGCCCTGGTGCGCAAGATGAGGCGCCGGTGCTCGGGCGGCATCGTGTGGTTCTCGCTGCAGCCGCCGGGCACGAAGGTGCGCGAGTTCATCGACGACTACTGCCGCCGCGGCGGCCGGGCCGTGGTGCTCGAGCCCACCGACAGGGGCGACATGATCGTCATCAAGCACGGCCGGCGCTCCATGCAGCTGGCCTGGACCCACCTCCTGCCCTCGACCTTCGGCGGCACCGCGCGGTTCAACGTGGCCAACGCGATGGCGGCGGCTGGTGCGGCGTTTGCGGCGGGCGCCGGCCTGCACGAGATCCGGCAGGGGCTGCGGACCTTCGCGACCTCGTACTACCTCTCCCCCGGCCGCATGAACCAGGTCAACGTCAACAACATCGACGTCTTCGTGGACTACTGCCACAACGCTCCCGGCATGAGGGTCCTCGGCGACTTCGTCGAGGCCTACTCGGCCCAGAAGTCGGGCCAGTCCGACCTCGGCAAGCTCTCGCGCATCGGCATGATCGCCACGGCCGGGGACCGCCGTGACGATGACATGCGCGAGCTCGGTGCCATCGCCGCCAAGCACTTCGACGTGCTCGTCGTCCGTGAGGACGAGCGGCTGCGAGGCCGCAAGCGCGGCGAGTGCGCCGAGCTGGTTGCCGAGGGCGCCCGCGCCCAGGTGGGGCAGGAGGGCGTGCGGTGCCGCCAGGTCGAGGTCGTCCTCGACGAGATCACCGCACTGCACCACTGCATGGCGCGCGCCAACCCCGGTGACGTCGTGGTGCTCTGCGTCGACAAGCACGCCGACGTGCTAGCCGAGCTCGAGCAGCTCACCAACAGTGCGCAGGCGGGAGCCCACACCGGCGGCCCGGTCGTGAGCGACCCCGACCTCGACCCTGCAGAGCTGCAGACCGAGGCCCAGGTCTCCGGGGACGAGGCCGGGGCCAGCGCCGACGAGGACATCGAGGCCGCCCAGCCCGTGTGAGGCTTGGGGGCCGCCTGCGGCCCTGACGGTATGCCGCGGGCTCACGCCCGCGGCATACGTCCCTCTCAGCGGTGGCGCAGGTCCTCGGCGTAGGAGTGCAGGGCACGCCCGTAGGCCAGCGTGTCCTCGTCGCCCGCGTGGTGCACCAGGGCGTCCACGAGGTCGGCGACCGCCTCCCGGCTTCGACCGCTGTCGACCGCGGCCAGGGCCCGGAACGCCACGACGGCAACGCTGTGCGGGCGCTCGTCGGCGAGCTCCGACAGGAGGGTGTAGGCCTCCTCGGCCCCGCCCGAGACGCGCAGGCTGGAGGCCAGCTGGATGCGTGCCCGGTGGCGGTGCGGCTCGCGCAGACCACCCGCCAGGGCCTTGCGGTACACCTCGACGGCCTCGGTCTCGTTCCCGGCGGCGTCGAGCGCGCCGGCATACTCGAACGCCAGCCGCGCATCGTCCGGGTGCTGCGCGTGGAGCTCGCGGGCGGCCACGACCCTGGCGTGGTCGTCCTGCAGGTCCCACAGCTCAGCGATCGCCGCCTCGAAGTCGTGCTCGCCGCGGGAGGCGACGACCTTGCGTCGGATGTCGGCGGCCGTGTCGGGCCTCGCGCCCTGGGCCGCCAGCCACGCGGAGACCTCCTCGCGCTCGGCGTGGCACATGAGGCACACGACGTCGCCGTCCGCCGCCTCCGGCACCAGGGCCTGGAGGCCCTCGAGCTCGGTCCCGTAGGAGTCGACGTCAGCCACCCCGGCCCGGGCCAGACCGATGCGCAGGTGGTGCTCGAGCTCGGACATCGTGCGGCCTCGCAGGTAGTGCTCCTTGTGGGCCGCGACGACGCGGTCGGCCCGCAGACCGGCGATCTCGCCCATGGACTCCAGCAGCTCGTCGGTGCGGTCACCGGCCAGCCCGAGTCCCAGGTGCACCTGCCCGCCGGGGACACGCAGGCCGTGGGCAACGTCCAGGAGGGCCTCGAGGCCTGCCTCGTTGTGGGCCAGGTCGAGGATGACCGTGATCGAGCCGCCGTCTGCACTGCGCATCGTGTAGGCGTTCATCCGGCCCGGGTTGAGCCGCTCGTCGGGGGCGAACGTGCGCAGTCCCTCGATGACCGCGTCCCGGGGCAGCCCCAGGCCCAGGGCCGCCGCGGCGGCGGCGAGGGCGTTGGCGGTGTTGTGCTGGCTCAGGCCCGACAGCGTCGCCGGGACGTCGAGGACGCTGACGAGGCGGTCGGGGTCGGGCCCGGACCCCAGCACCGTGATGTCGCCGTCCAGAACGGTGATGGCGCGCCCGCCTGCGTCCAGGGACTCACGAACCGCCGGGGAGTCGGCGCGCAGCGTGAACACCCACGGCTTGGCTCGGGTGACCGCCCGCATGGCCCAGACCCGCGGGTCATCGCCGTTGAGCACCGCCCAGCCACCAGGCTTCGTGGCCCGCGTGACGATCGACTTGACCTCGGCGAGCTGGTCAACCGTGTCGATCCCCTGCAGGCCGAGGTGGTCGGCTGAGACATTGGTGACCACCGACACGTCGTTGGCGGCCACGCCCATGCCCTTGAGCAGCATGCCTCCGCGCGCGGTCTCGAGGATGCCCAGCTCCAGTCCCGGCGCGGAGAGCACCGCTCTGGCCCCGGCGGGCCCGGAGTAGTCGCCCCGCTCTGTCATCTCGCCCTGCACGACGATGCCGTCGGTGGAGGACCACGCCGTCTTCAGCCCCGCCGTCATGCCGATGTGGCCGAGCATCCTCGTGGTCGTGGTCTTGCCATTGGTGCCGGTGACCGAGGCCACGGGAACGGTCGGCACCAGCACCGCGGGCTTGGCGCCCGGGGGGGTGTGGGTGATCTCCTCGGCCTGCTGTGCCACGGCGTCGTCGCCGTCCAGCCACGCGGCGAGGGTGGGGCCCAGCGCATTCCCAAGGGCTTCGCCGCGTCCGCGCCGCCTCCAGACGAACGCGACCACCACCGACTCCGGTGAGCTGCCCGGCCTGCTGCGCACGCCGAGGCGGCTGGTGCCGCTCGCCGTTGCCAGCCGCCGCACGGCCCGCTCGACCACTCGCGCGACGAACCGCTGGCGCAGCTCCGAGCCGGGCGCGCCCGGGCGGCTGCCCCGCAGGCCCGTGCGGCGCGCGAGCCCCTGCAGCGACGCCTCGTCCGCCTCGAGGTAGCCCGGGAGCTCCAGGCTGACCTTGACCGCAGGCTTGGCGAAGTAGAGGTTCGGGCCCTCCAGGACCCGGACCTCGGCGACGGTGACCGTCGAGTGGGAAGTCATGCTGCGGAGCCTAGTGGCCGCGCCAGACGTCTCCGCGAGCCCGGTCAGCCCCGGCTCAGCGCCCGTCAGCCCCGGTGGCGCGTCCGGTCCTGCGGGTCCGGTCGGTCCCTTGGCTCGTGCCGCCAGCGCCCTACTGGCCCATGGCGTGCACGCCACCATCGACGTGCACGATCTCGCCGGTTGTCGCCGGGAACCAGTCCGACATCAGGGCCACACACGCCTTGGCGGCGGGCACGGGGTCGTTGACGTCCCACCCCAGCGGTGCGCGCTGGTTCCAGGTGGTCTCGAAGGCCTCGAACCCCGGGATCGACTTGGCAGCCGTCGTGCGGATCGGACCAGCGGAGACGAGGTTGCAGCGCACGCCCTTGGGCCCGAGGTCCCGGGCGCAGTAGCGGTTCGTGGCCTCGAAGGCCGCCTTGGCGACCCCCATCCAGTCGTAGACCGGCCAGGCGAACTTCGCGTCGAAGGTCAGTCCCACCACGCTGCCGCCACCATCCATGAGCGGCAGGGCGGCCACGGCCAGGGACTTCAGGGAGTAGGCGGAGGCGTGCATCGCCGTCGACACGTCCTCGAAGGTGCCCTCGAGGAAGTTGAAGGCGCCCGGGGGGGCGAAGCCGATCGAGTGCAGCACCCCGTCAAGGCCGTCGACGTGCTCGCCCAGCCGCTCAGCCAGGGAGTCGAGGTCGTCCTGGTTCGTGACGTCGAGCTCGACGACGGGTGGGGTGGTCGGCAGCCGCCTGGCGATCGTCTGGGTGATCTTGAACGTGCGTCCGAAGGAGGTGAGCACCACCTCCGCCCCCTGCTCCTGCGCCAGCTTGGCGACGTGGAAGGCGATCGAGGAGTCCATGAGGACCCCGGTGATGAGCAGTTTCTTGCCCTCGAGCAGCATGTGCGTCTCTCTCTGTCAGTCCGTCTGGCTCAGTCTGTCCGTCTGGCTCTGTCTGTCCGTCTGGGTCGAGGTCGGCGGCGGTGTCAGCGTCGGCCTCAGTGGCCCATGCCGAGTCCGCCGTCCACCGGGATGACGGCGCCGGTGATGTAGGCCGCGTCGTCCGAGGCGATGAACCGCACTGCGGCAGCGACCTCCTCGGGCTGCGCGAAGCGTCCGGCCGGGATGCTCGCCTGGTACGCCTTCTTGCGGTCCTCAGGCAGCTCGGCGGTCATGTCCGTCTCGATGAAGCCCGGGGCCACGACGTTCGCGGTGATCCCCCGGCCACCGAGCTCGCGCGAGATGGAGCGGGCCAGGCCGACCAGCGCCGACTTGCTCGCGGCGTAGTTGGCCTGCCCCGGCGCGCCGTAGAGGCCGACGACGCTGGAGATGAACACCATCCGCCCCCGGCGGAGCCGGATCATCCCCTTGCTCGCCCGGCGGGCGCAGCGGAAGGCCCCAGCCAGGTTCGTGTCGATGACGCTGTCGAACTCCTCGTCGCTCATGCGCATGAGCAGCTGGTCGGCCGTGATGCCCGCGTTGGCCACGAGGACCTCCACCGGGCCGCCGAGCAGCTCTTCGGCCTTGGCGAAGGCCGCGTCGACCGAGGCCGAGTCCGTCACGTCGCAGATGACGCCCTGCAGCCCCTCGGGCGGCTCCCCTGAGCGGTGGGTGATGACGACCTGGTCGCCGGCGTCGGCGAAGGCCCGTGCGATGCACAGCCCGATGCCCCGGTTGCCGCCCGTCACCAGCACGTTCCGGCCCTGCGCCATGCGTCTCCTCTGCTCGAAGGGTGCCCGCAGCCCCGGCGGGCGGGGCCTGTCGTGACGCTAGCCGACTACCGATCGGTAGTCGGCATCGAACGCGGCTTATCGTTGAGGCATGGCCCACTCCCACCACCTGCGCCACGACCGGCATGCGGTCGTGCAGTCCGTCACGACTGCACCGGAGTCGCTGGCGGTCGAGCAGGCCGCGCGCATCCGCCGCTACCTGTTCACGATGGGCATCCGCACGACGTGCTTCGTCCTGGCGGTGGTGACCAGCGGCTGGGTGCGCTGGACCTGTGTCGTGCTGGCTGTGGTGCTGCCGTACATCGCCGTCGTGCTCGCCAACGCGGTGCGCCCCCGGGTCGGTGGTCGTTTCGAGACGGTGCCGCCCGTCCTCGACCCCACCAAGCAGAT